>CAUZIY010000037.1:0-23049 GCA_963579995.1 Phycisphaerae bacterium
TCCGCTCTGCGATTTCATTTGCAGTTGTCACCCATAATGCCGCGTGTGAACCTTCTGTCGCACGCACCGCAACACATTTGGCACAACTGCACTTTTGACGACCATCCCACTGAGTGACCCAGACAACCTTCGGTGGATACTTCCATGTCGGGTATTTTTCAGCAAGCTGGGCGATCACCGCATCACCAATTGTTCGCCGAGCCTCGGGCACACTAAGGCACGGTGCCATCGGTATTCGCCGTGTACGTTGCGCTATTTCATAGTGCTGTAAATTTCTCGACTTGACCCCGCCGAGCATGCTGGCGAATGTGTACTGGGTGGTCGGATCATTTTGAAATGCATTGTCCGGCGCATACATGTACCAGTCCGGATGCTCTATGAAATGCTTGTCCGGTGGCAGCAACTTATCGATTGTGTGGTCACCAAAAGAATACTCCAAATCAATAGTCTGCCGAGACTTGAGCGAAAAAACCCGATTCCCGTACTGCGACGAACTAATCACACGCTGATCGAATTGAGGGCGATAGATCACATCCAGATCATCTATGACCAACGTTGCCTGCTCAGGCACCCGCTCCGCATCACCGGACCACCAGCGACAGCCTGCAAAGTCCTGCAGAAATGTATAGACCGCAAACAGGGTGCCGCGGTGCCTGCCGCCAGCCAACACCAAGTCCCCACCAACGGTCCGGATGACGATCCCGTCTGTTCCAAGAGCGGCCCAATCAACATCCGGCAATAACTGTTGGACGGCTCTGGTCGGACCCACATGAATCACCGGACCAGTTGCCTGTTTTTGAATGGGGAATTTAGCGGATGTGATTTTTTCCAGGTATTTACCAAGTTCTTCTGCTGCCATCTGTTCCAGCGGAAGTGGGGCATCATCAACAACAATTGCAAACTGCGTCTGTCCTTTATCCGCCAAAACCATGGCAGATAATTCCCCGACCAAGGAAATATGTATTAGTAGAAAACTGGGCAAGAAGACCAAACATCTTTTAAAATTCATAAAGCCAAATGACATCATGAGGAATATTCCTTTTCGGCCAACAGATGTAACGAACAGTCGACCTTCATTCCAAAAGGTTAGTTATCCCATTTCTAGGTGATATTTTTGTGCCATGAAGTTCCAGGAGTCTATCTGCATTGCGGAAAAGAAGGTTTTCTTTCTCCTGATTGTTCAGTTCCGCCTCATCGATACGAGCACGCTGGGATGCAGAAAAATAGAGCGGTGTGTCAGTGCCAAAAAGAATCTGGTGCGAACCAACCTCCTGAACTGCCCATTCAATCAGACCAGGGGTCAGGCTACGCGCACTTGACGTATCAGTATAAATATTGCGATGAACGGAGGCCTGAATCGCCACAACCTGCTTTGTGGGATCGCCCTGGGCACCACCTCCATTGCCCAGGTGTGCCAGGATGAGGCTCACCTGCGGATAGTCATTGGCTAATGGCACAAAATCGCAGGGCTCGCTATTTGCATCACCGCTATGGGCGAGAATGAGTGCATGGCAACCAGATGCAAACTCGAACAACTCATCCCCATAGTCTGTAATGGGATAAATATGCTCCTCCGGATGTAACTTAATCCCCACACACTTTGGTAATTTGAGCATGCGTTCTGCTTGCTGATAGGTGTCCGGCTGTCGCGGATTAACAACCACCCACCAATACAATCCGTCGATCATCTCAACAACACGGGCCGCTTGCCTATTTCCTTCACAAGTATCCGCTTCACCACGTGGCATCAGACCCAAAAGCGGAGATGCAACTGTCCATTGAATATTGACCGCACGCGCCCTGTCCACCACACATTGCGCATCGGCGGTCAAGAATTGGTTCTCGAGATCTGTAAACCCTGCTCGCTTATAAACCCCGTAGTGGGCATGGATGTCAATAGCGGCAATATTCCGTGTGGTCATCTGGCGTATCCCCTCCAACCACAATCAAAATAAAAACACGAATAAAACATGGCAGGAACAAGTTGTCAGGCTTCAATATGCGAAGTGCCCTGCATTACCCGCTGCACAGCGGGGGGCACATCACCTTCATGGACGTGGTTGCTGAGTCGCAGATCCCATGGTTCATCATGGTAGAGACTATCGATCGGCATGGCACGCAACATGCGACGATAACGTGTCCGATCACCCACGCATTCACGATCGTACATGAAATAGACCGTGTTACCAGCGTATCTGACATTAGGATATCTGTAGATACAGTAATCCGCCGGGAACTGACCAACACGCTGACGAGCAATCACAAATCGTGGCGGTTCTTCCGATTCCACATGGGGACCCGGATTGAGTTGTGAGCAGCAGTCAAGTGTTTTGAAATTTATCCAAGTCTTGCCATTATCAGTAGAAATTGCAGAACTGAGCCGAGATCGCCTGTAACCACCACGAATTTCATTGGCTGAAACCTGATTCCATACCATGTGCAAGTCACCCGTGGTCGGAATACGGCGTATGCGGCATGGTGAATAGGAGTTGGGTAGGGCGTTGGACACCGCTCGGGTCCAGGTCTGACCACCATCATTGCTCCAAGCCTCAATGATTCGTCCGATGGTCGACCGCATGGCTAAAACCAGCCGGCCATCATTGGCCTCGGCCAACGTGGGTTCGTCACATGCATAAACACCCTGGTATCCATCGTCCAACCAGACAAAAATGGAATCTTCACACCGCTGCCAGGTCTGACCCTCGTCATCAGAATAGTGAACAAATGTAATGTCCATTTCCGGGCTATGAGCGTGACCTTCAATGTTGCATGGCCTGCCATTGATCATGCAGTAGGCCGGGGCATTATGCGACTGACCCGCGGCATAACATGCACGAACCGGTTGCACCAACCGACCCGAGGTGAGTTGTACGAGTGAATCATGATAGGGCATGCCCACCTGGTCAGGACGGTTAATGGCAACCATGCCCGACCAGGTCTGACCCTGATCATCTGACCAACTGAAGCAATTAGTGGCAATGGCACCGAACGGTGGTGCATGGATATCGGCTTCGTAGCTGATGCCGATGCGATTCGAAGCCAGTTTCACGATGCCCGTCACATGATGAAGTCCGCCTTTAATTTTCCGGCCTGCCTTATCGACCAATGGCTGTGGCTCACTCCAGGTTCGACCGTGATTGTGCGAGACAGAACTTGCCAGGCCACGGTGAATTGCCAGCAACCGGCCATCATCTAACTCCACAAAACCCGATCGACCTGCAGGGAATAACGCATCAAAGCAATGATCTTTCATAGTCATCAAACTTTATCCGTTTATATGAATGTCTGAATGCCAAGGTATCCAAATACCCTTGATAGGATCTCATCCGGATAATTGAATGTTAGGCGGGTGTACATAGTCATGAAAGCGATTAGCAACATTGCCTTGAGCCACATCACCCTCGTGAAGTAACAAGCGGTAGTTGAATGCTAGCGTTTGTCCCGCCTCAATGGTGTAGGAACCATCTTTTAGTAGACTTGATTGGTAGTGAGAGTGCCCAAAGGGATTGGCAGCCATCAGGCCATAATTACGGACATGCCAGGGTGTAGGGTGGCGGAGATTCAAGGGATGGTCAAAAATAGCAATCCCGACATCCTTCCCCTGACATACGCCTGAATAATCGCACCAATGAGCTGGTTTTCCCCAAGTCTCATCTTCACCAACACCGCCGACGCTGTTTTCAATCTTGCCTCCCGTTTTCCCATCCATCGTGGTGGCCACCCGCACCGAACAGATACCACCTTCCTTGGTATCACCAAACACGACGGGCTTGTCACCAGCCAAAAGGATCACTTGCAAATCCAACTGGCGGGCATATTGCGGCGTGTTGCACACGCTGATACGGCGTGTTTCACTTAATGATGGCTTGTGATCTTGACCTTGCCACTGGAGTTCATGTTCAAAAATACCCAGTACCGGACCATCACATATTTTGTTGATTTTCTGGTGAACCTGCACGCCGCAATCTTCGGTTTCACCCCAATGATCAACACCATCGACATCACCAAAGGCCACCCAAACCGATCGATGATGCAGGTGATCGTCTGTCTCACCTTCAATATTTTCAACCATGGGATAAGCACGGGTCATATGTACGCCGTGAGGGCCTACCAGCGGATGCAGGTAGGGGCGGAACGGGACTTGATCGTAGTGGTAGGTGGTCAGTGGTTCACCGGCAACTTGCATAGCCACGTAGCCTTTAGCTACATCGTGATCAAATTTTACACCACTGATATCAGGTTCTTGACCGGGTTCAAATACCAATTTGCACTGCTCGCCCGCAGCCAATTCGTCTAAAACAAAATATAGAGTTCCATCAATGACCTGGCCGGGAAGGTGTTTTCCACTGTCCGCGCGAGACAAAACGCCACAGATATCCGGACCTCCAACATCAAGGCGTACAAGCGTATCGCGGCGATGGTGAGGTCCGGCATCAAGAATCAGATGTTTGACAGGCATAAAGGTTGGTCCGTTGCAATAAAGTGTTTTAGTTAAATTGGACGACCTTGGATCCGTTGCGTGCCGATTCATATATGGCATTGACCAGTTCAACAGATTCACGGCCTTCATGGCCGTCACACACAAGCGGCGCGTTATCCCGTAGTGCAGCAACCATATTTTCAAATGTATTGCCAAATGGCGTGTGTGGTTGCAGTTGATCGATTCGCTCCTCCATGCCTTCTGCAAACGTCCATTGCGGCTCCGTACCCGTGTTGACCATGGCACCCTCAACACCGTGGATCTCAAGTCCCTCATAGTTGGTGCCGGTAAATGTTGTCGTGCCCAAGATCGTACCCATGGCCCCATTTTTGAATTCAATCATCGCCATACCTACATCTTCCGTTTCGATATCATGGTTGAGCACACCGATCTTCCCAACGACGGATTTGGGCTTACCCATCAACCAACGCAGCAGGTCGATCTCGTGAATCGTCTGATTGGCCAGCGATCCGCCACCATCCATCTTCCATGTCCCTCGCCAGCCACCTTTATCAAAATAGTCCTGCCCACGATACCACTTGAGCCTGGCTTCGCCCATCAATATCTTGCCTAAAAGACCATGGTCCACAGCAAACTTTGCCTTCGAATAACCTTCTTCAAACCGTCTTTGATAATCGATGGCAAGCAATTTTCCGCTGGCACGTTGTGCAGCTAGGATCGCGTCGCACCTGTCGACAGTAATATCCATGGGCTTGGTCACAATTGTATGTTTCCCGGCGTTAAGACAGGGAATGCCCAAATCTGCATGCAACCCCGATGGGGTCATAATAACCATGACATCAACATCCTTGTCCGCCAGTGCATCATCCATTCTGGTGGACCACTTACACTCCAATTCACCCGCCACCTCTTCGGCAAGTTCCTGCTGCAAGTCAATGACGCTGACAAGTCGCGCCCCCTCAGTTTGAGCGATCAACTCCGCGCGGCTCCTACCCATACCCAACCCAACAATGCTAAATCCAACTTCATCCATAGGAATCACTTTCCGTCTGATTGTTTGCAAATAGTTTTACAAATCCACCCTTGGCCTGTGTCCATATTCATGCAGTTCACTGTAGCCAACAGTGGTCAATCCGGCTTTCGTAAAACAGCTTCCCAATTGATATCTACTGCTCATGATTCAAGAACTTTATACAAACTGGCCTAGAAACCATTAATGGGTCCCCCAGGGGCATCAACTTGCCCGATTGTGGGTTTACCCGATAGACAAGTACATCATCACTTTTTTGATTTGCAGTAATCAGGTAGTTGCCGGTCGGATCAATACAAATATTGCGAGGCCACTTGCCCCGTACGGGTTCATGGCCTATTGCGGTAAGTTTCCCGGACTGGGGATCAATCGCGAAGATCGCGATTGTATCGTGGCCGCGGTTGGACCCGTATAAAAAACGGCCATTAGAGGAAATCTGCAGTTCGGCTGGGTAGTTCTCTCCGTCTGTATTGGGCGGCAGGGTCGAAACGGTCTGCATAACAGACAGTTGACCCAACGATGGATGATAAGAAAGAACAGTAATTGTCGAATCAAGTTCATTAATCACATATGCAACATCGTGGCGATCAGGATGAAACATGAAGTGACGAGGCCCCGCACCGGGGGCCAGGGAAGCCGAGGATGGGTCATGGGGTGTCAGACCACCGCCGTCGGCATCAAAACGGTACACAAACAGCTTGTCGGCTCCCAGATCAGCTGCAATGGCAAAGCGGTTTTGCGGATCGAGATTGATACTGTGGGCATAAGGTTTATCCTGCCGTTTCGGGTCCACACTTGAACCCTCGTGCTGCCAGAATGAAGTCATTTTCCCAAGCGATCCATCTTCGGCTATGGGCCAGCAAGCCACACTCCCCCCCCAATAGTTCGCCGCAAGCAAGTTCTGTCCTGTTTGATCAATCACCAGGTAACAGGGCAAGCCACCCCGTGTAGACTGCTGGTTTACCTGGATGAGTTTGCCATCCTTTCGGTCAATTTTGAATGCCGTAACTGCACCAGCCGCTTGACCGGCGAAGTCTTGAATCTCATTAACACAATATAGATAGTCCCCATCTGAACTAATCGTTAGAAATGAGGGGTTAATCGTTTCTCCCACGATGACCGGAGATGACAGTGCGCCGGTAGTCATATCCAAGTCACACCGCAAGATACCGCCATTGTGTTTACCGGTACATGTTCCAACATACATCCACATGACTCATATCCCTTATTTATTATTTATTCGATGATATCAGGGTATCTCCGCATGATACTATGAGTCCAAACGCATACCACCGACTGCCGCAGGTTGCCGCAATACTGCCACACTTATAGAAGGTGACCATGTGATGTTTGGGCTGCATGCTCCTGGCCGCAACAGGATTCACTGCATCATGCAATCGCAAATGATGGCACGGTGGAGCAGGGGCTTGTGACCAGCATTAACGTTGGCGCATTGAACTCTTGGACCTCAATAAGCAGATGGTCTTTTTCTTGCCGGTGCGTTACCCCTGATCCGCAATACGGTGGCACATCCCAGTCGACCCACGCTGCCATTTCCACCCACCCAAAGATCGATTTTCATTGTGGGACAGAGCATCGACGACCTTGGACCAGCAATCGAGGCACTGTGCCATGTAATCACAACCGAAGACGATTAAACACCTGGATTTGACCAGGGCAAGACACCCAAAGCGATCTAAGGAATAGGCTTGACCCCCTCTCGGGGCACCGGCCAATTTGAATTGGCTCAAAATAAACCGATTCCGTGACCTGAAGCGAATTTTCCCGAACCACCGTGATTGCTACAAATAATTAAATAACAGACAATTACATTGATCATAGTATGATATTGTTATTCTGGCATACTGATTGTAGGAGATAACTTGAGGAAGTTATCGTGCGCCACCTGTACCATTAGGCTGGTAGCCCCAATTAGGGATGACGCGATCATGAGCCAGCTGGCTATCAAAGTTGATACCAACCGCTTGGCATACACATAGGAATTAAGCAATGAGAAAATACAGGACAATCTCAACTGTATTGATCTTTGTCGTGGCACTCGGTGGTATGGCATCAGCAGACTTGCTGACCGCAACACCAGCATCGAGTGTTGGCTCTACGCTCACAATAGGTGAATCTGATTTTAACTACGAAGGTAATGCCCGTATAGACGGCTACCAGAACAACGTCGGAAATCCAGATCCCCAGGGGTGGTTCCAGGATATTTATGACACCAATATTACTTGGTCGGCTTCGGACGGAGTGGCGACGGTTTAACTCACAACCCCCAAAAATGGTAGTGATGGCGCGGTCATGGGAATCGCGGCAAAGTCATCAGATGGCAGCAGTGGCATTGCCCATACGGTCGACGTGCAGGCAGCGCGTCCCAACAACACTTGGGAGAACCTTGGTGGAAGTGGTGATGCTGGTCGAGGGTCAGGCTTTATAATCAGCGCTCCAATTGACTCAGACAGTCGTAAATTTTACTGGGTGCTTCTCGGTGATGCACAACAATACGGGGATCCAATGATCACCGACAAGGTCATTGTTGAGGTCTATTCAGGAGGCAAAGGTTCAGATCCGGCCGTTCATGAAATCACCGTACCTGACTTGAACATTGAAGATATGAATCTCTACCGAATGGCCATGAATGAATCAGCCGATCTTCGAGTCTACGTTAATAACTGGCTTGCTTACGCTGAAGATGATGTCTCGACCTATAATGGATGACGGCAGCAAGTCGTATTTTGGTCTGATATCCCCGCGCTCACCGGCAGGCAAAACCAACTTTCAACTCGAAATTGACTACATTCGTATTGATGCTGACACCGGTCGCCTTGAGGCACCGACACCTGAACCAGGAACAGGTATTCTGCTGGGCTTGGGGATACTTGTGATTATTCAGCCGCGCCGAGTTGGCGCCCATGCGTCATAGTTTGCGGTGGGATATTGATTTATTCTCAGGAACGAGCCGCCGGACGCAAGGCATGCGCGGTGTGTGGCACAAGGCACATCATGGATAGCAAATATCGCCCTAGAACCATACACGAGCCATGCTGCGGTTGGCCGCTTGTAGGTTGTGCAGTCCGTGGTATATTCTCGCCCAACCTAAACTGTTAGAGAGGGCTGGTCATGAGTAATCAATATCGTGTCGCATGGTTGGTGTTGGGCGTGACCGCAGCCTATTGGCTCGGCGGAATGTGGGGATGTACCACCACAAAGAATAATGCGAATCATGCAGCGCTAGAAGACCGCCAACCAACTTTTGAGGTTGATGGCCCGGGTCTTGCAAGCAGGCAGGAGATCGCGGCAGAACTTGATATTGCCCTATTGGATCCTGCACAGGCAGCTCATGAGGCCCAGCTGATCGAACCCAATCCAAGTGAATCGGTGACTAAACCACAAACAGATAAAATGAACCACGAGCCCAGGGAAATGACGGTTACTGAAGTTGAGCGGGCCGTCCAATCCCAAGAGATCCAACCTACTGCAAACCACTCCGAAGATCGCATCATCCAAGAAACCACCTTGCCTGAAACTAAACGGCAGCCGCCAATACCATCGATCTCAAGCCTGGATCGCTCACATTGGCCGAAAATTGTAATTGGACCCTACGACGGAACGACACAACACCACCCGTACTATTTTTCTGACATCACGTCATCCAAATACAGCCGTACAGGGAACAGCCCGGCAGGATCAGAATCTGATGAAACCGTAACGAGGGATGTACTTGACGGCGGCCAGTCAGGTCACCATTCAAGCGATGAAAATACATTTGGACTTTTATTTCAACCATTGAAATTCGGTGTAGACCTGTTGCTGCTGCCGCTCAACAGCCTGCTTCATCCCCCTTTGTCTTCAGTCACAACACCCTGAATACCCAATAATCGTTAAGCTGGTATGTGCCAGCACTTGGGCGTACCGATTTCGATCATAGATGGTCGGTTTTTATTCTTGGATTTACGCTGAGGTCGCAGCGCACCTTCCAACCTCTTGGGGTCATGTGATGGCCAACTTGAGCTTTGATGATCACAGTTTCCTGGTCAACGGCCGACGGGTCTGGTTGGCAAGCGGTTCAATACATTATGCCCGGGTACCACGCAAACTGTGGATCAGCCGAATTCGTGCTGCCAAACAGGCGGGGCTAAATTGCATCAGCACCTCGGTATTTTGGAACTATCACGAGGCACAACCTCATAAATTTAATTTTGAGGGCAACAGGGATCTGCGGCGGTTTATCGAGTTGATCGCAGCAGAGGACATGTACTGCCTGCTGCGGCCTGGGCCCTACGTCGGTGCCGACTGGGATTTTGGAGGGTTGCCACATTGGCTTACTACCATCCAAGGGATTTGCCTCCGGGGTGGCGGTAATGAATCAAGATTTCTTGAAGCCAGTTCACGACACCTTGCTGCAGTCATGGCGCAGGTTTCAGATCTACAAATCACCTCGTCTAGCAATGGTCCTATCATCATGGTTCAAGCTGAGAACCAATGGTGCTGGAGCCATCCGGAACAGGCCGACGCCTATTTACAGGAGATCAGTCGTTATCTACGTGAAAACGGCTGTAACGTCCCAATCAATGTATGCAACAATCTCTGGCAACAGGTTGACAATACGATCCACACGTGGGCGGGCGATCAGCATCTTGTTGCTGATCTAAGACAACTCCATGTTGTCCAGCCAGATGCACCACGACTAGTAACCGGCTTGCGTGCAAGCCAGTGTGATTACTGGAACCCCCAATACCATCCATCTGATGGCCAAGAAGTCGCGCTTGATTTTCGCATAGCACAAGTCATTGCAACTGGCTCACAATACAACCTCGAAATGTTTTGCGGGGGCACTAATTTCCGCTTCGCTGCCGGTCGTGGATCCGCACGTCCCAATCAATTTGTCACCACGAGTCATGACGGCGGGGCACCACTCGGTGAAGCAGGACAACGGGGAGAGGCATATAACGCAGTCAAACGCGTCAGCACGTTCGCCATCCATTTCGGCCATGTCCTTGCCAATCTAGAACCCGGCCAGTGCCATGCAACTCTAGCTCCTGATGGACAGCAGCACAGTACCGTTCATGAACGAGGGTCCCAAGGTGATATCGTATTTCTATTTCGCGGCACACGTGATCAAAGCCAGGTGTCCCAGTTACTGCTGCCCAATGGCCTGCAGTTACCAGTGTTCTGGGGTGAACGCCGTATCGCATGGCTATTACTAGACGCGAATCTTCACGGCGCAGGGCAGTTGACATATACCAACTTGCGACCGTGGGCATTGGTAGCCAAGAAGATGCTGGTTTTATTCGGTCCTGCCCAGACAGACGGATTGGTATGTATTAATGGTTCACCGGTTTGCCTTAAAGTTCCCACCGGACCAAAACCATTGGTCCATCACATCGACAACATCACCTTGTTGGTGATCAACGAGGCAATGGTGGATGCGGCCTACGCAACGTCCCAAGCAGTCTTCGTTGGTACTGATGGCCTGGACGAGAATGACCAGCCCCGCCTATTAGATGGTTGGGACAAAGTCAGGTCGATCACTGCAGATGGCAAAATCCGTTCCGTATGCCCATCAAAAGTAAGTATGAAAACGGCACCGACCCTCGGTGGCTGGCAGCAAGCCCGACAGACCGATTTTATTGAGGGCCAGGCCAAGTCATTCAAATTGATTGACGGGCCCAAAAGCCTCGAATCGCTTCAATGTATTGATGGATACGGGTGGTACCGGCTAAATCTATTGCCTACCAGAAACCAAAACGTACTGGTCGCGTCGGCTGATCGGCTGCACCTGTTTCATGAGGGAAATGCTGTCGGCATGCTCGGTGGGGCCGCGAAAAGCACCAGAACCCCTGCAAATAACCACAACCCTAATCAACCCGTCCGGATCAATGTTGACGGTCAGGTTGTGGTCCTCGCTGATCAGCTTGGCCGACTAAGCGACGGCTGGTCTTTGGGTGAACAGAAGGGGATTTTCAGCCACTTCTACTCTGTCAAACCAGTGCGCATGGGCCCGCCAAAAAAGGTGACGATGCAGGCACCCGATCCCGTTCAACTGGGTGGGTGCTTTGCCGGTCTTCGGGTTGGTGAGCATGCCAAGGCAGACACATATGTCTGGTCATTTCGCCCCACGGCTCGCAAGCCAATGTTTCTTGACCTTGCTGATTTACCCTGCCGTATGATGGTGCTGATCAATCGCAAACCAATATCAATGTATGACCCAAATCAATCAGCAGGTCATACAAGAATCCTGTTGGAGATTGGCCAATCGATTGGCGGCGGAAATAATGAGCTTCGCCTGGTATGCCTGGATCAGACCACAACGACCAAACCAAAGAGCCAACAGGTCCGACTGTTCCAATGTACACGGAATCTAAGCACAAAAGGCCGGTGGGCCTTCGCCCCTTGGATGATACCCGCCGACAGTTTATTCAGCACACCAGCGAAGAAATCAGATCGTTTACCCTGCTGGCATCGCTGTCAGTTTGAATTAGGCCATACACAAGCCCCACTGTGGCTTGAACTACATGGCATGAGCAAGGGCCAGATCTATATCAATGGATACAATGCTGGTCGCTATTTTGAAAATATTTCCGGCGGTCGAGCAGGCACAGTGCAAAAGCGTTACTACCTGCCAGAACCCTGGCTCCACACACAAGCACCCAATATCCTGACCCTATTCGATGAACATGGCATGCCCCCAACCCGCTGCAAGATTATCTACAGTCATAAGCGAGCATTTGACCCATGAGCCAGGCAACTGACGAGCACCGCCGAAAAGCCGTGAATCAATCTGCTGCCTGTGGTGTATTAACCATTAGTGATACCCGCAAGGAAAAAGATGACAAGAGCGGAAAGATCATCATCGAGGCACTTGATGCCGCAGGACACACCGTCAAATGCTACCGCATCGTGAGGGACGAGCCACTTGAAATCGATTCCATCCTCCATGATTGGATTGACGGAGGCGACTTGGATGTCATCTGTACAACAGGGGGCACAGGCATTGGCCTTCGGGACACAACGATCGAGGTCGTCCGGCGATTAGTCGATAAGGAGCTGGAAGGGTTCGGCGAGTTGTTCCGTATGCTCAGTTGGGATGAGGTCGGTGCAGCTGCAATGCTCAGCCGGGCAATAGGGGGGTTGGCCGGAAGCACTCTGGTCTTCGCGCTCCCCGGATCGAGCAATGCCGTCACCCTGGCGATCAATAAACTGATTATTCCCGAGTTGCCCCACCTTGTATGGCATCGCAAACAGTAGACATTTGGAAGCTTGACCATAACGCGCTATAATTACTCAAGCTTTTGTTCGTTCAACGAGAAAACGGAAATCAGGTCAAGATATAGTTTTGTTGAGAGTTGACTTTTATGAGTGAATCCACACAAAAGGAAAAGCCCAGGCTTGAGACGGTCGAGCCCATTGGCAAACGTGTCTTAATCCGCAAGGATGAGGACAAGAAACAAACAAAATCGGGAATTCATCTTCCTGACAAAATTGAAATCCCCACGTTGACTGGCCGAGTCGTCGCAGTTTCCACTCAAATTGACAACGACTTAGATTACCCGATTGCACAATACGACCGTATTTTGTTCAATCCAAAGGAAGCGATTCCCGTTGACTTTGAAGGCGATAATCGGCTGTTTGTCATACCCGTTGAAAATATCGTGGCCGTATTTCGCAGGTCTTAATTAGGCAACACATGGGTGATTCATTGCTCGAGCCTGGCGATTGACTCAATCCATAGCCATTGAACCGATTGAGAGTTTCAACGCAACGATCCGTCCACCCGGATCGAAGAGCTTATCCAATCGCGCAATGCTTCTGGCCGCGCTGGCCGAGGGGGAATCAACCCTCACCCATTTGCTTCTGGCCGATGATACGAGACATATGATCTCGGCACTCAAAGATCTTGGCTTTGAGCTGCAACTTGATGAGCCAGCCAATCAACTGCGATTGATTGGCCGCTCTGGCACCATCCCGTCACAACTGTGCAACCTCCATTTGGGAAACGCCGGTACCGCCCTAAGACCGCTGACTGCGGCATTGTGCCTATCCAAGACCGGAACTTACCAACTCGATGGTGAACCACGCATGCGCCAGCGGCCAATAAGGGAGTTGGTTGATGCACTTCGCCTGATAGGAGGGCAGATCACATATGGAGCCAATGAAGGTTACCCACCACTACATGTCACAGGCAGAGGCCTCGCCGGCGGCCAAGTGACGCTTGGAACCACTCAATCCAGTCAGTTTATTACCTCATTACTAATGATTGGCCCCTACTGCGAGCATGATCTTATTCTTCGCTTTGATGGAGATATCACGAGCCGATCTTATGTTGAGATGACCATCAGCCTGATGAAGACCTTCGGGGTTAATCTTGAGTGCGACCAACGACTTCATGAAATCAAGGTGCCCACTGGCCGGTATCGGGCCGTGACCTACGACATAGAACCCGACGCGTCGAGCGCCAGCTATTTTCTCGCCGCAGCAGCAATCATCCCATCAAGTCGTTGCACAATTCAAGGGCTTGGCAAAAACAGCTTACAGGGCGATGTCGGTTTTGCTGACGTGCTGCATCAAATGGGGGCGGGATTGTTGTTTGGCCCTGATTTCATCACGGTCATGGCCCCCTCAGGTGGACAATCCCTGCACGGTATCGACATAGACATGAACCGCATGCCAGACATGGCCCAAACACTGGCCGTCGTTGCATTGTTTGCCGAGGGTCCAACTATGATCCGAAACGTGGGAAACCTTCGGGTGAAGGAGACCGACCGCATGGTTGCATTGCAGACCGAATTGAAGAAACTTGGCGCAGACATTGTGATCGATGGAGATACGATTCGGATCGACCCGCCAGCTGACAATAAGATCAAAGCGGCTGCCATTGACACCTATGATGATCATCGCATGGCCATGAGTTGCGCCATTGCGGGGCTGAGATCCCCGGGACCAGGGATTATCATCAATGACCCAACCTGTGTAAACAAAACATTTCCTGGCTTTTTCGGATATCTTGAACGGCTTCGAAACCAGTAAGGAAATGACATGGACCAGTTGTCGAACGCGTAAGAGTAACGGTGGGGATCACGGTTTAAGCAATAGGGGTTCACAATGCTCTATCCCACGATCTTTGACCATTGACATACAACTTCACCGCAACGTATGCGCATCTAATCATGTCACGTTAGACTAACAATTCATTTTCCACCTATCAGTAGTAAACCTCATGCGCGACCCGCTCTGGAAATCCACAACGATTCTCTTGAAATACAAGCGGTTAATCGCCGTTGCCATGCTGGGCGCCTTTTTGTCAGCAGCTTCGTTTGGTGGCGGGGTTGCGTTGCTGGCTCCGACACTAAAAATCCTGCGCGATCAATCAGTACCACTGGCCGATCAAGTACGGCATTGGCTTGTCAGGCCGGATCGCTGGAGATTTGTCCAGGAATTTGGCGATTGGCTGGCTCGAAATCTTCCGGATGATCGATACCACATCTTTCTTCTGGTTCTTATAAGTATTACCTTTCTAAGTGTCATTGGAAGTTGTGGACGCTACCTACACCAGTTAATGACCATCACCGTTGTCCAGCGAGCAGCAATGGTATGGCGAGGCAGAATGTATCGCCGGGTAATCCATACCCCGCTTATCGAACAACTCCGGGTAGGCAGTGCTGACCACATCAGCCGCGTGGTATTCGATACAAGACCGCTAATGACCGCCTACCGGGCCCTGCTTGGGAAAACAGTTGAACAGGTGCTGCGGGGCACAGCAGCAATTTGTGTTGCACTGTTCTGGGATATTGGATTGACACTCATTGGCCTTATCTGTGCCCCGGTTATCGCAATTCTTTTACAACGATTTGGCAAACGGGTTCGGCGTGCCACACGTCGTGTACTACGAACCCGGGGGCGCATGGTAGGAGCCTTGCGCGAATCAACCGGTGCAATACGGGTTGTCAAAGTCCACAATGCTGAGGGTTACGAACGACGCCGATTTAGGCGGATCAATCGGGAACAGTATGACCAGGAAATG
This sequence comes from Phycisphaerae bacterium, assembly GCA_963579995.1. Taxonomy (GTDB): domain Bacteria; phylum Planctomycetota; class Phycisphaerae; order Phycisphaerales; family Phycisphaeraceae; genus UBA6626. The sequence continues at coordinate 15,505 of CAUZIY010000037.1, forward strand.
AAAATCCGATCGGCCCGGGCTCTTGCCTCGCCACTGATCGGCACACTGGGCCTATTCTTTGTCATTCTTGTGGCCGGCATAGCTGGATACCATATTTTCCGTAACGAAAACATGGACTCGGAAGGTTCCATCACGGTCATTGTTTCCTTGGGACTCGCGGCCAGTGCTCTACGGCCCTTGGCCAACCTGAATCATCAACTAAACGAGGGGCGTGCCGCGGCACAGCGTATGTTTGAATTGTTGGCCATACCGGTCGAACCGATGGGTTCGCACCGCCCACAAAACACCATGCCATTGCCAAGGCACTGCCAGACCGTCACCTTTGATAATGTGAGTTTCAGGTATGACGATGAATCCCAACCGGTTATTGATGATGTCTGCCTAGAAATCCCATTCGGCCAAACCGTGGCCATCGTTGGCGCTAATGGTTCCGGAAAGACAACGCTACTCAATTTCATTCCAAGGTTGTTAACCCCACACAGCGGACGTGTCCTAATCGATGGGACTGATATCAAAACGGTGTCATTGCGCCCACTCCGTGAGCAGATTGCGGTTGTAACCCAACAATCAATACTGTTTGAGGGTTCGATTACAGACAATATTGCCTATGGCCGCCGTCATGCTGCAGAAGCAATGATTATCGATGCAGCAAAAACTGCGTATGCTGATGAATTCATCCGTGCCCTGCCAGATGGATATAAAACAATGCTTGGTGAACATGGGGAGGGGCTCTCCGGCGGACAGCAACAACGGGTTTGTATCGCCCGGGCAATCTTGCGTAACCCAACCATCCTTATTCTTGATGAGGCAACCAGCCAGATTGACGCTGATTCAGAAGCCAAAATCAACCAGGCCTTGCGCGATATTCGCCGTGGACGCACCGTCTTTGTCGTAGCACACCGGTTGAGTACCGTCATTGATGCCGATCGAATTGTTGTACTCGATAGCGGAAGGGTGATCGATCAAGGCAAGCACCATGAGCTACTCGAACGATGCCACCTCTACCAGACACTGGCCCGAACCCAGTTGCAGACATCAAACGCTTCACATCCGCTTGCCCAGGCAGAATCCAGTGGGTCAAAAGGTAACTAGAATCTTAAATCCAACTGTTCGTGGTGGTCAGACCCATTGGGATCCACGCAAATCCACGGTGTAATCTCGCGCTGTTCCGCCAATGTAATCCTCCCGAGCAAGCGTGGATCCTGCTTAAATATTTGGCGAACGATTGATGGATGATTGCACTGGTTGGACCGATGAAGCAGAACAACATGCTGGAGACTGCCAGCCGGTCCACGGTCTAATACTTGCCGCACGGCAATAAACGACTGGTCATTGGACAAATGCCCGGCACGCCCCATGATACGGCGCTTGAGGAAGGCAGGACGACCACTTTGAACCTGCATCTGCTCATCGTAATTGCTCTCAATCGCCAACAGATCGACACCCGTAAATGCATCGATAAGTTGCTTGGGCACGTGTCCCAGATCAGTAGCATAACCGAGCATGCCACCGGATGTCACTACGCGATACCCACATGTTCCCTTTTTATCGTGCGGCAAACAAATTGCCTGCACACTATATCCATCCACCGGTTCAAAGGGTTCTTCGTCGATCAAGCGTACAAGTCCAGCCTTCTGCAGACAGTTTCCATCAACGTGTGAAGCCAGGCCATGAACATGCCAACGATGAAGATAGATCGGGATCTGCGATCGAAGCAACGTTGCAACCCAGGTCGGCCGGAAGTGGTCCTGGTCCAAGTGCGTAAGGCACACCGCCCGAATTGCTTGAAGATTCATGCCGGCTGCCGCCAAGCGACGAGCCGTTGTCATAGGGCCCAAACCAAGATCAATGACAAGGGCGGAACTACCTTGGCATACAACAGCACTGTTACCCCCGGAACCAGATCCCAGGACACAAAGTTTCAGTTGACTTGACCGGCCTGCCCCAGAAGAGGAGGAACCCTTCACTCCCTGGCTCGAAACAGAATCGAAGGAGGCATTCGCCTGATCTACTGAAAATAGAGGAAGCTGCATTCTTGGGGCTCGTGACATCCGTGTCAATAGGTTTCTTATCGTCCACATCATGGATCGGAACGTCAAGTGGACTGTTTATTTGTCAGGCCACACTTAATGCACCGGTTGCCATCAACCGGCAAGTTTAAGATTATCAGTGATGGCATTGCACCACATCACCACGGCCCAGTTCATACCGCGCAAACATCCGGTCATACCGATGGAATTTGTCTGCGCCAATGGAAACTTAAAAAGCAAAAGGCAAGGGGAAACGGGACCTGAAGATCACATATCAAGGGAAACTTCATGCCTGGCGGCATACCAATAATGCCCGGACACCCGACCTGGATTTCACAACAGGAATCAAAATGCCGACCCATCCGTTTGCAGGCCAGCTGATATCCACCCAGATAAACACCAAATATTTATGATGAAGCGTTCGAGATTGATTCAACAATGGACGCAGGGTCTGGAATTGAGGTGACTGCCTGCTGCTCATCAATCTGATCCTGCAATGCCTGCAGCTGTTTTTTTATTTTCTTTACCTGTTTTCTTAACTTTGGCAGCCGTTTAAACTCGACAAAATTTCTCTTGGCCTCCGTAAAGGGCAACGCCGGTTGCCCGCCCATTTCTACTCCTGCAGGTGTATCCATTATTACACCCGACTTGGCAGCAAACCTCGATCGCTCGCCAATTTTCAGGTGCGGAGCAACGCCCACTTGCCCCGCCATCGTCACGTGCCGACCGGTCTGTACTGACCCGCCCAGGCCTACCTGGGCCACCAGAAGGTTGTATGGCCCAACGCGGGCACCATGACCGACCACCACATGGTCGCTGAACTTTGTACTGTGACCAATCCGTGTCGTGCCGACTGTAGCTCGATCCACCGCACAACCAGCACCCATTTCCACATCATCTTCGATAGCAACATTCCCGGTCTGGGGGATTTTATGGTGCTCACCTTCATGATGTGCGTAACCAAATCCATCCTCCCCGATTACACAACCAGCATGCAATGTAACCCGGTTTCCCAGTTCACACTGGTCATAAATGGTGACGTTCGGATAGAGGATACAGTCATCTCCCAAAACAGTATCCGGACCCAAATAGCAATGGGGGTAGATTACACACCGGTCCCCAATCTTGACGCCAGCCGCAATATAAACAAACGCTTCAATACAGCAGTCAGAACCAATCTCGGCGGCTGGATTAATATCAGCAAGTGTGCTGATTTTCGCAGCAGGTTGGTCACGGAAACCATGTAGTAGCACAAGTGCTTGACGAAATGCAAAATAGGGGTTCTTGCAGATGAGAATATTTCGCTTGGCAACCCTTTTGGCATCCTCGGGACCAATGACGATAGCACCAGCACAGGTCTGGTCGAGCAGTTGCAAATACTTGGGATTGGCAACAAAACTGAGCTCTTGAGCGTTGGCCTCCTCGAGGCCGGCACAACCGCTGATACTGTAATTGGCGTCACCGCTCAGCTCGGCCCCAATGTGCTTTGAGATCTCCGCAAGAGTTTTAAACATTTCCCTAGAATACACTACCAAACAGCATGGAGCGAATCGTGAACAACGACCAAGCCTCTTTCCAGGCAGCCGTCTAGTTTCTGGCTCTGACAACCTCCTCCAACTCAAGAACAAGATTCTTGGCATCTCCAGAATCGGGATGTTCAGCTAAAATCCCCTTGGCATCTTCCAGTGCATTCCTGAATTCTCCGCGAAAACCCGTGATGTTCACAAGTTGAATTTTGAACCCGACATCCGTTGGGTTCTGTGCAAGTTTGGCCTTGAAAATTTCCTCCGCCTTATCAAGCGATTGGTATCCAGCCTTTCTCTGGTTGATCAAAATCTGATTGATGCCGCGATCAAGATACGCCGCACCATAATCGGGTTTAAGTTCAATTGCCTTGTTGAAGACATTTACAGCCTCGGTAAATTTCCCAGTCGATTCCACACTATTCTTGGTTGCCGCAGCGACATCCCCTTTTGAATCCATGGCAACACTACGGTCATACAGAAGGTTGCCTTGCCCATGCAGGATATTTCCCTTTCTGAAATAAGCCTCTGCATAGTCAGGGTATTCCCCAATCAGCATATCCAGCGCAGCCAACGCCTCATCAAACTTATGCTGTCCAGCAAGTTCCAGTGCCTGTGTCAGGAGCTTTGACTTCTCCTGCGGTTTGCTTTGACTGGTTTTCTTCTCCGCAGTATCCGTATTTGATGAATCGCAGCCGACCAAAACCACAGCAAGCAGAAGTACAAAACAGCAGATGATACGCATCATAATCGTTCAATCCATTTAAAGGGACAGTGCAATCAAATCAACTCGACATATTTCATATCGCTTTCGGGTGCCTCCCGGACATCGGGGCTATGAATGCTTTTCTCGAAAATGCCGCCAAGTTTTCGGCGTACCTCATTGACATCAAAGATCTGCTTATCACCAACACCACATGCTGCCGCCAAGTCCATGGCAATCTGCCCTTCACTCTTGGCCATATCAATAATACTGATGGCCTGATCAAATGTCTGGAGCCGGTTATTAACGTTCTCGAACGTCCCAGATTTCTCCGCCCACGTTGCCGAGGGCAAGACCACATCGGCCTTGGCGGTAAATGGGTTCGATAGGGTGTCGATCAAAACAACAAAAGGTTTGCTCAAGGCCTTCGTTAAATCGCGAGTCGTCCAGTCCCAAGGGGAGTTTGCCGTGAGCACTACAGCACCGATGGTTTTCTTTTTGTCGGCCAACTGGGTTATGAACGCATCATAATCGATCACCTGACCACCCAACCCCTGCAACACCCGCTGCACACCCCGCAAGTTTGGACATTTCTCGGCCACAACGGTGTAACCACCAGGGAATGTTTTGTCTTCGCCCTTAATCATTACCGGGCCTGTCACCAGCACGGCCTGGTCATCTAACGCACGCACGAACTGACCCAGCACATGGGCTTCCTCACATGTCAGCATCGGACTGACCACCAGTGCCACAGATCCTTTGCCATGTTCCGCAACCGCGGCGCAAAGTCCTCGGTTCACCTCGTTGTAGGCCCGACTCCAGTCGCATTCGACCTGTTGACCAAACTGCAGGCGATATGGCATTCGCAATCGGTCTTTGCTGTGAATGAATTTCCATCCATAACGGATCTCGTCGCTGATCCACCACCGATTGACTTGATCGTTTTCACGCGGCTTGACGCGGTGGATCACGCCTTCGTTGTGTTCAATCCAGATATTATCTCCGGATGCCGTTATCCCGTCGATGCTTGGTGTCCGCGTGAGATACCAAACACGCTGTTGGAAGAGAAAATCCTTGTCCAACAGTGCGCCCACCGGGCATATGTCAATGACGTTACCTGATAGCTCATTGTCAATTGGTTTGCCGGGAAACACATCTATCTGCTCGCTGGCACCTCGCCCAAATACCCCCAACTCGCCTGTCCCGGTAATTTCTCGTGTAAAACGAACACACCGGGTACACATGATGCACCGATCGGCATAAAGAAGGACATTGGGACCAATATCCTTCTTGGGCTGCTTCACCTTATCTTCACTGAATCGAGAAACACTATTACCGTACCGGTAGCTATAATCCTGAAGAGAACACTCACCAGCTTGATCACAAACAGGGCAGTCAATGGGATGGTTGATCAACAGGTATTCCATCACCGCCTTCTGGTTGGCAACCGACTTGGGGCTATTGGTATCAACCTCCATACCCTCCGATATGATCGTTTGACACGCGGGCATGAGTTTGGGCATCATGCTGACTTTATTGTCCTGACGGGGGTCAGGCGCAGCCACTTCAGCAAGACAGATTCGACAACTGGCGACAACTGATAGCCCTGGGTGGTAGCAATAGTGGGGGATTGCGATGTCGTTATCTAGTGCAACCTGCAAGATTGTAGGGCGTCCCTCAAACTCGCAAGGCCTACCGTTGATCGTTGCGGTCGGCATGGTGGTCTTCCCAAGATCGGCTAGAGCAGTGTCGAAGGGTGAATCATCCTGTGTGTCTTAATGAATGTGGGCTTCGGAGGGAAGGCATCTGGGCTTGGTTTCGGCAGGGAACAATGTAGCAAAACACCCAATCTAATGCACCAAGGATCCTGCTTAATACTCACTGACCGGAAGATCGCCAGCAGGATTCCCATCAGGGTCACTTTCCATCTGATCAATTCCTGCTGGATCTGCGCCTATCGCGTCAATAATCCGGTTCAAGTCATCGGGAACCTGGACCGGCTCTGTGGCAAATTGACCTGATGGCTTGGCCTGTGGCACGGGCATTTTAGCAGCCTTCATGTCAATCCCGGTGTGATACTTGACGGTGGCATCAGGATCTTTCAGCACATGCCCGGTAAGGATACACACAACCGTCTCATCTGCACCGATGACCCCTTCCTTGACCAAGTAATGCGTACCCGCAACTGACGTGGCACTTGCGGGCTCACAGCCAAATCCATACCGGCCGATCAAGGCCTTGTAGTCAAGAATTGTTTCGTCATCGACTTCACGCACGACTCCATGGGTCACTTCAAGGGTGCGCAAGGCTTTGAATAAGTTGACAGGTCTGGCGATCTCAATCGCACTGGCAATTGTTTGCGCATGGTGATCTGCCGCATCTAGTTGTTGGTAGTAATCACTTACAACTGAACGGTCGACATCTCCGCCATTCCACCGTACACCCTGCTCGGCAAATAGCTCGTAAAGCGGATTAGCACCGGTGGCCTGAATGATCGCGATTCTAGGAATTCGTTGGATTAATCCCAGTTCGTGTAATTCTGCCAGCGCCTTGCCAAAGGCCGCCGAATTCCCGAGATTACCACCCGGTAACACGATCCAATCTGGCACATTCCAATCCAATGCTTCGAGCACTCGATAGATAATCGCCTTTTGTCCTTCCAGTCGAAATGGGTTGACACTGTTCATCAGATAGATACCGAGTTGAGGGCGATCGGCGGCAATCTGGCGCACGCGTCGCAAGCATGCATCAAAATCACCCTGGATCTGTAGTGTCCGTGCTCCATAATCGAGCGCCTGAGACAGCTTGCCGTAGGCTATCTTACCCGTACCGACAAACACGATCCCCGTCATGCTGCTGAGACTTGCGAACATGGCCAAACTTGCAGACGTGTTGCCAGTTGATGCACACGCCACCTTCCTGGCTCCGACCATCTTGGCATGCGTGAAGGCAGCAGCCATCCCATTGTCTTTGAATGACCCCGATGGGTTGAGTCCCTCGTATTGCAGGAATAAGTTTCCCGGGCGCAATCCAACTTGCTTTGCGAGCAAGCGTGCGTTCTGAAGATTGGTCCGCCCCTCACCAATGGTAACAACCTGGTTCTCATCCCGAAAAAATGGAAGCAGTTCCCTAAACCGCCAGACACCGGAAAAATCCAGGGACCCGGTGACCTGTTCACCCTTTGTCATCCACCGGTGTTCAAAGAAATCCATCGCCTTAGGTACTGCTGTGCGAGACCAATCGTAACGGATATCCAGCAAGGATTGCCTATTTTTCCGCAGACAGTTCG
>CAUZIY010000038.1:0-22274 GCA_963579995.1 Phycisphaerae bacterium
TACAAGACTGATCTGTCCCCTCGGACAGTTGGGTTTTGTGGTACTTGCCTGCAATCCTTCCCTGGTGATCAATGAAGATCGCAGCATTAAATATTTCCGTCCCAATCCGTTCGGCAAACCCAAAGGCAAGAGACTTCTTGAGCGATCGCGCAAGACTCCTAAACCTTCGGATGTTGGGTCCATCAATAGGCTCTGCAACCTGGCGCATTGCCTCTATCTTGGTCCGATCACTAATTACTTCATTTACGATGTAACCTTCAAGTACACCCTCCGTGGCCACTAGAAGTTCTGCTTTGGTCCTAGCGGCTTTTCTGAACATGGATTCAAGTTTGTCCGCGTTGGCTAATTTATTCCATTTAACTGGCTTGAGCGAAATCGCCGCAACTTTGATGGATGAAAATGTACCGGAAACTAATTCATACATTGCCGTCACCTCTTATCGCAGACTGCTGACGACCTCTAACACCCACACTACCCAAAGGGGTTAGTCGATCGGCTAAAGATCACTCGTATGACTTGCTTCTGGGAATCATTCTCCTATTAGGCGACAGGAGTTCTATAGCGGACATATTATCTTCGCAACAATGCTGGAAAACAACTGCTCGTCCGCAGCTAACCGCCATCAGGTTACATCCGCCTCAAAACACTTCCAAGCAGGTCCTATCAGAAACCTTGGGGAAGGTGACATGAGGCTCCGTTTGATACCAGAATGCAACTGAAGAGATGTCATCCTCCAGTAGAACCATTTTCCGCTTCCATCCCAGTGCCTGAATAGTCACACGAAAATCCTTTTCAAATCGCACTGGATCGTTAATGTGCCACCGGTACATTCCGAATCGCATCTTTGTTGGTGACGTCCCGTAGTAATCAAACTTCGCGTAGGGATTGATAACCTGCGTTAAACCGGTATACGGCGTATTAAACTCCACGTACTCACCATTGCGTCCGAAACCGGCAGCGCCACAGAAGTAATCTTCCGTCCCTGTTCCACAAATGGTGGGAAACTCGTCATCCCCGTCAAGATAAAATTTCGCTTCACCTTCTCCCCACCAGCCAGCAAGACTTGTCCCCCAGCACAAATAGGTACCAACAAAGTGTCCACACCCGATGACGCCATCAAGGATGGTATAGGGCTGCTTATGAGGTACCGGATTGGCACGTCGAAACTGAGCATGGAAGTAGGCCGCGTCCTTGGGAACATCCGTTAGCGTGTAATCAATCTGATAGAACACTTGAATCGGTTTGTCATTAAGATTTCCGAGGGTGATCTTAGCACTACGCTGAAACGGCATGAGCCAATAGCAGTTCAAGGCCCCATTAGGATTCACGCACACTGGCAATGAATTAACGGTACTCACATGCCCCCAGCCACTGGCAAAAAAATCACCGATTGGGCATTCCACAGAAGGGTGGGTTTCCTCGTCCCAGAACATACGCAGAATATCAAGTCGACGACGGCGAGGATCACCGGCAATGTACATCCAAATATGCTGGATGGCACCGCCACCCGAAATCCGGGCCAGGTCAGCAGTTTCGCCAGGGCCAACCATGATCGATGGCGACACCTTCCAACCCACGCCGAGTTCCCTAGCGCAGTCAAACCCGCCAGGCTCCGGCCATGAGCCTTCTCCGTACCAATTGTCCAGCCTTTGCCGCATCGATTCGGACAGCAGCCGTGTCCCCTCTACCGCCCTGCCACCTTGGCCTTTTTCACCAGTGATGTTTTCGGCGCTGATCGAGCGACTTTTAGCGTGGGATATGCGGGGCAGACTTCCAAGTGACAAGTTTAAACCGTCGAAGCTGGACACCGGGATCTCCTTTCATGCATTAGCACTGCAATTAATTTCGTGATCCAGAAGACTTTATGATTATGATAAAGTGTTTATGTGCCGCTGGCTTCTGGTCAGACATTAACAGTGGTTTGCAAAAACCCCGGCAAGAACACTGCCGTTACACTTTAGAGTTCTATAGACCCGCCAAGGACGTTTTTCGAACGAAATATGGAATTATTACTTAACAATCGTGTGGCATTAGTCACGGGAGCTGCCCAGGGAATCGGCCAGGGAATCGCTTTGGCCCTGGCTGGCGCCGGCGCCGATGTTGTCGTAGTTGATATCGAGGCCGACAAGGGCCAAGCCACCGTTGATGCTATTACTGCACTGGGACGCAAAAGTTTATTTGTCCATGCCGACATTTCTGATCCAGCAATGGTCCGTGGCGTGATGGATAAAGTGACGGCAGAATTTGGCGGCCTCGATATCCTTGTAAACAATGCCGCAGTTGAGTACTTCTGCAGCATTGAGGACATGACCATCGAACAATGGGATCGTACTCAAAATGTTGACCTCAAAGGCATCTTTTTGCTAATCAAGTCCGCCTTACCCATGTTGAAAACATCCAACAATGCCATTGTCGTCAACATTGCCAGCGTGCATGCAACAGCAACCATTCCAGACCTGGCCGCCTACGCCGCTGCCAAAGGTGGCATCGTGGCCATGACGCATAGCCTGTGCCAGGATCTAGGGCGTCATGGAATACGTGCCATTACCGTCAGCCCAGGATTCATCAATGCCGGGATGACTAAAGTTTGGCTCGATTCCCAGGATGACCGGCAAGCCACGCTCGAACGGGTTAATGCCATGCACCCGACCGGAAGGATTGGAACGCCTGAGGATATTGGTCATTTCATCACGTTCGCCTGCACGGACTTAGGCAGCTTCATCAACGGTATCGAAGTGATCATTGACGGAGGTCTAACAACGAAACTACACCACTGATACCCGTCGCATTGGTCATGACACATCGGAGGTCAAAGGATGCCTGAGTTCCCAATCGTCGATACCCATGTTCATCTGACAAACCTGAACCGTATTCGCTATACAAACCTTCGGGATGAAGCACCAACACTCCATAAGTCCGTTGATCTAGCAACGTTTCAAACTCATACCCAATCGATTGATATCGATTCGTTTCTATTCATGGAGATCGTCTGCGATTTTGATAATCGGTCCGATGAAGTGCAATGGGCAACGGAATTGGCCTGCGAAGATCCACGGCTCAAGGGAATCATTGCATGCGCGTTAATGGAAAACGGATCAGAGGTGACTGTTGAGCTTGAAACATACAAGCAAAACTCGCTCATCAAAGGTGTTCGCCGTCTTTTGCAGACCGAAGCAATCGATTTCTGCGTGCAGCCGTCATTTCTTGAGGGCTTGCGATGCCTGCCCGCATTTGACTACAGCTTTGATATCTGCGTTTATCATCATCACCTCAGTCATGTTTCTGAAATGGTTCGTGCATGCCCGGATGTGCATTTCATTCTCGATCACATAGGCAAGCCGAAGATCAAGGACCAGCTCTTTGAGCCGTGGAAAGCGGATATCCGATCGCTTGCCGAGTTATCAAACGTACACTGCAAAATCTCGGGGATGGTGACCGAAGCAAATCATGACATTTGGAATCGAGATGACCTGCGACCCTACTTTGATCATGTCATTGAATGCTTTGGCTTTGACCGGGTCATCTTCGGTGGCGACTGGTTCATATCCACACTAGCCACAACCTATGCAGAGTGGGTGGCCACCGTCGACTGGGCCTTCAGTGGCTGCAGCACAAGTGAGCTAAAGAAACTGTATTGCGACAATGCCCGTGATTTCTATCGCCTCAATTCACCCGACAGCAAAGACCGCTAGTCATCCATCCTTTAACATGCCGATCATCGGTAACATAAAAGACCTCGATACACTGAAATGTAGATTTGATTCCCAACGCGTTATTGTTATCTAGTCATGTAGACATCGTAACGCGTAGCGTTGCCTTTGTGGATCGTTGTTGGCCTATCAGCCAGGAAGGGGCCGTGGAGTGGACGTTTGACAACCACGCGGTTGCGTGCCACCTTCAATGCGACTTGCAATAGCTGATCCGCATCACAATCATCACCCACAAGTCTCCTTAAAACGCGCATTGGCTTGCGCTCAGCTGCCTTGCGTGCCGGGGGAAACATGGGGTCCAGGTACACAACATCTGGAACGATGAAATGCTTGAGATACGCTGGAAGATCCAAACTATCCCTGATGCCGTTCTTTTCAATCAACCCGTTCAACACATGATGTGAATCAGCCTGAATAAGATGAATCCGACCATGACCACCTGGATCCAACACGGCATCGGCACGCAACAGGCCGTCGCGACAAAGCGCAACGACAAGCGGCTGACGCTCGATGGCAAGAACTTGGCATCCCAAACCGGCCAATAGGTATGCATCTTCACCATAACCGGCAGTTGCATCGATGATCGTTGGGGCCGACGCACGGTGACTCAAGCCAACCGCCTTGGCCAAAGGCTGACCGGCACGTCGGCCGGCCGATGACCGTGTGTCGATCTTATCCAAGTTGACATACACCGACCGCCCACCGCAAAGCACCGGATCGCCACCGATAATCCTTAGTTCCAGCCGCCTTGGCGTTGCTGCCAGGATCATCTCAATATCATGATTTTGAAGCTGATCCAACAATGGCAGCTTCAAATCAACGGCCAGCCGTTCGGCTTCGGCAAGTAAGAATTTGTCATCTTCCGGATCTGCGCATACGGCAACCGTTGAATGAACATTTATCTGCAACTGATTTGCGTGTAAACGGTTGACCATGGTCGCGGCACCGTCGCTCAGAAATATCACAGACTGACGCGTTTGCCCGTTGTGTCTGCCTGGCTTAGAACGAGTTGCTGTTGATCATATCGCGCCCGATTTGTCCGACTATCCATCAGGAGAAATACACGGCTACGGTGTCGAGCGGGAATCTGATCATGAACATGGTCACGCGCGGCGGCAATATGAGTTCGGCGCGAAAGATGGGTAAGGACCACTGCTTCGGATTCAACACGATCAAGTAACTCGACCAAATCACTAAGGTGCATGTGCTTACCCACATCCGCTCGACTCTTGTGTTCTGGATCGACAAATGTGCATTCGGTAATAAGAATCTTCGCCTGCCGTACATCCGGTCGGTCAAAATGTTTGCCCATGCATGTATCACCGGAATAGCAAACCAGGGGGATTTCAGTGATTTGGGTAATATCCTCCCCTTGTTTCTTTAACTGGACCAATTTCTCCTGAGGCAGGCCAGCCAACTCGGGTTTAAGCTTGCTACGACGTTCAACCACCACAAAACCCAACGAGGGCACCGTGTGGTGCGTGGTAAATGCTCGCAGGAAGATATTGTTCTTAATCTCGACCTGCTCATCGGATGCCAGAGGCAACACCTTATAGGGCGTCCGCTGTGCTTCAAGGTCAACCCATGCATGCATAATATTGCGAATGGGATCGGCAAGCCGAGGGTGACACACGACATGACCGACATCCATTCCCTGGAAGAAACGTTGAGAAAAATAGTATGGCAGGCCGGCAGCATGGTCCATGTGACCATGGCTCAGCGCCACATAGGAACTATTCAGCGCAAAACGTGGACACCGCCCGATATCGAAGCAGATGTGCAGTTCCGGGACCTGTACAACGGTCTCCTCGCCACCAATGGAATACCCTTGAATGCGATACGGTGGCAGATACAAAAATCCTGATTGGGGTGGTCGTGGTGGTGGTGTAGGAATCATGTAGACAGCTTCAATGTATCTGGTCCAGCATTGACTCTCACCATTGTATAAACTGAATCGGGATCAGGTGGGGAACTAGGGCCGCTTAAGATCGTATTTTTTAATTCGATACCGCAGGTGATCACGCGTGATCCCCAATGCCCGCGCTGCTGCCGATTGATTCCATCCAGATTGTGTTAGCGCATTCAGGATGATGGCCCTTTCTTGCGCCGCCAACTTGGATCCATCACCTGGCTGCTGACTTATGGCACTGCTGGGAGCCGACTCAATGGTGGCGTCTGAACCATGATGCGCAATCTCAGGCGGTAAGTTCGCCTGCGTCATATTGCCGTGGTCAGAAAGAAGAATCCCGCGCTCAATGACATTCCGCAACTCACGAACATTTCCAGGCCAATCGTAGGCATTGAGAGCAGCTACAGCACCATCTGAAATGCGCAGCTCCGTAATACCAAGATCAGGAGCAAGCTGTTTGGTGAAATAGTCCACCAAAACAGGCAAATCCTCCAAACGATTACGTAGTGGCGGCACCTCGATGGGGAACACGTTAAGCCGATAGTAAAGATCTTCCCGGAATCTCCCCTCATCAATATCCTTCTTCAGGTCCCGATTAGTCGCTGCAACGATGCGGACATCACATACAATGGTCTGTGTTCCGCCTACACGTACAAATTCGCGTTCCTGCAAGACACGCAGCAACTTAACCTGTGTAACGTGAGTCATCTCACCAAGTTCATCAAGCAACAGTGTTCCGCCTTCGGCCAGTTCAAAACGACCAAGCTTCCGCTCGGTGGCACCGGTAAAGGCGCCTTTTTCATGACCAAACAACTCACTTTCAAGAAGTGATTCGGTCAGTGCCGCACAATTTACGGCAACAAATGGCTTGTCATGGCGTGGCGAAAAATCATGAATAGCCCGCGCAATCAGTTCCTTACCCGTTCCGGTTTCTCCTGAAACCATGACCGTCACATTGGAAGCGGCAACCTTACGGCAAAGCTCCAAAACCTGCTGGATGGCTGCTGATTGACCAATGATTTGCGGATAACCGATGGATTCACGCAGAGCGCGATTGTCACGACTAACGCGATCATAATCTTTTCCTCGCAAAACTGCCGCGGCAGCAAGATTTGCTAACACGTGAACCAAGTCGAGATCCGAATCCGTGAAATTACGCTGGCGTTTAGGATTCATGACCTCAAGCACCCCAACCGGCTCATCTAAATGGATCAATGGTGCCGCAATGAGGCTGCGGGTGTGCATCTGGGTCTTGGCATCAATGCCGGAAAAGAAATTATTGTGACCGGACACGTCATCGACACGCAGGGGACGTCCGGTGCGCAGCGCTTCGCCGACAACACCGAGTTTGGCGTCAAATCGTTCACCCACCAGTTCAATCCCTTTAGGACCGGTAGCCGCCGCAAAGACGAGTTCATCACGATCTGGATCCAGCAGCAACACGCTGGCGGCCTCGGCGTCGAGCACAATTGCCCCCTGCTCAGCCACATGGCTCAATACGCGATCCAGTTGGGATTCACGAATGATCGCGCGGCTGGCCTCAACAAGAGCCAACAACGTTCTGTCCTCCAAGGATTTTGTGGTCTCATGCAGCGACATTGACAATGCCGAAGTTCACCAGATGGATCATTGGGATAAAATAAAGCCCTATTTTACCGCCACCGATCGATAATACAACGCCTTACCGCCGGTTTATCAAAATTCCGGCGTTCTCGGCACACCAAGTCCTGCTGCAGGCTGCAAGTTCAATTATAACCACATCAATCATGTCAACTCGATACGGGGGTCCAACCAAGCATAAGCCACATCCACCACAAGATTAAACAGAACCAGAAGAACTGAGTAGACCAACACCACGCCAAGAATCAAGAACTGGTCCTTATTGAGCACCGCATTGACAAAATGTTCTCCCATACCGGGAATCGCAAAAACCATTTCGACCACAAATGAACCTGTAACAACAAATGCTGCTGCAGGCCCCAAATAGCTTAACACCGGTAGAAATGCGACTTTAAGTGCATGCTTAAATAGGACACCGCGTGAAGATAGCCCCTTGGCCAATGCGGTGCGAATGTAATCGCTCGCCATCACATCGGCCAGGCCAAGACGAACTAAACGAGCGATGTAAGCGCCTGGTAACAAACCCAGGGCCAGCGAAGGTAACATCAGGTGCCTTGCAGTCCCCCAGCCACCCACCGGTGCCAGTTGCAATAGATTTGCAAATACGACCAGGAGAATCGAGCCCGTAACAAATGTCGGCAGGCTCACGCCCACAACAGCAACCCCAAGACTTGACAGATCCAGAATAGTGCCCGGCCGCAATGCCCCCAACACACCAGCTACAAGACCGATATGCAGCGCAACAAGGAGCGCCGCCACACCCAACAACGCGCTGACAGGCAATCCCGATGCAATAATCTCGTTGACGCGTTGATCGCGGTACTGCAAACTCGGTCCTAAATCGAACTTGGTCAGCAAATTATGTACATAACCCGTCAGAAACGACCCGGGCGAGTCGAGGTTGTACTGTTTAGCCATGGCAACCCGGATTTCAATGGGTGGCCGTTGCCCTTCGGGACGCTCCAGGGGATCGCCAGGTATCAGCCATGCACATACAAACGTAATCATAAAGATTGCCACGAGAATCAGTGGAGTTTGTATCAACCGCATTAAAATCAAATGAACCATTACCGGCCGCCCTAATCACCTGCCACCGAATTGACTTCCACGAGTTCAAGGCGTCTATAATTCCATGGATTAGGAAACATATTCTTGACGTGATCTTTCTTGAACATTTGGAAGTTTACGTACTGGTAAATCGGCGCAATTGGTTGTTCCAAAAGCATCAGTGATTCAGCTTGGCGCAAAATGGCCATTCGTTTAATAGGGTGCAGTTCGGATGATGCGTCTTGCATAAGTCGGTCAAACGCCAAATTGCTATACGCCGCGTCATTATTCCCGTTGCCAGTTCTAAACTTATCCAGAAAGGTTGTCGGATCACGGTAGTCTCCAAACCAACCTGCCCGAGCGATGGTAAAGTCATGATTCTTTAGCCGTTCACCAAACGATGCAACCTCTTGACCTTCCAATTTAACGATAACCCCGAGTTCATGCTCCCACGTGCGCTTGATAGCCTGTGCAATCCGCTCGTGACCAGAACCAGTGTTATATAGGATCGATAGGCCTTTGAGTTGCTTGCCGCCATGGATCGAGTCGTATCCCGCTTCAGCAAGCAGCGAGCGAGCCCGCCGCGGGTCAAAACTTACCCCGGCCTCACGGGGCGGATCAAATCCAGGGATCGCACCGAATGGCGTAAAACTCTTGGCTGGGCGTTGTTGCAAACGGGTAATATTTTCGACAATACTGGGGCGATCAATACCCATCGCCAGGGCACGACGCACACGTGGATCTGCCAAAGGATTGTCTGACCCGTCCAATAGTGTGGATTTACAATTGAAGTTATAAAAATATGTCCCCGCTGCGGCGGCGATGTGGACATCCTCACGCCTCTGATCGAGTAGGTCTGCAGCAATTGCTCCGCTGGAAGGTATATCAGGCAGCCAATGTACCTGTCCCATTTCATACAACATGAGAGCGTTAGCGGGATTCTGAATGATTAATTCTAAAATGCTTTGGTTCCCCATTGCAGCACGATTCCAATAGTGTGGATTGGCCACCATCAAAAGATCACGTTTAAACCGGCGCCGAGACAGCACGTAGGGACCATTACACACCAACTTCCGGGGATTCGTCCACGAAGGGTCCTGCACCAATCGACCCGAATGCCGATCAATAGTCGTCTGGCTTTCAACCGTTAGCTGGTGCACAGGCATATAGGTACCAAAGGCGCATAATTGCAGAAAATAGTGAACGGGCCTGACCAGTTTGACAACCAGTGTTTTATCACCTTGCGCCCGCACAGCAACCCACTTATCGAATTTATCTAATGCATCATGGTAGAACTGCTTAGCAATCTCGGGATCTGGTTCGCCCGCGGCATACTCCATCAACTGCCGCTGCCGCCATATGTGGAATCTCTCCGCACCATCAATAACCCAAAGCAACTGCGAGTAATCTGCCACCAAGTCCGGCATCAGCGCACGCCGCCAGGCATAAACAAAGTCCGAAGCTTTAACCGGATCGCCATTACTCCACCGGGCATTGCTTCGAATGTAGAAGGTATAAGTCCTCCCGTCTTCACTAACCTGCCACCGTTCAGCCGCGGCAGGTTCAACAACCATCTCCGGAAGCTTGATCCTAGTCAGTGGGTCGAATAGGCATTCTGCAATTCGCAGGTCAATGCCCCAGCTCATCCGCTGTGGATCCAGCCTGCGATGGGCGGTACCACAGACAAATATGAAATCAGCTTCCTGTTGAGACTGTGTACCAGTGAATAACCATGCCACAATGACCAAGTCAATCACGAGTATTGCCAACAGCAACCAGCGCATGCTCAGGTTTCCAATCTTCGCTCCACGGGAAAAGCCAAACGATTGCAATCAATCGGATTCGACCTGCAAATGGCCACCGGGACTTGTCCCGAACCGCATTTTTCCCCAGCTGTAAGGACCCAGTGGTGAAAAAAGATAGACCAAAACCGCCATAATGATGATCAGGACGACGATAACCAACTTCCCACGAACACAGGACCGTTGCTCACCGGTCGCATCGTGGCACTGGTCCAGGTCTACTTCAGACGCCGCGGAGGACGGGGAAAGCGACACATCAGGATCTGGAGTCACCGCCTGGGGCCTCTGTTTCCCACTGCGGGTCCGGGACCCAAAGTGGCCTCCACTTTCCGGATTGGGCAAAACGAAAAAGATCCGCCCTTCTTCATCACGTACCGCCCGGCCGACATCTTCGTCACGAACCTTAACCGGTCGGCCACTGTAGGGGCTTTGCACGGTAATGGACACCAACAGTCTTCCTATATCAACTCGCTGAAAGAACCACTTCCATTCTAATATGAAACCCGAAGAAGGATACCGAGTTGACCCGTCATGAATTAGAATTAAAACGCCACACCTAGCATATCTAACCACCGGGAAAATAGCCGGTAGACGCTTGTGGCGAGTCCGGGGGGGTTATATTGGCTCAAGGTACAGACATCGACCGGCCGATGACTTGCCAGCGGCATCAATCCAGTCCTTAATAATCGGAGTATCTTCGAATGAATAAAGAGGAAATCATCAGCTCTATCCAAGAACAGAACCCATCGGCAGGTGAGGATTTCCTCCATTCATTTCAAGTTCATTCTCTGCAGACCTATCTTGACCGGCTCACACGCCTTAATGGCCAGCGAGGTCGAGACAGCGTCTGGATCCGCCGAACCGGTGGGTCGCATGCCGCAGCGGCCAAGCTATAACTAGATCCAAGACCACGTGACGGGCTTCCAGGTCTCCATAAATCATCCTTTTTCCACAAAGCCGAAAGTTAAGCAGTCCATTTGCGGTCGGGGGGTACCGCTTGGTAATTCTCTTGCGATCTTGCCAGGTTATTTCCGATAATACAAACTGAATATTAACTGGTTCGCCGAATTACGGCGGAATCTACGTGCGCATGTAGGGTCAGGATTGTCATCCACGATGCTCTTGCACGACCTGATGGAAGGAATGGATCTAAGCCTCGTTAGTGGCTCGGCAGATATCCCTATACACAATCTGAGCGACGACACACGCCAGATATCGAGGCAGAAGCGTGGCTCTCTATTCATTGCTCGTGGCAACCATGAGCCCACCATCAAGCAACATGTCCTGGAAG
This sequence comes from Phycisphaerae bacterium, assembly GCA_963579995.1. Taxonomy (GTDB): domain Bacteria; phylum Planctomycetota; class Phycisphaerae; order Phycisphaerales; family Phycisphaeraceae; genus UBA6626. The sequence goes on from CAUZIY010000038.1 coordinate 11,380, forward strand.
CCATTGAGCAAGGTACGGATGCGATCATCTGCCATAAAGACTATATGCAGACGCTTCGGTCCGGTGCCGACAGATCGGTTACCTGGCTCGCAGGTTCCTGCATCAATCAAGTCCTGGTTGGCCAGCTTGCTGAACGATTCTATGACTATCCGAGTAAAAAGCTCAAAATCATCGGTATTACCGGAACCAATGGTAAAACCACCACTAGCCTCATGCTGGCTCATCTACTGAACCAAACCGGTATCCAGTGTGGCGTCATTGGCACGATATGGGTCAATGACGGCAGGAGCACCCAAACTGCCAATCTTACCACTCCAGGTGCGTTAGAACTCGCAGCCATACAGAGTCGAATGGTCGCCAATGGCTGCAAAGCCGCAGTCATCGAGGTCTCAAGTCATGCACTTAGCCAAGGGCGTACGGATGCCTGCTGCTTTGACGTTGCCATCTTCACCAACCTCGCCAGCGACCACTTGGACTACCATGAAACAGTTGATCAGTACGCAGCTGCCAAGACGCGGTTATTTAGCCAACTCTCCAAACAGGCCACTGCAGTCGTCAACAAGGATGATCCACACGCACCCGCCATGTTGCGCAATTGCCAGGCGCAAGTGATTCCCTGTACCCTACAAGCACCGGCAACTTGCCCACCTTCTGATAACACCTGCTTCGCAAAAATCCTTCAACTGGCATCTAACCACAGCCATATCGCCTTTCATGGACCATGGGGTCATACTGATTTGAAGTTACCTTTTATTGGCAGGCATAACGTCTATAACGCCCTGCAGGCATTGGCCGCAGCCTCGGTCTTGACCTTTCCAACAATACAACTCGTACAGAAGATGGGAACCTGTCCGGCTGTTCCTGGTCGCCTCGAGCCTGTCGGGACGCCCCATCACCACGGACCGCTTGTCGTCGTGGACTATGCTCACACGCCTGACGCGCTCCAGCATGCTCTCAATAGCCTGCGACCTTTGACAAAAGGGCGCCTGATCGCACTATTCGGAGCCGGAGGCGACCGCGACACCACCAAACGAGCTGAAATGGCGGCCGTTGCCTGCAAATTGGCTGATCATGTGGTTATCACATCGGACAATCCCCGGACTGAACCACCACAGGTCATCATCGGTGGTATCCTCAAGGGCGTGCCCGCGGAAATGAAAGTCCGTATCGAACCAGACCGGGGCAAGGCCATTGAATTGGTCATTACCCAGGCGGCTGATGCTGACACCGTCCTGTTGGCAGGCAAGGGACATGAAACCTACCAGGAAATCAACGGTATCCGATATCCTTTCGACGACCGACTTCATGCAGTCGAGGCTCTGAATCAAAAACCAACTCAACAAATCTAACTTTTGGACGCCCCACCACCTACATAAGATTGTGGGTGGTTCATGGCGTTTAGATCCCACCTCGCACAACAAGTGCTTGACGGGTATCAGCATCGACACTCGAACACTGCAGCGAGGGCAGGTCTTCGTGGCTATACAGGGTGAAAGTTTTGATGGACATGATTTCCTAACGCAAGCCATCAGTGCTGGCGCTCAGATGCTTCTGGTGGACCGACCGGTATCTGCTTGCCAGTCAACGCCAGTATTACAGGTCAATGATACGATTGAAGCACTTGGACAGCTTGCATCGGCATATCGTGAGACATTGCGTCAAGCAGGCACAAAGGTGATTGCCGTCACTGGTTCTAATGGAAAGACCACCACGCGGCACATGATCCACACGGTCTTGGCCTCCACATACCAAGGCACCCAGAGTCCACGGAGCTTCAACAATCACATCGGTGTCCCATTAACACTGCTAGGGGCATCAACTGATGACAATTATGTTGTGGTGGAAATTGGGACCAATCACCCAGGCGAAATCTCAACGTTGGGACAGATCACTCGTCCAGATGCCGCTGTCCTGACAAATATCAGCTGTGCGCATATCGGAAATTTTGAAAATTTAAATGCCATTACCCGCGAAAAACTTTCATTATTTCAGCATGTCGACACAAACGGTGTCATGCTGTTGCATGGTGACACCTTGAAACCAACTGCCTTTCATGAATGCACTGATCAATTTGAGCGTCATTGCAAGGTAATCTGGTTCGGCAAACGCCCACATAACCAAGTCCAAATCACCCAGATCAAACAGCATGTCGACCAGATTGGGTTTACCACAAATGATGGCCTGTGCATCGACTTACCAATGCCCGGCGTACACAATGCCACCAATGCCCTCGCCGCAGTAGCCATTGGCCGGTGGATGGGCTTACCGGGCAGCAAGATCGCAGATGCCCTGGCTGCGATTCGCCCGATCCCGATGCGGCTTGAAACAATGGTCATCGGCTCGGCTCCAAACCAGATCACGATCATTAACGATGCCTACAATGCCAACCCAGCCTCCATGCAGCAGGCAATTGTCACTCTTGCACGCCGTAATGGTGGTACCCCAAGCCGTCGTATCATGATTCTTGGTGACATGCTCGAACTGGGTGAAAGGGCGGTTAGGGAACACCAGCGGTTAGGAAGATTGGTTGCCGCAGCGGGTCGCCTTGCACCACCAGGTGCCACGGTCGCAATCCTGATCGGCGAACTGGCCAGATTCGCCTCAGAACCCTTATCTCGGCGATGGCCAGATGGCGATATCCACACATTTACCCAGTGGCATGATAACTTACCAACACAAATTATCGGGGTACTATCTCCCGGTGATGTCGTACTGATCAAAGCTTCCCGTGCAATGAAACTAGAGCGGTTGATTCCAGCTATCGAAAACTGGCTGAAAGCCATGTAGAATTGCAGCATCAGGGATCATGGTATTCAATCTATACGAACTATTTCAGAATTGGCTTGATAGCCACGGGCTGGGGTTCTTCCGCGTCCTCAGCTATGTCTCGTTCCGTGCGATTGCTGCGATCATTCTCAGTTTCCTGATTGTCATCGTCATCGCCCGCCCAACTATCCGTTGGTTGATTAAACAGAAAATTGGCGACAATCCTCAATTCTATCATGAGGATTTAAACCAGATCATGAAGCAAAAAACGAACACGCCCACGATGGGCGGGATCATGATCAGCCTATCGATTCTCATAAGCACATTGCTACTGGCTGACCTGGGAAGTTTCTACGTAATCATGGCATTGCTATGCATTGTCTGGCTTAGCATTCTGGGAATGATTGATGACTGGCTTAAGCTTACCAGTGCCCGCCGCAGCATTGGTTCACGTGAAGGACTCAAATTCTGGGAAAAATTCGTTTGCCAAGTCGCCTTGGCAGTTGTACTGGGCATCTTCATTCACCATCACGGAATTCACAAGATCGAACCCCAGGCACAAGAAATCCGTGACATGAGCCATAGTTTGACCCTGCCTTTCAGCAAAAGCTGGACTTTCGACGGTGAACGATATGTCTCTAATGTCATTGTGCTGGGCACGTGGCAATTTCTGTTACTGGCTGTCATTGTAATCGCAGGATCTTCCAACGCAGTCAACCTGACTGATGGAATGGATGGCCTGGCAACCGGGATTGCTGCAATTTGCGCTGCGGCCTTTCTCGCCCTGGCATTCATCGCTGGCGATAGCGCTATTGCCAAACCCCTACTGGTACCTTTCATCCCACTTAGTGGGGAACTGGCTGTTGTGGCTGGCGCGATGGTTGGCAGTTGTCTTGGATTCTTGTGGTTCAACTGCAATCCAGCGCAAGTCTTTATGGGTGACATTGGCTCACTGACACTCGGTGGACTGCTTGGTTACATCGCCGTCGTGATCCGACAGGAATTCCTGCTTTTTATTATTGGTGGTATTTTTGTTACCGAAACATTGTCAGTCATGTTACAGATTGGATATTTCCGCTTGACGGGAGGTGGACGCCTCTTTAAGTGCGCACCAATTCACCACCATTTTCACTTGGTAGGCTGGACCGAACAGCAGGTTGTGGTTCGATTCTGGCTGCTCAGTGCCATTTTCGCCGTGGTGGCTCTCGGATCGCTCAAACTGCGATAAAGTCAATCATTAAGAATCACCACGTCTTGAGAATCAAACTCAATGTCAAGTGTCTTATTGACACGGCTGACCAGGTCTGGGTTCAGTTCACAAATCCTTAACGGCAGCGAGTCACCCACAATAACCTCATACTGGCCCATTTCACCCAGATAAGTCATCTGATGGCACTGCACGTTGGCAATGTGGTTCACCTGATCAGGTACTTGAGTTCCGCGGCCACAGGCAATACGAATCGCGCCAGGTCGGATCGAACACGTCACGTTTCCGGTGGTCGGCACATCCTTTGGAAACGTTGACGATCGTATCCGGCCGACCTTGCAATTGAGGATCACCGAATCACCGTCACGACCTGCGATCTGGGCCAGCAGGAAATTACTGTCACCCAGGAAATCAGCCACGAATTGATATTGGGGATGCCGATACAAGTCATGCGGTGTTCCCATTTGGATTACTTTACCGGCATTGAGTACGGCAATAGTGTCCGCCATGGAGAGCGCTTCGGCCTGATCATGAGTGACATAAACGGTTGTGATGTTGGCCTCTTTGCAAATCTGCTTGATTTTCCCGCGCAGTTCAAGCCGTAACCTCGCGTCCAGGTTGCTCAACGGCTCATCAAGCAGTAGCACGCTTGGCTCGATGACCAATGCCCTAGCCAATGCCACACGCTGCTGCTGCCCACCGGAAAGCTCATTGGGTTTGCGGTGGGCATACTTTCCCATCTTGACACGATCCAGAGCCTGATCAATTCGTGTCATCTTGGACTGACCACTCACTTTGCGCACTTCGAGGCCGAACCCGACATTCTGTCGGACTGACATGTGCGGCCACAGGGCGTAGTTCTGAAAGACCATTCCACAACTGCGGCGATTGGCGGCCAGGCAGGTCACGTCTTTACCATCAAACTGAATCGATCCGGCCGTGGGCTCAGTAAATCCGGCAATCATCCGCAATAGTGTTGTCTTACCGCATCCGCTGGGGCCGAGCAGAAAAAACAGGTTGCCCCTGTCAACGCTTAGATCGACCCCATCAACCGCCACCGTTGAGCCAAAACACTTGCGAAGACCAGTCAGTGTGATTGAAACCATGGCCCATGAGCATATCTAAATCTGGCAGGCACTGAAAAGTAATCAGATTCACCGGTTTCGCATGCCGTTATCGTGATGCCTTGCCACAATGATAAAAAAAACACAACAAATACCACACCATGCCCTTGTTCCAAAGGGGCGAAAACACCAGTTGCGGCTCCGAAAGCCCCGACCACCGGCGTCACTCCCCAAGGGGGTTGGGGCACCCGTAAGGTTGCCTGATTCGAGTCCAGCGGGGACAGTATGTCGCATGTTCGAAATCACCATCCACCGCGTTTTTTCTGCAGCCCATGCGCTCCGTCTTTATGACGGCAGTATTGAACCACTGCACGGACACAACTGGACTGTTGACCTCACGGTCGCCTCACAACACCTTGACAAGATCGAAATTGTCATGGATTTTCATGAGTTAGAACGAATCGTTGATGCCCTGATTGCCCAGCTCGACACAAGTAACCTCAATGACGTCGAACCATTCAGTAATGGTCGAGTCAACCCAACGGCCGAACGAGTTGCCCAATGGATCGGTCAACAGGTCGCCAAGCAACTACCCCAATCTGTACATGTACATCAAGTAGAGGTGGGAGAAGCACCAGGCTGCAGGGCGGGATATCGGCCCCCGTTGGACTAATACTCTTCTTTGGGACCGTAAACTCTCCATCTCCGAATCACTCTGTACCTTGAGGACATGACAGGAACCGTACACTCCTCATTACGACCAGTAATATGACAAGATACCCCAACGCCTTTTCTCGCTACAGTAGCCCTCTAGATAAATAGCCGCGTGTTTATTTCTCGGTAAAAACCACCAAGCGACTGCCAGCATTCAAAAAGTTTGAAAGCCTGAACTGTGGCGTGTTGGATCACGTAATCAAACACCTGCATTCTTTAATTACATCATAATGCCGCATCATAAAGCATCACACAGTCATCGATGCTCATGGTTCTAGGATTCGTCACACTGCAATGATCTGCCAATGCCTTGGCCGCAAACGGCTGCAGATCTTCAGCAGTTACACCCAACTCTTTTAGGCATGTTGGCAATCCCAGGTCTAAGACAAGTTCCGCCAATGCATCCGGTAATCCATCCGCAGAATCCAGGTGCAGTCGATCCGAAATAATCTGCAGCTTCTGGCGACAATCTTTAAGATTAAACCGTACCACATGGGGAAGAAAGATCGCGTTGAGCGTTCCATGATGCAACGGCCTTTTAACAAACGCGCCCAATGCATGACTAAGGCTATGAACCGCACCGAGCCCCTTTTGAAATGTGAGACCACCGGCCAGAGCGGCCGTCAACATTTCCAGGCGTGCATTTCGATCGGTCCCATCCATAGTTACCTTGCGAATATTTTCCCACCCACGCGCAAGACCATCAATTGCAATGGACTCGGCGATCGGGTTGAATCTTGGACTACAATATGTCTCGACGCAGTGCGAAATCGCATCCATCCCAGTGGCTGCTGTAAGTCCTGTCGGCATGGATAATGTCAGATCTGGGTCGCAAACTGCCACCTTGGGCACCAGCGCCGGACTGATCAGCGCCAACTTGTCTCCGGTATCAAGACTTACCAACGCCGCACGCCCCACCTCGCTACCACTACCTGCTGTTGTTGGGACTGCCACGACCGGTGGCATTAGGCTTGGTTTGATTTGTTTTACCCCGCCGTGAATGAATGCATATTGACACAAAGGAGGATTATGGCCAACCAGCAAGGCCACCACCTTGGCCAAGTCCATTGATGAGCCACCACCGATGCCCACACACCCATCACATTCATTTTCCAAATAGACATCCAGAGCCTTCATCGCACTGGCTTCCGACGGATTGGTCTGCACTTGGTCATAGACCGCCTCAACATCAACTCCAAGCCGATCAAGGATGCCTAATTCCTTCAGCCCCGGATCGGTTATCAGTATGGGCCTGGTGATACCCAAATCCAATAGGACTTCTGGCAAGACATCGTTGACACGAACATCAAAAAATACGTTTGTCATATAGTTTAATGTTGGCGTAATCAATACGACATTCCCAAATTAAATACATGATCTGAATATGACCAACTCAAGCATATGATGCGACCTGAACCTCACCGCGTGCCTTGCGTGCGGCACTACGCTGGCGACCTAGACGATTGATGACACCAGAAGATCGCAACTCACCCAGAGGGTCGAGAGGAAGTTTTCTGCTGGCACGCCAATCCCTGACAACGTGGCGAACATCTGTCTCGTATGCATCCTGCAACAACCGCTCAGCAGCAACAATATCTCCCTTGTGCTGCACACGGGCCAAGGTCTTGCGATCAACAAGGTGAGCCTTCACAAACAAGCGCTGCGCCAGATCAACCGACTGCACCATCGCTTCTATTTTCGGCTTGAGGTTGTGTGACTGGTCAATCATATAAGCGAGCTTCGGGGCTTTTCCCGTGTCAAACGTATTCTGGACGATCTGATTGAAGATACGAAAGGCACCGTAGGGGTCAATTGAGCCAAGTGTTAAATCATCGTCGGCATACTTGCGATCATTAAAGTGGAAACCACCAATCATGCCTTCATCCAACAGAAAGGCGACGATATGTTCGATATTAACTGACTGATAATGGTGACCGGCATCCACTAAAACCTTCGCTCGCCTTCCTCCCATCCTGGAAGAGGCATATTTGCAGAATACGTAGGCCATCCCCCAGTCCGCAATATCCGTGTGGTAAAAGGCCGGTTCAAACGGCTTGTATTCAATCAACATTGTCATTCGCGATGGCATCTTCTCCGCAACTCGTCGAAATGCTTTCTGCAGGTCCCTCTTGCGACGAACAATATTGTCCTGCCCTGGATAGTTCGTCCCGTCACCTAACCAAAAGGTCAAGTATTTGCTTTTAACCGTTCGACCGATGTCCACACAATCGAGCGCATGGGTCATCGCTGCACGACGAGCAGCCGCATCGGGCGAACAAAATGAACCCAACTTGTAACACTGATCCTGAAAAAGGTTCGGATTAATGGATCCGATGCCAACCTTATATTTTCTAGCCAGCCGTACCACCTCACGCGGATGTTGCCCGGCCTGAAAATCCCAAAGCACATGTACGGCCACGGTTGGACATGCGCCGGTAAGCTGATGAACTAGCCCGGCATCATGAAACTTTTCCTCTGTCGTAGATGCAGACGCCTCCTGGAAAAACTTGCCGAACCGTGTCCCCGTGTCGGCAAAACCCCAACTGGGTAATTCAATCTCGAAACTGTCCAGCGCTTCGAAGATCCGGCTCATCCTCTGACTTTTCATAACAGGGCACCCCTTGCGTTGGCGTACAATACAGCCATCTTATAATGGACCCACACCACAGGTGAAAATGGACCTCGCCATGCACACACAACATATCCTAATCCTGACTGGATCCGACTACGAGGATCTTGAGTTGTGGTATCCCAAACTCCGCCTTCTGGAAGAAGGCCGAACTGTTACGGTGGCAGCAACCGAAGCTGGCGCCACCTATCACGGAAAGAACGGCTATCCATGTATCAGTGACGCTTGCATTCATGACATAGACAGCCAGGATTTTCAGGGGCTGATCCTTCCCGGAGGCTGGATGCCGGATAAACTTCGACGCGAACCGAAGGCACTCGAACTCATTCGCGAATTCAATGAATCTGCCAAAATGATCGCAGCGATCTGTCATGGTGGTTGGATCGCCATTTCGGCTGGCGTTTACCACGGTGTAAAAGCGACGGGATCATTGGGGATTAAGGACGATCTCATCAACGCGGGTGCCACCTGGGTGGATGAACCCGTGGTTGTCGACCGCCATTTCGTATCCAGCCGCAAACCAGATGACCTGCCGGCGTTCTGCAAGGGAATATTCCAGGTCCTTGAGGCAATGATTGACTAACCCATTTCACGTAAGAGCATCAGAATCAGGCAAATTGGTATTGAATACGCAGAACAAACCGATGGGCATAGGGGGTGGCTTTTTCCTGAGAAGAAGAAAATCCTGATCAGACCGTTGCATTGCCACAAACCTATATGCATCACTTTAGAAACGATCCAATCAAGGGGCATGGTCACGTAAAACAGACAAGTACAGACCATGGGAAAAAAATCGACTTGCGCCCAGCTAGGGTTGGATCTGCGCCAACCCAATTCGCCGTGCAAATGTAATAGCAATGGCAATGGCATCCGCCACATCGGGAGGGTTGGGTGGTTCGGGCAGTCGGCACTGGCTCTGAACAGCCAGTTGTATCTGCTGCTTCGATGCATGGCCGTAACCGGTAATTGCTTTCTTCACCTCGGTTGCCGACAAATCTTGGACCGGGATATTAGCCTGCTGTGCACAAAGCAGGACCACTCCGCGTGCATGACCCATGAGAATCGCCGTTCGCGGATGGCGGTAATGGGAAAAAAGCTTTTCGACAGCCAAATGATGCGGATGATGCTCTTCGATGAGACCTGCCAAATCGTCATATAGTTGCCCCAACCGCCCTTCAATCCGCAGTCCTGTATCCAACGCGATCTTCCCCGCATCGATGCACTTGGGCTCTAAGGCATTGTCAGCCAAGTCCACCACCGCGTAACCAACGATCCGTAAGCCCGGGTCTATCGCAAGTATACGTTGCATACCTACATAGTTTATCGGCTTGGGGCATAGCTGCGCAGGACTTGTACTTTCGTCACCAAATGCCTAATTTAGGCGCGAACTCGGCATTGGATGCCGAACACCATTCAAAACACGCCAAGGAGGGCCACTTCGTTGGCCAAACGCCGCACCAAAAGAAAATCTCAGCGTACCCTGTTTGATGACCCAAACATCGACGCTGCTTCAGGCGATGCCTCTCCCGGAGGCAATGGCCACTGGGTTGCTCTACATGAGGTGGCCCGCAGCCGCTATCTGAATTATGCCCTTTCCGTCATCACAAGTCGCGCGTTGCCCGATGTACGGGACGGTCTTAAGCCCGTGCAACGACGCATTCTCTACACGATGTGGCAACAGCGGATGACTGCGGATGCCAAACATCGCAAATGTGCCAAGATCGTGGGTGATGTAATGGGCAGTTATCACCCACACGGGGATACCGCGATCTACGATGCGTTGGTCCGTATGGCGCAACCGTTTTCCCTGCGAGTGCCCCTAGTTGATGGCAGCGGCAATTTTGGCTCCCTGGACGGTGATGCTGCTGCCGCGATGCGCTATACCGAGTGCCGTTTGGATCAAATTGCCAACGAGATGCTCATCGAAATTGGGCAGGACACGGTCGCCATGCGACCCAATTATGATGGAACCCGCGATGAGCCGGTTGTACTACCCGCGCGGATACCCAACCTCCTGGTCAACGGCTCAACCGGCATTGCCGTGGGGATGGCCACCAATATTCCTCCTCACAACCTTGGAGAGGTTTGTACAGCTTTACTGCGATTACTGGACAAACCCGAACTAAAAACCCCTCAGTTATGCACGAGCATCAAAGGTCCCGACTTTCCTACCGGCGGTCAGATTCTCAACTCCCCCGCGGAGTTGAAATCCATTTATCAAACGGGAAGCGGACCAATACGTTTGCGAGCCACCTGGGAAAAGGGGCCCGCGAAGCGTAGTACCAAGACGATATTCATCAAGTCCGTTCCATACACGGTCAACAAAAGCGTCCTCGTTGAGCGTATTGCGGAAGTTGCCGTGACCCGAAAACTGCCCCAACTGCTGGATGTTCGTGACATCTCTACCGACGACGTTCGGGTCGAACTTGAAATTAAGAAAGATGCCGATGACCAGAAGGTCATGGCTTACTTATTTAAACATACGCCTTTGCAACTAAATTACAACGTCAACCTG
>CAUZIY010000039.1:0-22124 GCA_963579995.1 Phycisphaerae bacterium
GGTTCTTGATCCGTTCTGCATTGCTCATGGCCACGCTTACCGCGGTATCCATGTCTTGGAAGACAATTCTTCGATCGTGGCCGGATAGATAACCAGGGCCCCAGAAATCTTCCAGGTTCTCGCGCATACCCCAACTGTTTTCGTTGTGACCCAGTGCAAACCCACGGTCGTTGAAACCCTTGATCCCAAATGTCCGCGAGGGGACTTTGTTGCCCCCGGTCGGCAGGTCCTTCCACACCAAGTAGAAGCGATCACCTGGCCGCATAAAGACGGTGGCGCCCTGTTCCCAAAACTCAGATAACGAGTACTCTGATGGTGGCATTCGGAATCGTGCATCCAGTACTTCAACGGTTAGAGCGCGGCCTTCAGGATCGATTGTGCGGTAGATATCAGTTGGCGCAACACGAGCAAGTAAAATGGTCATGTCATTCGATTCGATTTCTTCGTAAATCGATCCGCGGCCTTCATTCCAAGTTTTTGTTGGGAATCGCTGGCCCTCGGGACCCAAATCCTTAGCGCCTGAAAGCTGACCTGACACCTCATCAATCGTATAGGCTTCGGCCGTAAACTGTCCGCCGCTGAGGTGATCAATAGCGGGAAATCGAAAAACACCATCACGCGTCTTCTGCAGCCAATATTTCTGGCCTCCCATCGCCTTGTGGACAATAATTGCATCAGGTACTCGTTCGCTGGGCAACAAAGAATTCGATGTGCCGGCAGTCATCACCTGGCCCGCAAAATCCGAGAATCTTGTCGTGACACCTGCCAATGCCTTGCCGGGCCGATCCATTTGCTCAACACCGGATGCAACTTGCGCCGCCATGGCGGCCATCATCTGTGTGTGATCCGTGAGCGCATTAAAATTCACATGCTGGTCCAAGGGTGTCTGGTAGGTGTTAGATTGAGCATTACTACTGAACAGGAATGCAGAATTTCGACTGTGGATTAACAAGCCTTGCCAATCTGCTTCCAACCTGTGGGCAGCGCGGAGTATTGCAGGGACCCACGAACTTGGATGCGTTGACTCTCCTCGGTGTTGTTCTCGCCGTTGCCTGGTCTTTTGGACATTTTCCAAATAGTTTGAATAAAGCATGGCGTCGTCGGCATTCATGCCACGCCACTGTAGCCAGGAAGCAACAATGGCATTTCTTCCACCTTCAAGCATGGAACACAGTGTTACATCGCCACCATAGCCCAACTGCCCACCCTGGCTTGATGGTTCAACCGAGAAGTAATAGTTCTGCTCGAAGGGTCCCAATAGATCGGCAATTTGGACGGTATCCCGTTGGTACCGCCACTCCGATTCTGCGTGCTTTACCATATCTTGGACGGCAACGGAAAACTTGCTCTGAATCTGAGCCCGTTTGAGGACGTCTTCAAAGTATTGCTTCACGTCACTCATGTCGGCGCTGACTGCAGATGCTGCACGTCGTCGCCGTTCCGAAGTCGCAATCAACTTGTCATAACTATGTCCTGCCGTCGGTTGGTTTTCCGCCATCCAATGGACCCTTGCTTGCTCCGCTTCCTGCCTGGTTTGGGTCGCGTATTGCGTAATCAGCCGCCTGACAACGGCTGACAAGGTGCGTTTGGTGCTCAAGCCATGTTCGGCCCAAAGAGCAGCTTCTTTTGATTCATCCAACGCCCAGTAGTCCAGCCCTTCGATGGCTGCGGCTACGGCTTGTGCCGTCAGCTTCTGTTTCTCTAGCTTTCGTAGTCGCGTGTGCAGCAAATCATAATTTTGCTTTTCGATACCTAATCCTCCGATTGCATCGGTCATCCGGCGGATACCTGCAGAAGCCTGGTACCGCCCTGAGTGGGCCACAAAGATGGTGGTCCTTAGCAATCCACCACGTTGATCTGCCAACGCGCGGGCGATCGAGACCATTGATGCAAGGGAACAGCCGTCCTGATAGCCGGGTGCCCGGTCGGGTACCACAGACCAGGAATCGGTGTGTGCCATTAACGTGACCGCTTCAGTACTCGGTTGGAGTGGGTCCAAGATGCCGTATACATTGCGAGCCTCGCGGATTTCCCAATCAACACGAGCCTCGATCCGAACATGTTTTCCAATTAAACCTTCCGTATCACCCGTTACAAGAAACCGCGGCATGTCACCCGGAAAGTCGAGAAACTTTTTCCGGTAAGCCAATGGGTCCGGGCTAGATCGAAACAATATGGCACTTGCGCCGAGCTTGGCGGTATCTAGCCATTCAAAACCATGCTGCATGGTGACCAAGGCGATCTTGTTTCGAATGTTGAGTCCATCGAGTTCTTCGAGTGTCCCCCCACCAACATCAATGACCGGTCCGGTGATTCCACCCGGTTTGGTTGTGCACGTGCGGACTAGATTTGGCCACATTGGCGAAATCGAGATGCGGGATAGTTCACCGCCGTTTTCATCCATGATGCGGCTGTACTTGGTGATGGGTACAGTCACCGGATAGGACTGAATCAGGACTCGCAGGCCTAGTCGCTTGAATTCCTCTTCGATCCATTTGGATACCGCCTGCTCCCAATGGGTGCCTGATAGCCTTGAGGTATCTTTAACGGCTTCAGCGTGAAGCTTTTGCAGATCTTTTTGAGTGATACTTTCGTATAGGGCGTCAAAGTCAACAGTCTTGGCTAATTCGCCGCGTGCGCGAGCTTGCTTGGCTGGGATCCCATCTTGGCCCCAGAAGGCCATCAATATGGTGATGGCGGCCGAAACGGCGACCATGCTTATTACAAGAACCACACGCATCTGTTTTACGCCAATCCCCCTAAGACCAGAATCCGGCATTGGACATTGCTTCAAGGATGCGCCAGATCAGTGTCGTCAGTAGATCGGAAATGAACACACCGACGAAGAATGGGCGCAGAACACGGCGAACCAGTTGAACCCCCCCAAAACGCAACCCCACGAATTTAACCGCCCATGCGACTGCTACACTCGACCATAAACTCAACATCGCGTGGGAAAAAGCCAATGCAAACCCCAGTGGATGCAAAGGGAATCCCAGCCAGATTAACCTCGCCAGCGCCAGTAGGCCTGTGATTGCGAATGAAACGCCCACCACAACCCAGGTGACATACTGTGGCTCAATAATCTTCTCTTTCACTTCTTCTGTAAGGATCTGGTCTTCGTCAGGATTTTCCTGGAAGTATTTTTCAACCTGTCTCTGGTCGCCTTCGATCATGCCGGTCATTTGGTTGAATTCGCCTCGCTTCTCCATGACTTGGCGGGTCATGTTGAGTGAGCCGATAGTGTATCGCCAGGACATCGAGACGATTCCACCAACGAACATCGAGATTAGAAAGCCGATGATCAGGCACCGCCCCATCTTTTTCAGAGGTACGCCCACTCGTGTTGCTGCTGCCATGGATTCCGCGAGCACCGGCGCGATCATCAAGAAAGTGCCCGTGTAAAGGAAATAAGCCTGGGCGGTGAAAACCAGTTGGTTCATGCCCCATAGCAGGACACCACCGAAACCCATCATTAGATAAGTAGGCCATTGTATTATCAGGTAGGTTGTCGGAAGCCCAATTTCAGATCGAATACGTGCAGCTGATAACGCCAGCAGCAAACATATCCCAATATAGATGAGCAAGAACCATGGGTTGATCTGTGCCAGTTGCGCAAACCAAACAATTAAAGCAACTGAAACAGCCAGGCCAATCACGGCCATTCGATAGGTTAGTGCTTCATCTGAATCATCCGCGGTAGATTTCAAAGAGAGTGCTTTACGGAATACTTGCAGCAAGTGTTTTCGGGCGGCAATTACGCAGATCAGTGCCATGCATAGCAGGCCGCCGTAAGTCAGTAGCGATTGGTAGGGCCACCATCGATTAGATTGGTACCGTTCGGCAGCCGGCAAGGTCTTGAGAGGTGTAAAGTACCCGATGTAACGGTAGATCCATGCCAAGCCAAAGAATATAACGAGGCTTCGTAGCATCTCGAGAGTCATAAAGAAGGCTACGGCAATGGCAAGTGGACGCACATTCACCTCTAGAGGTTGTGCGTAATTTCGATGACCAGTCACTTCCCGCAGCGGTCCTGCGGGCATGACGTCCGCCACGCGGAGGTGCAGATTGACGAACGGAAGTTCAGGCCAAAACGCCTTGTTGGCGTATTGCAGTGATAGGTGAACGGCGCATATCGCTACGCCGATCCAGAATGGAGTGCTGCGCAGAATCGTTAGTCGTCCCCGGTCATCGCCTTTTGTCAGATCCACGATAAACGTGGTCATCGGGAAGGCAAGTCGATCACCACGTTCCCATTGACGGTAAAAAATGGTGACCAGACAGAACATTGCCATGAACATGGCAATGACCAGTAATCCCCATCTAAACAAGGGCTTGGACCATTCACGCCAAGGTGCTTTGCCGAAAAGCATGAACTTCACATACTCAACCGGATTGCTCTTGTCCGGTCGTAATCGCACGCGCGTCCGATCAGCTTCGCTGAGTTGCTCCCAGACCTCCGGCGTGGCTTCTTCGTAGCCCTCGAGGTATCTGGGGATCTGCTCGGTATCAATAATAGAAAAATCTTTCGCCCAGAGCTTGCCTTTGCCTTCAAAGCGAAGTTTGACATAGAACTTGTCTTCCAGATCGCGAGGGACCTGATAATCGATCCGTCCTTTAGTCATGAAGCGAAGCGGGGATATCACCTCGACCTTGGTGCGTGTCCTAAGGATGAATAGTTCATATCCCTGCCTGGGGTCTACGCCGGCGGTCAATGTGACGACCGATGAAGACGACGGTTCATCCAAGCGAATGCGAGCAAAGATGGCATAACGAGTCAGTGGCATTACAAACCGCTCGTTGGCCGTATTCTTGTCCAGTTCCAGAAGAAGTTCCGAGACATCGGTATCCTGCGTGTGGAGCATTTCGACGCACCGCCCGGCTCCATTGGGTCCATCGATGACGGGAAGCTCCTGCGAACCGTTGGAACCACGGAACGTCCAGCGAACTCCAGGTGCCGGTGTGCCATTCGTATCGACCTCTGGCCCGGCCTTTTCGAGCCGGTCGCCCAAGTTGGGCCACAGATCTTTTGAAATCATCATGGCGCGATCGAGATCGCGTGTACGGTGCATTTCGACCTGTGCGGGTACAAGATGGTTCCAAAACGCGCCGGTATTGATAGGAATGCCAAGTACCAGAATGCTAAAGACCACAACCAATTCGCCGCGGGCCACGTTCCAATTGCGGCGCAACATGGGTATTGCCGCGAATAGAAGAAGTATTGGTACGAACAGCCCCATTGCCCCAGCTGGCGGCACGTCAGGCCGTGGCAAAGCGCCCGTGGGTGGTGGTGATCCGGAGAAATTGCCGATTTGTGATTCGGCTCCGGCATTCATATAGGTATCAATGGCTTCCGACGCCACGGCACCAATGACCAGTAGTGGCAGTGCTATCGCGATGATGCGCAGAACCGAAATGTGGTTCGGGTCGCCCCCTTGGCGGCTCGCCTGACTCGATTGCGAAGATTCCAAATCAGACTCCACCGAAACTCCGTTATCCATTGCAACTGGCACCGAGAACAATGCAGTTTACCAGATCCAACAGACGCGGTCTTGGCCCAAGCAAAACGCCCCAGCAGCTGGTGGATCTCAAGTCAATGAAGATCGGATGAACACCCACAGTTTTTGTTACTGAAAGACACAATACGCAAAAGGGCCGCAGCACTTAAAAAGCACTGCGGCCCCTCGGAGCAATCAAATTAATGGTAACCGAACCTTGTCCAATAACCAAATGATTACCACTACGCCAATACAGAATCGGTGTCAGGATACGGCGGCCGCAGTATTTCAGATTTTATTTCGTGATGCGGAAGCCGACATCCTGCCCATGTTGGCTGATGATGGCGACGACACAACGGCTGGTTGACTACTCATTAGATTTTCGTGTCGTTGATGGAGACTGGGGGTGCGTCATTAATGGGCCGGACAGTCCAATTGGTTCCGAGACGCAATACAGCGTTTCCAGGTGAATTTCCGCGAACCGTTACCATTCTGGGCGTACTGGATTCCCATAGCGGATGGCCATGGCCAATGTCCGTGACATTCAGGCCAAAGGTGTAGTCACCTTCAGCGAGGGGCATAGGATCAAACCGGTAGCGTAGGCGATATATGCCCGCATGTGGGGGGATTTTCATGGAGTGGGCAGTACTGGCAGTACCCAGATACAGGCCGCTAGCGGTCGCGATATTCAATTGAATACTGATATCCTCAAAGGCATCTTGTAGAATTAGATCGAATTCAATATCTGCCGGTTCGCCACAATCCAGTTCTGTGACCTCGCGTCCAGTTGTATCACATAATCGCAAGTTCTTGATCTCCGCCACCACCGGCGAGCCTGATATTGAATTGTTGTGGTCTTCTCGCAATGCCTCAATATAAGCCTTGATGGCACCGTTAGTCTTCCCCTGATAGATCATCTTGCCGTGGTCAAGAACGATGGTATTGGGGCACAATCGGCTAACCTGGTCGAGCAAGTGCGAGATGAATACAACCGTGACATCAGACTGGATCAGTTTTTCCATGTGTTGGAGGCACTTGTGGCGAAATTTGGCATCGCCAACGCTAAGCACTTCATCCACCAGCAGGATGTCCGGATCCATGTGAGCCGCGACAGCAAAACCCAAGCGTGCTTTCATGCCGGCGCTGTATCGCTTGATTGGTGTGTCAATAAACCTGTTAACACCCGAAAATTCAATGATCTGTTCTTCCTTTTTTCGGATTGCCTCACGCATTATTCCGAGAATTGCACCATTGAGGTAAATATTCTCTCGCCCGGTGAGGTCTTGGTGGAATCCTGCTCCAATTTCGATCAATGCTGATAATCGGCCGTTGATGGTGTAGTTTCCTCGATTAGGTTTGAGGATATGTGAAAGGAGTTTGAGCATCGTGCTTTTGCCCGCACCATTAGGTCCGATGATACCGAGCGACTCGCCACGCGGAACCTCAAAACTGATATCGCGAAGAGCCCAAAACTCGCGATGGGCCAACTCGTCGGATTTAGTGCCACGGCCGATTAGCCGTTTTGTCACCGCTGGAATCAGTTCACGTAGTGAATCGTGAAACTCGCCTCGACGAAATTTCTTCCAAACGCCATTAACTTGGATTGCAGTGTCAGTCATTGCAAGTCATGCGTATTCGGCGAACATGGATTCCGCCTTTGTGAACAAAGCGTGGCCAAACACAATCACAACGGCAGTTACAACGGCACTGTAGGCCAGAAACTTGTGTAGAAGAGCGTTAATATGACCCTCAAGTAGTACCATCCGCAATGCTTCGAGTGGGGGCGCAATGGGGTTGAATAACATCAACCATCCATAATCTGCATGAACCTCGGTGTATGTGAAATAAACCAGGGAAAAAAGAATTCCGAATTGGAGTACAACCTGTACGATGTATTTGACATCACGAAATATGAGATTGGCGGCTGACAATCCAATACCGAGCCCGGCCGCCATGAGGATCAGCATCGCTAGCAGCACAGGTACCCACAGCAGTTGAATTGATATCACGATGGGTGATTTGTCGCCCCCCACCAGGACCAGAATCGCCAGTACGACAACCAAGCCTGTTAGGCTGATAGCAAAATCAAACAGTGCAGACAGTGTGGCAGAAAGTGGAACGACTTCGCGTGGGAAGTAGATCTTTGTGATCAACTCCACATTCCCGATCAAGCTCGTCGATGCGGCACCGACAATAGCAGAAAATGCGAGCCAAGGCACTGATTTCACCATGACACCAACAATATCGGCTGCAACGGGCAGTGATTCTGAACGGTACCAGGACATCACAAGGCGAAACAGGATGCCTGATGTGATGGCCAAGACAGGCATAAAAAATGCCCATGCAACCCCCATTACGGCCTGTTTGTATTTGACTTGGATGTCGCGATAGGTCAGCGCAATGAGGAGTTCTCGATAAGCTGCGATCTGTTTGATGGTGTTTAGTGGCATTAGTCAATTTTTTTATGGGTGTAAATAAGGATCCGGGGCGTTGTGCAGGCGTATGCCATGTTAGACTTGACTCCAATGTCGGCCCGGGATCCAGCTCGTGTTCCTTGCTGTGTCAGCATTGACGTGGAAGAGTATTTCCATGTTGAGGCGGCCCGGGGGGTGGTCGACTCTAGCCGGTGGGACGATTGGCCTTCGCGGGTCGAGCGAAATGTTGATCTGCTTTTGACACTTTTCGATGCGTGTGGCCAGCGGGGTACATTTTTCATTCTTGGCCATGTGGCTCAGCGGCACGAATCGATGGTGAAGCGTATTGCACAAGCTGGCCATGAGATCGCCAGCCACGGTTCGAACCACCAGAGACTGCACCAGTTGAACACGGAAACATTTCGTGCCGACGTGCTGGCTTGTAAGGAGCTGCTTGAAGATCAGACCGGCCAGCGTGTACGGGGGTACCGAGCACCGACCTTTAGTGTAGCCAGGCAGACAGCCTGGGCGATCGATGTGCTGGTTGAGTTGGGGTTCGAGTACGACGCCTCTATTTTTCCTGTACGGTATCCGTGGTATGGCGTGCCGACTGCGCCGATCAGTCCGTTCATGGTGCGCAATGGAAGTGGCCCGACATTGCTGGAGGTCCCGCCACTGGTATACCGCCTTGGTTCTTGGAATCTGGCTGCAGCGGGCGGCGGTTACTTTCGATTGTTGCCACTTGTTCTGATGCAGTGGGCCCTCACCCAGGCATGTCGACAGGGACGGCCAGCAATTTTGTATTTTCATCCTTGGGAGTTTGACCCTCAGATGCCACGTATGCCGTTGTCTGCAACTGGTCAGATCCGCACCTATACAGGTTTGCGACGGGCTCAATCGCGACTGGAGCGCGTCATGCGTCGGTCGGGTAGGTGGAGTCCTATCGGTGATGTACTTGGCGAACTGCAGGCCTTGGCCGATACGCATCCGGGTTTTGATTTGGCGCGGTGTGTAATAACTCACAACTGAAGTTCCAATAATATTTTCGTCCCGTGTGCCCGATGCAGTCGTTAGCAGCCCGGCTCCTGTTTCCATTTCGGCTCATTTCGATTTGATAGCCAGTAGCCAACACAGTAGAAAGAGGCTGATCCTGCTATGCAGCAGTATCACCTTGGCTGCCCTTGATCAACTGGACCATTGGCTCAAGGCATTGACTCCAGCTATATCGTTTCTCGACCCGCTGGCGAGCAGACTGGCCTAATCGGGCTCGTAGAGCCGGATCTTCAAACAGTTGACCAATCGATTTGGCCCATTGCTGTGGTGTTTCAGCAACAATCAGATGTTCGCCATCGATCGCATCGACTCCTTCTGCGGCACCCACGGAACAGACCACCGCCTTGGCGCAGGCCATCGCCTCCAGGATTTTGTTCTGGATACCTCGGGCAATAAGCAAGGGTGCGATTACTACGGACGCCTGCGAAAGATATTCACGTATGTCAGGGACCGATCCGATTACCGATATGCCCTGTTCTCGATCAAGATCACAGATTTTTTTGGTTGGATGACGCCCAACAATCAAAAACCGGGTCTTGGGTTGTAGCTGGCGAAGCAGCGGCATGACATGGCGAACGAACCAACACACACCTTCGGTATTTGGCCAATAATTGAGTACACCAACAAAGACGATTGTGTTGTTGTCTGTGCCGGGTTTTGGGCAAAAGTACTCTAGGTCAACACCGTTGTTGATCACAGTAACTTTTTTTGTTGGGTCAACGTGCTTCTGGTATGCGTTGGCTTCGGCCTCAGTCGTCACCGCAATCCCATCAAATTCATCGTAGGTGCCGGCCTCAATTCGTCGCAGACGACGCGCTTCAGTTGCATAAGCCCACCGCATTGGAGCCCAGCTGTGTCTAGCGAAACTCCGCCACTTCATACTGTCAACGTCGACCAGGTCAATGATATGCCGTGGTCTCTTTTTTGGTGTGTTGGCATTGATCATGCGGCGATGTGTCAACATGCGTGCATAAGGGATCATCCCTGTGCAGTAGGTCAAGATGGTGTCAAATGGTTCCTGTTCATGCCACTGAATAATCTGTTGCGCCAGTCCTGTCCGGTAGTAAAAAGCGGATGTGGCACAATTGCCGCACAGCATGGTCCAGATGCCGCGCAGTGTGCTCCACTGACTTGAGATCGGCATAATTGCCACACGCCGTGCCATCGTCGCAAGCAGTTGGTGGTGTTGTAGCCAAACGGACTCATCACTTGTACAGGCAATGGCGAGATCAAATTTATCGCAAAGTGTACGTAGTATGTGATAGCTACGGATTCGATCACCCCGATCGGGTGGATAGGGCAATCGATGGGCAAGCATGAGTACACGTTGCCGTGTCGATGGTTTGTTCTGTGTGGAAGTATTCGTCATCGTCTATACCAGGTGAATGTGTCGCAAAGGACTATTGTCAGAGCACAATGTGTCATCAGTCAGGATTGGGCTGTGCCGATCCATACTCCACGGTACTTCCTAGTAAGCGTAGCGGTAAAGATATTTCGGCGTCGTGTTAGCCAGATGTGTAAGTACGGCACCGGCAATCTTACAGTTTGACGCGCAAAGTAAACGCTTGGCTCGATCAACCAGATCCTGTGGTGTTGTATTCATGCGAATGACTAATAGGACTTGATCGCAGATGGCGCCCAGTATGCTGGCGTCGGTGACGTTGAGTACGGGTGGTGTGTCAACGAAGATGTGATCAAACCGGTCCTTCATTTGCGCAAGTACCTGAATCATGCGGGGGCTTGAAAGCAACTCAGTACTCGTTGCATTATCACGGCCGCCAGCGGGCATGAAACATAGATTATCGTAGACCGTTGGGTGGATGGCGTCGTCGACCTTGTTAACTTCACCTTTTAACACATGCAACAATCCTGGGTATGCATCGTGATCCAATAGTTGGGGGAACGACGGGCGGCGCAAGTCGCCTTCAACTACAAGTGTCTTTTGTGTACGCAATTCACTGAATGTAATGCCCATGTTTAATGCTGTAACACTTTTTCCTTCATTGGGTGAGGCACTCGTAATCACAACAGTTTGTATACGCTGATTGCGTATACGGGCGAGCATCTGGGTTCGAATTGCACGGTACTGTTCGGTGATAATGCTGGCCCTATCGTGATGGGGAATTAACTCGCTGGAGTAGCGATTGGGACTTGCCGGGTCTTCTTTGGGC
This sequence comes from Phycisphaerae bacterium, assembly GCA_963579995.1. Lineage (GTDB taxonomy): Bacteria > Planctomycetota > Phycisphaerae > Phycisphaerales > Phycisphaeraceae > UBA6626. The sequence goes on from CAUZIY010000039.1 coordinate 11,137, forward strand.
ATGCTGGTAGATTCGGAGGACACAAGATCTGATTCTGCTTCCAATTTTTTCTGAGCATCGACCACCATCGAGGATCCGTCAGGCTTGCTGTTTGTCTTGTGATGTGCCAACTCACCACTGTCAGTAGCTTTGGCGACCTGCTCGCTCGGCAATACAGGCGTCGTGTCTTCCGGGGGAGAAGTTGGACTGTCGTTTCCAGCGTCATGGGACTTGGACCCCTTGTCCCGCTGGGCTCGATTCATGGCGTCATAGACGTCGCCCATGATCCATCTCCTGTTCCACGCCGAGGAACGGCGCAGCGGCCATTATATCGGCTGGTTCATCGTCAAAGTTGGGTAATATCTGGGAGATCGCGGCATTGACGACCTGCAATTCAATCAGGTGGGTGTCTCGCGAGTACCCGACAAGTAGTGCGTTGTCACAGATTAGATTTACCAACCGCGGTATTCCTGAGGCCCGTTCATGGATTACTTTAAGCGCCTGCCGCGAGAAAGTTACGTTCGCTCGTTCTTTGGCGGCACGCACGAGACGAAACGCAATGTAGCGGGCGGTCTCTTCAAAAGTCATAGGTTGAAGGTGCGTGTACATCACGATTCGTTGTATGAGTGGCGCTAGGCGAGCGTGTTTGAGTGTTTTGCGCAGTTCAGGCTGACCGAGTATCAGCAACTGAACAAGCTTATCGGTCTCGTTTTCGAGGTTGGTAAGTAGCCGGACTTCCTCAAACTCGTCGATATTCAAACACTGGCCCTCATCAATAATGACCACCAGATAGCGGCCAAGTGAGTGTTGGTTTTCAATGTAACGGCGGATGAGGGTGAGGAGGGTCGCTTTGTCACACACGCGGGGGATTTCAATGCCATATTCAATTGCGATCAGTTTAAGTAGTTGGTGAGATGACACGCGTGTATTATTTATCATCGCGACACGTGCATCATGTCCCATACGCCGAATAAGCATGCGGCTGAGCGTTGTTTTTCCTGATCCAATCTCGCCGGTCACCAGGGCAAACCCCTGACGGTTGCGGACGGTGTACTCCAGTTTCGCTAATGCTTCCTTGTGCTGATCTGTTTCAAAGAAGAAGCGAGAATCAGGTGTGTTGTGAAACGGTGCGTACGCCAAATTGTAGAATTCTTCATACATCGGTAGGTTTAATAATCTCTATGCTGATACTTTGTGTATACATGGGTCCCATCCATCTGTAGCTATGCGTTCTGTTTTCTAGAGGTTGTCAAACAAGGCGTCGCCGATTGCTTTAATGGGATGTGACATCCACTGGCTATATTTTCGTGGTTCGGTGAGGCTGATTTGGACTAAGAAAATACTAATGCCAAGCAGTACCAGAATGGCCGTAGCTGTTGCCGGGATAATACCCCATCCCAAAATCTTGCGTCGAAACATTTCAGTCGGCGTCATGATCTCGTTGACCGCACCTAAAACCGGCATTTTCAGTTCGTCTACGGCATGCTGGACATTTCGGAAAGAATGATCCAGTAATTCGGTTAGAATGATAACTACCGTTGCAGTGCCCAATCCTATGATGACGGCGGCCAAAAGAATTCCCAGGAGCGTAGGCTCGCTGGGCATTGCGAATTCGGGGGGCCGGTCGATCACACGCAGGCTGATACCCTGGCGTGCTGCTGCAGCTTTGCGGGCGACCTGGGTGTCACGATATCGCCCTTCCCAGAAGGCGAGTTGTGTTTTATATTCCTCGATTTTACGTTTGCATGTCAGGTATTGATTCCGCAAAGGAAAGAAGTTTCGCTTACGTACCTGGTAGATCATGATCTGGTTATTCACGTCACTGAGTTGCTGTTCAAGGCCGACCAATTCACCGTTCATCGCTTCAATACGCACCTCAGTTTCGATTCGCGTTTGGTTGAGTTGTGGTTCAGAGGCGACCTGTACACTCTGCACAGTATCCTGCATCTCCGCTTCGATTCGGATGATTTCAGCTTTGACCCGTTTGACATCGGGGTGTCGATCCTTCTTTGGTGCGGTCCCGCCTATACCTGTGCGCAGCCCATACAACTCGTTCTCTAGTTGTTCCAAGCGTGTGCGCAGAACAGCAAGCTTTGGATTTTCTTGATCAACTGGAAAAGAAATCATCTCCGGCTGGTCTGCAATCCAGACTTTAAGTGATTCACGTTCCTGGAGGCGAACAGCGAGGTTCTGTGAAAGAGTAGCTTTTCTGGCTTGCAACTGTGTGATTTGGGCATACAGGCTCATCGGGTCTTCAGGGTTTAGACCCGGATTGTTCTCTTCAAATCGTAGCCTTTCGATCTCTTTCTGATTCATCAGTTCACTGTATTTGTCCACTTGACCGCGAAAGAAGTTGCTGGTTTCCGCCAACTGGTTATCAAAAATACTACTTGCTTTTTCAATATAGTTATCAACGAGCCGGTTGGTGATCCGAATGGCAACATCCGGAACAGGATCGGTATAGGAAATGCGAACGCGGTCAACGCTGTTGTTGCGAGCGATATAGTTAATATCCACTCGGCCTGCCATTTCCTTGACCATTTTGTTTTTTAGGATCTGACCACGCTTGGTCAATTCGCCATCGGCTGTGAATTCCAAATCGTGCGTCAGTCCTTCGTCATCAATTACCTGCGATATAGCCCGACGGCTGGTCAAGTCTTGGCGAAGTAGTGAGCGAATGGGCTTTACTGCACTGGTCGCAACCGATGAGTTAATCTGTTCGGTGACGAGTTGTGTACGTATTTCAACAATAGCGGGTGCCGTATACTTGCGCTCCCAGAGGTGGCTGGAAATAATAGCAGCAACAGCTACCGGTACCGACACAAAGAACAACTTCTTCTTGTGTCGCAAGACAATGTCGAACCATTCACGCAAATTGGTTGGTTTGTGCCAAGCCATGAGCCATGCATTCCGAATCCGATTAGGTCCTCAGTCCCGCTACTCGATACTTGTTGCCGGATTAGAAGTCATTCAGTCGAGCAGGAGTGGTGGCGGCGTTCAGCACCGGTTGTATTGGGGCTAATAAGTTCTGCGTCACCACGCCCACAGCGGCAAGTGGGTTAATTGGAATCCATACAATATCACCTTCTTCCAGGACGGCGTTGTGTTTGAAGTCGCCCGTTTCGATCATTGCTTTTAGGTTCACACTCATGCGGTGAATCAACTCACCTTCCTCGTTGGGGCGTAGTAGCGCCGCTTTCTCCGGCCAGGAAGTTCGCGGCAATCCGGCTGCCATTACAGCTGAAAATACGGTATCTCGACCGGTAAAGGACCGTGGTCCCGTAGCCGTTTCGCCAGCCATGTAGAAGAATTTAGAGTTGAAACCGGTGACTTGAATCTGTACTTGGATATCTTCATAAAAATCAAGGATCTTTTCTTGGATTTCGTGGGCCAGATCAGTTGGTGTTTTACCGGCGGCAATAACGTCGCCCAGTAAGTGAAGTGTGATCGCTCCATCTGGCCGCAGGCGTTGTGATATGCCGTCAATTTCGGTCGCCCCGGGCGCCACGATGAGAATCGTGTCCGGTGGTTCGATGACATAGGCCTTCTGGCTATGTGTTTGGCGTGGGGTGACCACAAAATGGCCGTAATCTTTGTAGTGGGGCACGCAGCCCATGCCTACAACACCAAACAGAATCCAGATTAACGACATCCCACCAAGGGAGCGACGGCTTGAATGAGCCATCTTGTGTCTCATCATCGGCAACCCCAAGTAACATCAGACCATTCTTATGGTTCGTCGGCTGTACTGGCTATGTTCCTGAAGTCACTTGCTGCACCTAAATCCTAGATTTTGGCCAATGAAATGTGGAGTAGACTGGCCCAGAACAGGTTCCAGTGACTTAGGATGTCAGAATAGCCCTATGACAAGGATTAAGCCCAATTTATTACTTAGTAACGACTCACCGGGCGCTTCGGTCATTCAATTTCCTGACCGTGGCCAGCAATAGCTTGCAGTCCAGACCAAGGCCTACACGTCCGATATAATCCAGATCGTATTTAAGCTTACGACGCACGGAGTCAAGATCAGTGTCGTAGCCATTATAGATTTGGGCCAATCCGGTCAGCCCCGGTTTGACAGCCAAACGTTTTTCAAAATCAGGTAATTTGCGGCTTAGTTCTTCGAAGAGTTCCGGTCGCTCTGGTCGTGGTCCGACCAAACCCATGTCACCACGCAGGATATTGAGCAATTGAGGCAGCTCATCCAAGTGGCTGCGACGCATCCACCGGCAAACGGGAATCACACGCGAGTCATCCGCACCGGCCCGCATAGCTCGGCCGTGTGCTTCTGCGTTCATGTACATCGTTCTCATTTTGAAGATGGAAAACAGCCGCCCGTTATACCCTACGCGTGCTTGTCGATACAGGACCGGGCCGCTGGGATCTGCCAGTTTGATCAACACAATACACAGGAGCATCACCGGTGAGAACAGTAAAAGAGCCATCGCGGCTCCGCCAATGTTCATGAATTCCTTAAAGATACGGAACTGGCGACGGGCAATTTCGGCTAGAATACTACTTCCGCCGATCCCAACCATAACGACCGTTATCGGCTCTGGCATGCTATCTACCCTTTGGCTTGAACCTGGCGGATTGCTTTAATGTCATTCCCCCGTTATCCCCAAGACAGTCCGCCTAAGTACAAATGCGGCCCGTTCCACTATATATAAGTTAAGCAGTTTACTTTTGCGACAACTGCTTTAAGTGTTCCGCGGCCAACGTCGTCCTCTCCTCTTTGGCAGGATATGTAACTGTTATAACTCTATCCCGTTTTATGGTTTAGTCAACCCTTGACGGCCTTTATGCTGGCTTCTGATGCAACTGGAATAGCCCATCCAAGTCCATATAAAAACCTGATTTCAGTGGGATTTTCAACCGCGATTCTTCTGGCTGTCAGTCACTTCATCAGTGGCTGAGGTCTAGAATAGATCATCGGCTTGGCGACCCCCCCCAAATATAAACGCGGAGAATTCGCAAAAAACAAAATGCGTAACGACCCAAAGTAAAAGGAACTAAAGCCGGTTAATAACCAATAACTGAGTCGATCTCCGGAATTAGGACTGCAGCGCCGGTCTTCGGGATGATTGCTGCTGCATAGGGATAGGTCATAACCTGCGCGAGAACCTGGTCAGGTCCTGGCTGATTTGCCGTGCCCTGAACATAAAGTGTGCTTCCGTGCTGACTGGCGCTGATAAGGGTCACCCAATAGCCTGCGGTGGGCTGTTCGCCCAGGGCAATGATCACGACCGTCTCATTGTCAAAATCAACTGATATTTGTCCTAACGGACCACTTCCAATTGCTTCAAGCTGATCTTGGCTATTCACAATCCACTCCGCTGGCTTTGGCATTGCGGCATCGGATCCACTGTGGGTGCGCAAGACTGATAATGCATCGGTTGGTTCGACCTGGGGCGTCGTCGTTGATTGGCAGCCTGCAAGTAAACTAGCGCTCACCAAGAGTGCGGCAACCAATGGTTTGAACTGATTCATGGCTTCGATCTCCTATTGGTCCATGCTGGCAGTTTACTATACCCGATCAACTCAGATCTTGCGAAGATTCATGCCATGGAACGGTCGGCCCTCTCGGCGGTACTTTCGCTCAAAGTTACTGCCGACCCATTCGTCCTCGACGGCTGATTGGGGGCCAGAGAATGGCAGCCGCTCATACAAGTCGGCCGTTCGTGCACTGTGTTTGACCATCCATTCATAGTAGTCTTGGTGGTCTGTGGCGATATGAATGATGCCGCCTGCTTCTAGGGTCCGATGTGTCTGGCGTAAAAATGGCTCTTGGATGAGCCGTCGCTTGTGGTGTCGTTTTTTTGGCCATGGATCTGGGAAGTAAATGTGTATCTGCTGAAGGCAGCTATCAGGTACATAGTTGCGGATAAAAGATGCTGCTTCGCAACGAATAATTCTCACATTGATTAAACCTTGACGCCTGCATCGATCTGCCGCATACCGCCAGAATGCTTTGGCATATTCGATTGCAATGTGATTGTGGTTCGGCACGGCCACCGCCTGCTGGACAATAAAGGTACCCTTCCCACAACCAATCTCTAGCTCCAGTGGGCAGAAATTTGATTTGTCATTAAACCAAGCATGCAAGTTAATTGGACCATCATCGAGCGGCGGCAGCTCGTCATCACTGACCCCGATGGAGCCGATGTTTAGAACTCTACCTCGCCCAACGGAAAAACTCATGGTGCGGTTGCGTCCTTATTTCTTCACCTTACGTCCTGTCGTGGGTCAAGTATCCCTGTACCTATCAATAGTAACCAGCTGGCCCGTGATATCCCATTGTGGTTAAACAATGATCACGATGACTGGGCAGCTGTCACGCGGTTAAGTGTATTGTTGAGGCGAAATAACAACCCACATGCAATGCGGCCGTCCAATTGAGCGACTTTTTTTATTGCTAATGCCAAACTATTATCTGGCTGGTAAACTTTAAACCTACCTGACTTCGGAGACGATCCGATGCGTATCACGCTTCCTGACGGCACTATTCGAGAATATGACCAAACCGTTACCGGCGTAAACGTCGCAGCCGCAATTGGTGCAGGATTGGCCAAGGCGGCGATTGGCGCCAAGATTAACGGGCGGTTATGCGACCTCAATCAGAGCATAGATCATGATTCGACCCTGGAAATCGTGACCAAACCACGACTCGACAAGAAGGGCAAGACCCGGGGCGATATGGATCCTGATGCCCTCTACCTGCTTCGCCATTCCTGCGCCCATGTGATGGCGGAGGCGATCCAGCGTCTGTGGCCGCAAGCAATATTGGCGTATGGACCACCGCTGGACAATGGATTCTATTATGACATCGCACTCGACATCCCAATCAGTTCGGATGATTTTAAAGCAATCGAAGTCGAGATGAAGAAGATTGTTCAAGAGGATCGCCCTTTTACGCGTTATGAAATGTCGCCCGAAGAAGGGATCATCAAACTTACTGAAGAAGGCAATAAGTACAAGATTGATAATGCCCAGCGCGCTCTTGATGGTGGATCTGAGACTTTAAGTTGGTATGCCACGGGCGATCAGGGTTGCTGGGAGGATCTATGCATGGGTGCGCATGTTCCTTCAACCGGTACGATTTCCGCTTTCAAAGTGATGTCGATCGCTTCAAGTTACTGGCACGGCGATGTCACCTCCGATCGGTTCCAGCGGATATATGGCACGGCATTCTTCGGCCATGGCGATCTTGATGATCACCTTGAACTACTTGAGCAAGCTAAACAGCGCGATCATCGTGTGATTGGTCAAAAGCTTGGCTTGTTTGTGATTGACGAGTTGGTCGGGCAAGGTCTTGTTCTTTGGAAACCCAAAGGAGCGCTCATACGCTCATTGCTTCAGGACTTTCTTCAGGCGGAGTTACTCCGACGCGGCTACCAAGTCGTCTACACGCCGCACATTGGGAAAATTGACCTCTATAAAACCAGTGGCCACTTCCCGTACTATCAAGATTCTCAGTTTCCACCGATCCAGATGCGGGATCATGTATCAGGTGGTGAAGAGCAGTATCTATTAAAACCAATGAACTGTCCCCATCATGTGCGGATTTATGCAAGCGAACCGCATAGCTATCGCAATCTTCCGGTTCGATTGGCAGAGTTTGGTACGGTCTACCGTTTCGAGCAGTCGGGGGAACTTACAGGCATGACACGTGTACGCGGATTTACACAGGACGACGCGCATATTTTCTGCACCCAGGATCAAGTCAAAGAGGAATTTTCTGCAACGATTGAATTGACACAGTTCGTATTTAATACATTTGGATTTAAGGATGTGTCAATTCGCCTGTCGCTACGCGATCCCGACAGCGATAAATATGCAGGTGATCCGGCACTTTGGGATCGAGCGGAGCGTGAACTGCGTGAAGTGTTGAGTGACATGCAGATTCCCTACACACAGGAGTTGGGTGAAGCCGCCTTTTACGGACCGAAAGTAGATTTTGTCGTCAAGGATGTTATTGGTCGAAGTTGGCAACTGGGCACGGTACAACTTGACTATAATCTTCCCAAGCGTTTTGAACTGGAATATGTCGGTGCGGATAATGCCACCCATCAGCCAGTCATGATTCACCGTGCCCCATTCGGGTCCATGGAGCGATTCATGGCAATCCTGATAGAGCATTACAACGGAGCCTTTCCGCTTTGGCTGGCGCATGAACAGATCCGGATTTTACCGATTAGCGACAAGTTTGTTGGTTATGCTAAGGAAGTGTCCCAGACCTTATCATCGGAAGGTCTTCGCGTTCATATTGACGACGCCAATGAACGGGTCAATGCCAAGATCAAAGTTGCACAGGATGATAAAGTGCCTTACATGTTGGTTGTTGGTGGACGTGATGCCGAGGCGGGTACGGTGAGTGTTCGTGACCGATCGCGGGGTGACCTGGGCCCAATGCAACTATCTGAGTTCACACGTGCGGTGCAGGTTGAGTTGTCTACACGGGGCCAGTCAGTCGTCGAGGTTACATAGGGATCTAAAGATGGCCAAACAAGCAAGTAAATCATCAAGTATTGAGCCAAACCTCAAGCATGCCGTTGCGCTAGTTACAAAAATGATGCCAATTCCTGGCAAGAGCGGCCAGGAAATGTCCATCATGAACTTTATCACCCAGAAGTTGCGGGGTGCGGGGTTGCCTGCCAGTGCAATCAAGTACGATCGCGCACACAAACGCAGCCATATCAACGGTGAGGTCGGTAATCTAATTGTAAAAATGCCTGCAGGACCTGGCCGTCGATCAGTGGGCGCCGCACGTTTATTAACTGCCCACGTAGATACAGTGCCTCTTTGCGTGGGCAGCAAACCTACGCAACGCGGTCTCTGGATCCGGTCGGCTGATCCAAGAACTGCTCTGGGGGCTGATAATCGCAGTGGTGCAGCAGCATTGTTGTCTGCCGCCGTGACCATGCTGGAACGTAAACTGCCCCATCCGCCAGTTTCTTTTGCTTGGCTTATTCAGGAGGAAATTGGATTAATTGGCGCCAAAAATGCATCTCTTCGCGATCTGGGTCGGCCGCGGCTAGCGTTCAACTATGACAGCGGCCAGCCCGCAAACCTGATCATTGCGGCAACTGGTGCTTACCGTATTGCAATCGAGGTCGAAGGCGTGGCTAGTCACGCAGGGGTTCACCCCGAACTTGGCGTGAATGCCATCACCATCGCTTCGATGGCAATCGCGCAGCTTCAAAGGGATGGTTTTCTCGGCACCATCCACAAGGGACAACGGACGGGCACCAGTAATGTTGGCGTGGTGCAAGGGGGCGAAGCCACCAATGTTGTGACACCCCACGTAAGCTTGCGGGCCGAGGTGCGCAGTCATAACTCACAATTTCGTAAAACGATCCTGAATCGCTTCAGCGGTGCCTTTGAGCGTGCCGCGAAATCAGTTCGCAATGAACTTGGGCAGACCGGCAAGGTGCGATTTGAATCCCAATTAGATTACGAAGCCTTCCGCCTGGGTCGGCGTGAACCATGTGTCGTTGCGGCGCAACGTGCTGTTCGTTTAGTGCTGGGGAAAGAACCCGTTCTCAAGTCGGTTGATGGTGGTCTCGACGCCAACTGGTTGACGGCACGTGGCATCCCGACGGTTACCATTGGTGCCGGGCAACATGGAGCGCATACGGTTGGCGAAACGTTGAATGTAACCGAGTTTGAACAAGGATGTCGTATCGCTTTACGTCTGGCTACAGGTACGGAAAACGATTGACCCTGTTCACCCTGTGATACTAAAGCTTCCGGGGTTGATGTTTACCATCAGTACCATTGATCGCAGCGAATGTTCCATTGGTATGTAGTTTATTGCCATGCAGGCCAATGATTGCCACCAAAGACCTGGTGGCAATTGATTTGCAGGCAATCGGGCGTCAAGGCACACGGAGTTGGTTGTGGCCATCCCATCACGATGGAAGCGTGGTTGATCCCATGAGGTACCGGTCGCATTCTCTTGCTGCCAGGCGACCTTCGTTGATGGCCCAAACGACAAGGGATTGTCCGCGGCGGCAATCACCAGCTGCGAAGATCCCCGGTAAGGAGGTGGTGTGTTGACCGTGTTCTGCTTTAAAGTTGGAGCGTTCGTCGGTTTCCATTCCCAGTTTCTCGGCAATAACTTGCTCAGGACCGAGGAACCCCATTGCCAAAAAAACGAGCTGAGCGGGATAAACCTTTTCCGTACCGGGGAGTTCCTTTGGCGCGAAGCGGCCGTTGTCGTCTTTAACCCATTCGATGAACACGGTGTGGAGCTCTTGGAGCTGGCCGGATTCATCGCCGACAAATTTCTTGGTCATGATGCAGTACTGACGCGGATCGGATCCAAAGACTGCCGCGATTTCCTCTTGGCCGTAGTCGAGGCTGTAAACCTTGGGCCATTGAGGCCATGGATTATCAGGTGACCGTTCGTCAGGGGGTTTGGAGAGGATTTCAAGCTGGACGAGACTGCGACAACCCTGTCGTATTGAAGTGCCAACGCAATCGGTGCCGGTATCTCCGCCACCGATCACGATCACATCTTTGCCTTCTGCATTAATGTACTGGCCATTGGCGTGCTTAGAATCGAGCAGACTTTTTGTGTTGGCATGCAGAAACTGCATGGCAAAGTGAATCCCGTTTAGATCGCGCCCTTCAATCGGCAAGTCACGTGGCTTTGTCGCACCGGTGCAGAGGATAGAGGCATCAAAGTCGTTGACGAGACTGGTGGTGGGCAGATCTTGCCCGACGGCGGTGTTAGCAATGAACTGCACACCCTCTTCTGTCATGAGGTCAACCCGGCGTTGCACCACGCGTTTGTCCAGTTTCATATTGGGGATGCCATACATGAGCAATCCACCAATTCGATCATGGCGTTCGTATACGGTAACCGTATGCCCGGCATGATTAAGTTGTGCAGCGCATGCTAGGCCGGCCGGGCCAGAGCCAACCACGGCCACCTTTTTTCCAGTGCGATGATTGGGCGGATTGGGCTGCACCCACCCTTCGTCGAAGCTGCGGTCTATGATTGA
>CAUZIY010000040.1:0-22038 GCA_963579995.1 Phycisphaerae bacterium
TACCATTTACCGTACCGTATGATGGCGACGACCAGTTGCCATGATATGTACGACCACTGATTGAGGACATTTCTTCGCCGATCAGTTTCCCAGTATGTTTTTCTAAAACGATCAGCGCAGGTGCTCTTGGATTAATAATATGTCGGTGCGAATAATCAACACCGTTTGAACTGGTGGCATACACGTTGTCGCCAACCACTAGAACAGAACTACTGGTGACATTATGCGGGAAGACACCCAGTTCGCCCGCCATGTCATAATGCCAGATAATGTCCGCATCAACGGCGCTTGTTTCAATGGCTGATTGGTTCGGACCAGCCAGATACTTCCCTTCATCTTGAAACGGACCATCGTTTCCATCCGCCAAGCCGGCCGCATCAAGACAGATAACCTCACATCGATTTGTCACCGCATACACCCGTTCACCATCAATGGTCGGTGATGAGCAGATGCCTAAATATTCCCAATCACCGACCTTGCCTGCCCCCAGTTTGGGCGCGGAAAACTGCCAAATGAGGTCGCCAGATTCCTCGTTCAAACAGTAAATATTGCTACGGTCACCTTTAAGCTTGGGATCCCGTGGTAGGTCATTGTTGGTGCCGATATAGACACGCCCCATGGCCACGGTAGGGTTGCCGTAGGTATTGGAACCCAATTCGGCAATCCATTTAATGTGCCTGGTTTTTGCAAGGTCAATTTTATTACTACGTCCGATCCGTCTACCTGGATCAAAGTCGGATGGAATGCCATACTCATCCAGGCCAACCATGTTCTTGGTTGCATTGCGGCCCCATTGCGGCCAGTCAGACACAACCATTGACCCCGAACATCCCATGAGAGCGACGGTACCCACAATGTTCAGCAGCACGAACACAAACCCTGGCTGCAAGACAGTTATGCCCAGGCGTTTACAGGACTGGCCGAATCTTCCTGCATAAACATTCCGTTGGACACCACGGCCAACTTCAGCCCCGTGTCTCAAAAGACGGCGAGTGAGTGAAATATAATTCAAGATTCGGTGGACAGAACAAACCTTCATATAAGATCCTGTGATGTTCGCTAATAGCGAAAGCTACTCATTGGGTTCGACCCTGATGTTATCGATGTACACCCCGAACTTAATATTTGGTGTAAAACCGAACAAGCCAGGAGAACCATTAGTGTGTACCCGGTTTACGGGGACTTCAATGTTCCATCTAGACGGCTGCACACCATCCCGCGGCCAAACCTTACCCATGACGGTCCCACTGCCATCCTGGTTAACATCAACTCGGGTGGCGAGTCGGTACCAGATTCCGGGTTTCCATAAAAAAGGAACCTTGGCCGACAGGCGTTCAATGTTGGAGTTGACTTCCAATTGCTGTGGATTGCCCCGCAAGGTGACGATATAACGCTGGTTGATTAGACCCACATCTGACATCTGCCTTCGATTGCCATCGCTCATGACATCCGCCGTAATTGAATAATTGCGATCATCAGCATGTCCCATAAAGACAATGGAACGCTGGAATAACCAACGATCAAGTGTTTTGGCCAGTACTTGATTGCCGCTAAAATCATGAATTTGCCATTTCAATCTGGCACCAATCCATGGTAGGGGGGGATAAGCAAATGATCTGCCATCCTTGCGTTTGTGCTTCAGTTGGAACCCTTGGAAATCCTCTGAATACGGTGGCGAGGGCAAAACACGCCCACGGATATACCCAACACCTTCACTGTCAGATTGCCCCTCGGACTGCTTGACCAAACGAAATGCGCCTGCCGATCGATTGCCACCAGGAGTAGCAACAAGAACTCCATCATCATTAAAGTGACCGTCAATTTCCGACTTTACTTTTCCTGAATCCGGAATGAACTTTGACCAAGCCAGCATTCGCTCGGAAACACTAAGCGAATCTCCTTCTGTATTACGCACATCGAATGCTTGGGATTCCCCCGGACGTATCAAGAACTCAGCTGGAACCGGCATCAGCTTCCCGGATTGAGGAGTAGAAGCGGCTTTGTTTATTGGCATGGCAGGTTGATTAGCACCTATCCGCTCACCACCAAAGCAATACAGCTTCTTTGTGGTGTGTACATAGACCCTGCCGTTCCAAACACTTGGAGACCCCAGGCATCTGCCATCAAGCTGCACCTGGTCAAGAATCTCGGCACCATCATTGGTGGGACGGATAATAAACAACCCATCGTGCCACATGGGAATATAAAGTTTCCCATCTGCATGAACAGGGGAGGCATGTAGCTGATCGGCGCCAAGTTTCTTGTGCCATCTTGTCTGACCGGTTCTGGCATCGACACAGACCAAGTCACCCTTCACGGTAACTTGATAGACATCATCACCAACAATCACGGGGGAACTGGTGAACATACTCAGATCATCATTACGCCACAGTTCTGCAGATGAATTGAGTACCGTTGGCCCCTTTAATCCGGGCTCGGTTGATCCGTTGTAACGAATGGCAACCATGCGGCCACGGCCGGTATCGTCAATGTTTTCCTTGCCATGAATGGCAATGACTGCATCTTCATGCAGTACGACCGAGCTGTTCACGCCACCAGCTGCAAACTGAAAACGCCAGACCGGATGGCCGGTTTGCACATTAACACACACGATGTTGCCACAACCGGTTCCCACATAGAAAACCGGTTGACCGTCGTGCCAATCAAACCGTGGTGATGAGAATGAACTGTCTTTAAGAAACGGGGGGCCAACTCCAGGCGTACTCGACCAGACAAGTTCACCATTGATTTTGTCGAATGCATAAAACCGGTTGCGACCCGGCCCTTCACGGCCCCAGTTGGTACTGATGGTGTTGACAATGACAAGATTTCCGGCAAGGGAAGGTGCTCCCGTGCGGCCGTTGGGGAAAGTAAGCCGGCCAAACTCCTCCATCATGGACCGCTGCCAAAGCAATTTCCCGTCATGGTCAAAACCCAGCAGTAACCCTGGTGTTGTCATCAAATAAATATTGCCTGTTTGTGGGTCGACGGTGGGCGAGCCGATGCTATAACGGTTGTAAATGATGTCACTGATAAAATCGGAGAACTCGTGTTCCCAGATTACTTCGCCACTATCCGCATCAAGACACGCAAGCACCTCTACAAGATCTGACCGCTCACCGCGGTAACCCCAAACGTAAACCCGATCGACCCCGGCAAGCTCCTCGCCACCACGAGCCGCGGAAAACCCGGGCTGATCGGTCGCGATTACAGCCGTTCCACGCCCAGAAAGATCAAAGGTCCATAGGTGATTGGTCCCACCAATCTCAATCCTGCTCGGAAGATTAGTATCGCTGGATGTGCCATTTTGATATGGCCCACGCCAATGCAACCACCCATCAACCAAGGGGCCGCTCCCGGCATCGGCAATGCCATACATGCCAAGTACACTCAAAATAAGTGGCAACCACGAAACACAATGGAATTGATGTCTAAACTGCATGGGCCCACCGTAAATATAGCGGTGATCGGTAATCTATGTTAGCCGGGCCGTTTGATTATAACATCCATGGTTGAAAGCTGATTTTCAACAATCAATGTGCTACAATCTGGCTTGTCGCTATAGGGATCACAACACATCTTCGCCCTCGAGGTCAACGGATGAATCGACCTGTCAACATCGTTCCCAGTGCGCCAGCCGAGCACTACGATCGACGTGAGCATCGTCGTCGTCATAGTTTCACGCTGATTGAACTGCTTGTCGTGATTGCGATCATAGCACTGCTCGTGGGACTTGTTTTACCATCGTTGGGCGCAGCACGCGAACAGGCCTATTTCGTGACATGCGCCGCCAACATGCAACAGATTGGACTGGGAGTACACATGTTTGCCGGCGACTATGATGATGAACTGGTTCACGGACCGGATATCTCACACGGCTTTTTTGGGGCATTTGGTTTTGGCCTGACATATAAACATATTGCTGACAGTCAAATATGGATTGGTCCGCATGGCCTCAAAAATGGTTACGGCATTCTGTTGGACCAGTATCTTGATTCAAGCCAGGCAATGTACTGTCCGGATGACAACACCGTTGACCCTGTTGAAGAGTTGCGCAAGATCCAAACGGCCCAGGATGCATACGGTTCGTATATCTACCGCAACCTTGACGCGATCGAGGAAGGCAAGCACAAGATCACTGACCTGAAAAACACTAGCAGACAGCCAGCCCATGCGTTGGCATTTGATCGTCAAACCATTATTCCAAACAATCCATTTCTAACCAATGCCTATCGCACTAATCATGGCAACAAGCAGTCAAATATTCTTTTTGTTGACGGCCATGTTCGTGGATTTACCAATCAGGACAAGAATTTGTTCGTTATTCGCGCCCAGGACATGCAGAACATGCCCGGCCGACTTGACCAGATTATGCTCAATGGCGACCACGCTGGCAGCGGAGGTGGCAACCCGTACCCGCACCCCTAACCAGTTGATGCCTGAAAACAGATTCAAAGAATATCAACATGTGATGTGGATTTGTTTCTGACACGCCCGGCCGGGGTGGTGCTTTACTGCTTGGGACCCACATCAATACAAACCAGTTCTCCATGCCCACTGCGGCAGTAGATACGACCATCAGCAAGCACCGGTGCTGTCCAGCCCTCACTGGTCCTGAACATCTTGGCGCGTCCACGCAGTTGAAAACGCTCGGAGTCTGCGTCAGCGATAATGAGTTCTCCCTTTTCACTGAGAATAATGAGTTTATCACCGGCAGCACTTAATGCTCCGCGGCCAAGCCCGCGGCGAGACCACCGTTCCTTTCCCTGCCTACGGATATCGATGCACTTCAGTGTCTTTTCATCAAAACCATACAGATGCCCATTGATCAATATGCAAGTGGACATCTGGTTTCTCATCACGCGATTCTCCCAGGCAAGGTTTAGACCGCGGCGGTCCAGTTGGAACAAAGCGCATCCCTTGTCATAACCGGAGGAAATAAATATATGATCATCGATCACGATGGGCGTTGCTGCATTGACATCATAAGAAGTCTCCCATGGATACTTGGTAAGTTCCCGTCCATCAGAAAAGTCCAACACCACCAGTCCATAACTCGGAAATGCAGCCACAAGAGACCGCCGGGAATATTGGAATGGCAGAGGCGTTGAATAGGACGAACCGTAATCCTTTGTCACCCATTTCATCTTGCCGTTGAACTTGTCGAACACAACGATCCTGCCGAGATCCAGAAGCAGAAAATCACCCACAACAACTGGCGACCCGGAAAACCCCCAACGCGGCACTTTCAAATCGAGTTGGCGTTTTAATGACTTGGACCATTTCTTTTCACCAGTCTGCGAGTCAAGACAGAAAAGCTGCGCATCTCGCCCAAGTGTATAAAGGCGATCACCGTCGACCGCTGGTGTCGCCGCCGGACCCCCATCATGATTTCTTTCATAACGATCCGCCCTATAGGAAAATTCCCATATAGACGTACCCGTTGCCGCGTCCAGACACACAACGACATCCTTACCGTCATGCCATCCAAGCGTGTAAAGCATGCCATTAACAACTGAAACGGACGAGCAGCCAAATCCAATATTTCTGCGCCATGCTTCCCTGGGACCGGAAGCAGGAAATTCTGCAACCCAGCCCGTTTCTTTGGAAATGCCCGTTCCGTCAGGACCACGCCATTGAGGCCAATCGTCAGCCTGAACATCCGACGGTATACCAATCAATGCAAGCAGGCTCACCGTTATGATAAAACTAGATAGCAAAGGTAATTGATCCGACAACGGCAAACATGAGAAACACTTCATGAATCATTTCTTTCGTTGTTCAAATCGTGCATCAAAGGCCCATGCCATTTGCAACCCACGACCAATGGATACCCATCACTCAATAGATGCTATTGAAGATACGGCCAAACACAAAATCAACACCCTTGACTGCAGAAGGATATTTTCACTGGCATTATTGTTTGATTCAATGGTGCGTAGTAGAAATTGGAAAGGATTCCGCACCGAGATTGCCCTGGCTTATCGAGTTCATAACGCTGTCATTTTCCTCGATTGGATTCTCTCCAAGAAAACTTTTTGGTTGCATCCAGGCAGGAACTTCCTCACGACCAGACGGGACCTTAAAACCATCTTGGCCAAGTTCGGACATGTTGGCCCCTCGGAGTCCCCTCATTGGACCATGGTAGACTGGCAGCCAATCGCCTAAACCAATAGCAGCCGAGACCGAATCGATGCCAGTGTTCCTGTATATCCCATGAATACCAGGCCACGCCTGATCTTCATCCAACCTATTACGATCACCACTCGGATCCCATCCTGTGGAAACAGCCAATCCCATCAGGCTGGAAGCCGGTGTGACAGATTGTGCACTGGTGCCTTTACCATTCACCAGGTTGGCGCCGACCACACTCAAATCTGCCACATCAACAATACCGTCATTATTAAGATCAGCACTCAATGGTTCATTACCATCACTGCCATACTGAGCCCCAACAATGGCCAGATCTCCCAGATCAATCATGCCATCAAGATTGATATCCCCGGGAATTGGGAATCCCAACGAGACGATTTTGTTATTCGCTGTGACTAGATATTCACCACTTCCACCTTCAGGAAATATCATCACCGTATACCGGTCATCATGTTCGGCCTTAAAGGAAACAGTAGCATTTCTCCCATCCAATGAATCCGTATCACTGGCAACTGGACGTCCGGCCGGTCCGATGATCACCAACGCCGGGTCGAGCGTGTGATCCTGACCACCATCAAAAGGGGTCCTTGTTTCGATGGTAAATGTTTGACCCTCACGAAGATCAACCTGGTAGAGGTCGGCACCCGGTTCAATCTGAAAGATGACCTGGAATTGGTAGATCTCTTCCAAACCAAGCGGGTGACCAGCAGATTGGTTCAGTGAATTACCAACAAGATCCTCGATTGAATCGGAAATTCGCAACTGGTATTGCCCCAACGCCAGTGGTGCAAATTCGACATCAACCGTGAGCGTGACCTTGGTTTCACCATTAAAAGTAACTGAGACGGGAATCTCCAGATCATCGCCACCACCTGGCTCAAAGATACCATTGGGCCCAGCTGCTAGAAGCTTATAGTTTTCCACATTCTCCGCCGAGACCGTGGTCAGCCGTTTGGAGAACTCAATCAACAGGTCCTTGGTATGCAGATCATTGATCAACCCACCAGCTGGATACACATCGACCACGGTGGGGCCCACTCCGCCTAACAAGGCAAGAGACGAGGCGAGATTTAATCTACCACCAGTCACAGTTCTACCGATCAGCGCGTCGGTTGTGTCGACACCTTGAAGAATTGCATCTTTAATCTGCATCGGCAGGGCCTCGGGATATGCGGCCGCCATGAGTGCAATAGCACCAGAAACATGCGGCGCCGCCATCGACGTCCCATTCATCGTCGCGTAGCTGCCTTCCGGTATTGTGCTGTAAATGTTTGTACCAGGCGCACCTAGATCAACTGTTGTAGATCCATAGTTTGAGAAGTCGGCCAAATTATCAGTACGTGTTGTTGCCGCGACTGAAATCAATCCGTCATGGTCAAATGTGGATGGATAAAATTCAATCTGGTCATTGTCTTTCGAATCGTTTCCCGCTGCAGTAACAAAAAGAATCCCGGCATCGATACTTGCTGATATTGCGTCGTGCAATAGTGTTGAGAATCCGGTTCCACCCCAGCTGCTATTGATGACCACCACATTAACGGGATCCCTGGAGCGCGTTTTCATCATGGTGATATAGTTCAACGCTTCAATCACATCTGACGTTGACCCATCGCCTTCCTCATCAAGAAATTTGACAGCCAGAATACCCACATCCCAGTTGACACCAGCCAAACCGGCTCCGTTATTCCCGATGGCACCGAATATACCTGCAGTGTGTGTGCCGTGATGGTTATCATCCATTGGATCCGAATCGTTGTTGACCGTATCAATGCCGTGAATGTCATCTACATAACCGTTGGCATCGTTATCGATTCCATCACCGAAGATCTCGCCGGGGTTGACCCACATCTGGGCGGATAACTCTGGATGGGTATAGTCGATTCCTGTATCAAGGCTGGCCACTACGACCTGTTGCGACCCCGTAAACATATCCCAAGCTTCAGGGGCATCAATATCGGCATCTGGCGTGCCATTTGATTGGCCAGTATTGTGCAATCCCCACTGCATGGGAAAACTTGTATCGTTGGGAAAGTTCTGCTGCAGCTTCAACTTGTAATCGGGTTGAGCGTACACAATAGCCTCATTGGCCGTCCAACGGGCAATATCCGTCATGATGTTTTCCGCGGGATTCACCAGGTCAACCACAGCACCATGAATATTGGGCAGCTCCTGAATGATGGTCCCACCTAATGATTCCAACAACGAATCACCGATTGGTAATTCGTCGTCATACTGGATGATCAATCGCCCCTGTTCATAATTTTCAAGATGTTCAGTGGGTGTGGCTAGGACTTCCGTATTGACCAGTGAACTGCCTGTGATATTGCTGTCATCAACCAGGACTGGCAGGCCTCCATACAACTCAACGTCATCCACAAAGAAGTGGGAGCTTAAACCGCCATAGAAATGGGATCTGAAACTCAAGGTATGAATTCCACCATCTCCAAACTGGCTCACGCTGAGAAATACCTTCTTGTACGTCGGGTACGTCATATGATTCTTGTCTGTAAGATCCAGGACGACATTGCCATCAATCATGACATCAAGTGAACCAAGTCCATAACCCCGCTCTGGTATGCGAAGAAAGAAAGCGAGCGTGGCCAAGCCGACCGGAAACACCACCTCTTGGGATATAGCTGATTGTTCGGCTGATGTGGTACCACCAAACCACGCCCAAAATTGACCACCATGGGCACCCATCGTGGTCGGTTCCCTTGTGCAGGCCAGGTCACAGATCACGGAATTGAAATTTGTTGATGTTTGGGACCAAGGGCTGATGGCAGCATCGAGTTCGAAACCGCCATCGGTGATAAGATTGGATCCAGGGCGGGTGTCAGCGCCAAGGAAACCAAACGCACCGTTTGAGTCATTCAAAGAACGAAGTGGATCTGAGAGAAAATCATTTGTTTCACTATCAAATATCGCATTATTCGTAACCACTATGCTGTAATAACCCTCTTGACCGGAAGCAAATTTGATGGTGTAGATGCCATCATCCGGGATTTGAAAGTTCAAGATCGCCAGATCAAAATTGGCCACTTGAACACCAAGAGGATCCGCTCTGGCAGTAGCCAACACGGAAATACCATCAATATCAAGCAATTGAAGCTGTTGGCGAGAGAAATCATTTGCGTTATGTCCAGCTAGAACGATATCAACCGTGCGGCCCGCTTGTCCCATTAAATCGATGGTATATAGATCGGTATCCGCCTCATTATTGATACCCGGATTACTGTTACCCACAACGGCATATCGGGACAGACCAACCTGAATCATCGAATCATCAATCGACTGTGATATGGAGGACAGATCATCATTTGGTATTTCCAATGAAGTATTTCGGTAAATGTCCGCCGTGATGTCTGTAGACATATCACTACTGACACGAACAGCGTAGACTCCATCTACACCAATCGGTGTGGCCGGTAATATCCCCGCTGCACCTGGAGCTGGTGCCGCAAACGCTTCGGTCATACCCACCAAGGACAACTCAAGTGTTGCCTCAGGATCAGTGGCGGCGGCTGACACGGAGATGGTCTGACCGGCAGCAACAAAGAACTGAATATCCAATGACTTGGCAGGTGCCTTGATCTGCAGTCCGGAATTGGTGCTGATAAAGATGAGTCCTCCCAAAGGATCGAGACGGGTGAAATCACCGGCCTCCACAACAGTCACACCAACCGAGGCCTGGGGCCCGTGCGGCGTCCCCAATGCATTGGATCCATCCTGTACAGAATTCGTGGTGATGACATCGTCACGAACCAAAATTGAGTCCAGATCAGGACCAACGACATCAATCTCAGCCGACAAAAGCACCCTGGTTTCCAGAGACTCCAAGATTGGTTGCTGGTGTCGGTTACCGCCACTCATGGAGTTCTGCTTTCGCCAGGATGCAGCATTGTTCTGGTTCAAGAAGACAGCCGAGTAGACGTTTTCCCCGTCTGCCCCTCATTCATTCTATACCAGATTTTCAGCCCAATCCCATACCCATGTGCTCGATTGGGCTAACCGCGGTTATACATACCTGATAAAAGGGACATCCTCTCCAACCTGCCTAAGGCGAAACCCACCTGCCAGTGATAAAATACGATATTTCAGAGCCCTATGGCGTCAACTGTTCGGAGACCTGGGATTCTGTTGCAATCATCGCGTTCAGCAGTTCCTTGACCACTGATCCGGGATCCCGGGCAGCACAGACACATGAACTAACTGCGATGCCACGCACTCCGGCCTTAACCAACTGATCGATATTGCGGGGGTTTATCCCGCCTATGGCCAAGTGCGGCAGCTTGTCCCATTGGCGGTACTGGTACAAGTAATCAGGACCGACAATCACTTTTTTATACTTGGTGGATGTCGGAAACATCGGACCGACTCCACAGTAATCCGCACCACTAATTCGAGCATCTTCAGCCTGCTTTAAATCTGATGTGCTGATTCCAACAATGAGTTGTCGACCCGCCATTTTGCGTACTTCTGTAATATCCAGATCGCTCTGACCTAGATGTACGCCATCTGCACCGCAAACCAGAGCGATATCCGGCCGATCATTGACGATCACACTCACCGCATATGGATGAGACCACTTGACAATTTTCTGGGCACGCTTGAATAATTGGCGATCGTCGAAATTTTTTTCACGTAATTGAATGCAATCAACGCCGCTCCTGATGGCCTCATCCATGACATGCTGCCATGGATGATACGTACACAACGCTTCCGTCAGTAATAGGCACAAACGCCATTGTCCCATGCCTACAGAATGCCCGGGTGAACCGGAATGCGGTGCGGAAGCCACCATCAGCCTAGCCAGGCGTTGTTCCAATTCGTAGCCGCGGTAACGTAGTTTCTCAATACTTGGCGCAATGTTCGAGGCAGAAGGCGGTAGAAGCTTCCCGTATTCTTCAAGTACCCTAAACGCTTCGCTGAGCCGTTTACCCGCTGCCAACACCACTTGACCAGTCGACTCACGCGTCGATTCGCTTTTCGTACTTACCTCAGTTCCCACATCTTCAGTTGTATTACGATTGGCGCAAAGGGTATCCAAGGGAGCCAATACCAGTGCCAAGTTGTGACGGAGCATCTTAAACTCTGCAGACAGTTCTGCATCATCCAGAAGGAATCGGGCGGATTCCTCCATCACTCTCAAGGCTTCACGCGCCCGGTTGGCGTTTGCATCTATGATTCGCAGGATGTTTGGCATGGTACCGGACAATTCGTGCTATTTTGCTTTGGATAGGGGGATATCCGTGAATTCCCACACCTTGGCAGATAGTGTTTCGAGCTGTGTAACGACATGAAGCTTTGGGTTTTTCAACACAACCAAATCACCGGCAATCAAATAGAACGGTTGGGGGTCGGTAAGTAATTGCGACAGTTGCACCTGGTTGATAACGGGAAGCGTCCGATTGGAATATAACAGTACCGCCGAATCGGGTTGGCTCGTGCCCGCAGAATCAGTAAGCCAATAGATGTTTCGGTCCGTTGCCAGTGTGGCAAGGATCTGAGCATCTGTTCGCATCGGATTAATTGATGCTGGGCCACGTGCCATGAGAATGGCGGAAACACCCACCAGAACCACCAGCCACGCGATCCAACAAATCAGTGCCCGGGATGGATATTGTTTGATTGTCCACCTTAGACTAAGCAGAAGAATTGCCAGTAGCACAATGGCTAATCCGACACCAAAATACCACTGTGGCTGAGCGCTCATCACAGAAGGTATCCAGCCGTGGGAAACCAGTGCAGGCTGCAGGTGTATGAAAACCGGTACCACTGCAGTAAAAATACCCAACAGCACCAACTGGGGCCATCGCAGCCAACGCCAAAACCGCGAAAACCGGCCTTGGGCGGCAAGGGAAGTGTATCGATCGAATAATTGACCAACGAGAAGCGATGCAGGAGGTACTAGGATCAGATGGTCCGCCAATCCATATTCGGCCGGGTTGAGTCCCACCACAACAAGACAACCAAGTACCCACATCCAAACTATAATCATCCGTACCCGGGATCCAGACGACGAGGTGCTAAATGGTTGAATGATCGCACTCACAATCCACAACGTCCACGGCAGCATGGTGGCTAAAAGAATAAGTCCATGCTGACCCATGAGTCCTGCCAGCCGCGGTACATTCTTCCAGTCGGAGTTGGCAAGTACAGTAAACCAGTGACGGTGAATCATGGGATCATTACTGTCTGCAATGACGACCCATGGCACAACAACAAGCAAACTGATCAGGAATGCAGCCAAAAGACCCATAAGATGACTGATACGACCAGGGCAAAGAACCATGATCAGAACAATCGGCACAGCCACATAAAAAGCACTCCAGGGTCCAGCCGTCAGCATGGCAAAACCCATCGCCAAGCCACAGGCCACCCAGCCAACAAACTGCCGTTCAACTGATGGCGTGGGCCGCAGTGGACGAATAGCCCAAAAAGCTGCGGCCATTGCCAATGTCACAAGTGCGGTCTGCTGTATCGTGGCGGAGGCCAACCGGCTAGAACATATGAAGACGGGGTTGGTGGCGCAAATCAATGCTGCCAATGCGGCAGTTGTGGTCCTACCAATACTAAAACCGGCCCAGAAGATTGCTCCCACTGTGATTAATGCAAAAAAAACACTGGTCAATCGGGCATATGTCACCAACTGATCAACCGGGGCCAATTGTGCATGATTGGCCGCGGCAAATGCGATCAAATGCGCCCAGACCACTGCCGGCGGATACTCCAACTGCAGTCGGTCATTGAGGTGGGGAACAATAAGATTTGACAAAGTGGCAATCCCACCCGGAGCATCCTCCCCATTGGTGACCTCCACCGTATCATCCGTCCCCAGGTCAACAGAGGCACTCCCTGCAGCCATGCTTTGACGATAGTGCCGCCACGTTTCCACGGAGGTGGCAACAATACGTGCCTCTTCTGTACTGACCACCTGTGGCCGCTGCAGTTCAACGAGCATGGCAGGCATACCAACCATCAGACAGACCACAGCCATTAACCACACCACCAACTTGCCACCAGTTTGGGGCTGATCAGCCGCAGGCTTTGAAATCTGTGCCGATTGACTCTCTTTCCCCGGCACTTTCGGCTGACTTTCAGGATGGGATGCAGCGGGTGACACGTTCTTCATGATCCTCAGTTATGGACTGAAATCTGAATGATGAAACCCAGATTCTCATTACAGATACTACCAGCAGCACCTGCAATTAGAAGTTAACCATGGCTAGCTGTCATGTTCATCATGAGGCTCGACCTGGGTTGCCACAGCCCGTAGATATTGATCCAAATACTTTGTCACAAATGTTTCAACAGCCTCATGGGTCAGAGTATGATTCATTCCCCAGATGCAGACCCGAAGATCAACAAATTCCGGATCAAGTTGGATGATTAGTTTATCTTCAAGAATTAATGCAGTTGCAAGATCCTTGCGAAAGTAGGACGACAATGCGTTA
The DNA here is from genome assembly GCA_963579995.1 of Phycisphaerae bacterium. Classification (GTDB taxonomy): domain Bacteria; phylum Planctomycetota; class Phycisphaerae; order Phycisphaerales; family Phycisphaeraceae; genus UBA6626. Next base: position 13,608 of record CAUZIY010000040.1, read on the forward strand.
ACACCCGGACCACCGATGCAGATCGTTGGACGTTGCTGAAGTTGCTCATGGTTGACGTACCACACATCACTGCAAACCACCGGAAGGAACGGGCTATTCAGCTCGTCCTGATACTGTTTAAGCCAATCTTCAATGCGATCGCCGATCCAGTACGCCAAGGGCCGATCCGCCACCTCTGCCCGTAAGTGCGCCCCAACGACAATGAGCAACAACTGTGAGGTGTCGATATTAGATGCCGTAATCTGTTCACTATCAGCCATAAGTTCCAAGTATCAGACCGCCAACTTGTCGTCATCAAATAACACGGCGAGCAGTCCCTTTTGTCCATGCAAGCGGTTATGTGCCTGGGTAAAGACGCGACTTCGGGGGCCTTCCATGACCTCATCTGTAATTTCACTTCCTCGATATGCCGGCAAACAGTGCATGACAATGGCATGAGAGGGAGCGGCGGCCAGCAGATCGGCATTCACCTGAAAACCTTCAAAGGCTGCCTCGCGTTTTTTTGCCTCATCCTCTTGACCCATTGAGATCCAGGTGTCGGTATAAATTGCATCCGCTTCGGCGACAGCAGCCTGCGGATCTTCAATCCTTTCGATCAGTGATGGAGACGTTTCGGCCTGTAGATTATTGATAAACTGGTCATCAAATGAATATTGTGGCGGACTGGCAATCACGAAACGCACACCTAGGCGGGCGCAAAGAAGCGCCAAGCTACGGGCCACATTGTTGGCATCACCAACGTAGGTCAGGCTACGCCCCGCGATATCACGACCAAACTCGTCCATAAGTGTCATACAGTCCGCCAAGGCTTGGCATGGAAAGCTATGGTCGCTGAGTGCATTGATCACCGGAATCGAACCATACTGAGCCAAGTCGATTAGTTTCTGGTGCTCAAAGACGCGAGCAACGATACCGTCAACCATACCGGACAGGACCCGGGCCACATCAGCCGCCGATTCTCGCTTGCCAAGCCCCACCTGGGCTGCACCGAGGGGAATTGCATGACCACCAAGTTCGTATATTGCCTGCTCGAAACTGACACGTGTTCGCAAGGAAGGTTTTTCAAAGATCATCACAATCGACTTGCCGGCCAGGAACGGGTGGTTCTTGTTATTCGCTCGACGCTCAGCGCGTAGTTCAATTGCCTTGTCAAGGACCGTGGTCAGTTCATGAAGACTGGCATCACCGATAGAGGTAAAGTGTTTCATGGTCACCTGGTTCCGTCGCGTCAAAAACTTAGCGGCGGGAAACGTCTTTCACTCATCACAATACAAGTTCCGTGCCGATCCCCTGGTCAGTATAGACCTCAAGCATGAGCGAATGGGGTATGCGACCGTCAATAACATGTGCTTTGGATACACCTGCTTCGAGCGCAGTCAAGCTGGCTTGCACTTTCGGCAACATGCCTTCGCTAATGGTTCCATCATCGATCAAGCGAGCTATCTCTACCTTAGTCAGATGCTTGGCGTAAGCGTCTTGCGCTGATCCGGTACGAACACCATGAGTATCAGAAACAAGCACAATCTTCTCGGCCTTGATCGCAGCTGCCACGTGACCGGCAACACTATCAGCATTTACATTCAGTTTGCCACCACCACCATCACGGGCAATCGGGGCAATCACAGGGATATATCCTGATCCGGTCAAAGCCGTCAGCAAATCCGCATTAACCCACCGCACCTCGCCAACTTCGCCTATATCAATCTTGCGGTCTTGGTCACCGTCAGGTTTAGACAGGAACAGTCGATCCGCAAACACAACACAACTTGCCAGGCTGTGCAGTCCCACACCGCGATGGTCCAGTTGGTTGATCTGTTCAACAATGGACTGATTAATCTGATTGACCAGTACGTGCTCAGCAATCGCCAGGGTACGTTCGTCCGTGTAGCGTCGACCCTGGATAAATTGCGCCTCAATGCCCGCGTGTGCCATGGCCTTGGTAATACCTTTACCACCACCATGGACCACGACGGGATGCATGCCAACAGCATCCATGAAACAGATATCTTGGATCATCCCGGATAGGGCGCGTGGATCATCCATGATAGACCCACCAATCTTTACAACGATCGCCTTACCGTTGAACCGGCGGATATAATGGTGCGCTTCGACCAGCGCCGCAGCTTTTTCAATTGCAGATTCCATCATTGATCAAGTCCGCTATCCAAGCCTGTCGAATCGGGCATTTTAGCTCCCGAAGCGGGCGGATGTAAACCCGCACAATACGCCAAGGCAAGACATGCTCCAAGTTACACCCTGGATACCTCCACCCGGAGTATCTTGTACAGGCGGCCGAGTAATTTCCAGGGCTTGGGATATCAGCCCGTCAATTCCCGATTGATCCGGCCAAGCACCCACCGGTTCATCATCGGCAAATCAACCACGCCGGCATTTATCCTACCGGGTCATGCTCCAATAGAAGACTGGATGAGGAATCTGGCGAACATGATCCTCCTTGAAGTTTGCTGGTATCGTCATGGCCAAATGACACTGGATACACCTGGTACTGTCATGCTTGGGGTCTATTCATGGATGCCATCACTAAACGTTCGCCAATTACATTCAGATCACAAACATTATCGGGACACGTGCAATCATGTATCAGGACCTGCAATGTCGACCGGGTGATCCCCTGTTCATTCGAGTTGGCTTCGCCTCATTGTATCCACCGGTCACCGGCATCATGCCCATGGACCGAATTCAATATCCGCAGGATACTTGCTGTTCTTGCATGCATCTAGGATCATAGATCAACACTTGGTGATACACGAAGTGGCCAGCAGGAGATTCCATTGCGTAACCAGATGATTCAAGCACCCATATTTGATGTTGCCGGCATGCTTATAAAACCCACTGCCTTTTTACAAGTACTTCAATTGGATCATGGGCTTATGCATGACCAGTCCAAATCCTTTTTAAAAGTAACCTTTGACCACTGCCTGGCGGGCAAGGCTGAAATCATCGTGTCTGCACGAGAAGTGGAGCACCGCGCAGAGCTTTACACCTTACAAAGAGATCTTGCGGAAATGGCGGAGATATACAATCCGGCCATCTAACAAGAGTTTCATCATTAAGGACATTCCGATCTGTGAATATCCTTCTGGAGTGCAAATATGGCACGTAAGACTAAACGTATCGGGTTCATTGGGTATGGCCAGATTGGCATGACCGTACATCAGATGATTGACAGAGATCAGGCAAATGGAATGGAAGTTGTATTTGTTCATGATATGGCAAATGAACGCCTCAAGGATCTACCGGATGACTTGGTGCTACAAGATATTGGTGATTTTGATTCACGCGATGCAGATCTTGTTGTTGAAATGGCACACGCTGACGTTACACGCCAGTGGGGAACCACGATCTTGGCCAAGACGGACTACTTATTCATTTCTGTAACGGCGCTTGCCGACCAGGAGCTTGAACAAGACATTCAGCAAACCACACATCAATACGGAACCCGTGCGTTTATCCCCCATGGTGGCGTGGTGGGAATGGATGCATTACTGGAAAATCGCGATGTGTGGGAGAAAGTACATGTTACCATGAAAAAACCACCTAAGAATGTGGACTGCGCAGCTGCTGGTGTAGACCCCGAAAGCATCACTAAAGAAACGGTTCTTTACGATGGTCCAACCCGTGGTGTCTGCCCGCTGTTTCCGCGCAATACAAACACATTAGCGGCCATTGCCTATGCGGGAATCGGTTTCGATCGCACCCACTCCACCTTAGTGGTCAACCCGCAATGGGATACTGCAACCGTAGCCATTCACGCACATGGTGGTGGGATTGAACTGGATGTTGAGCGTGTTGAAGGCATTACAGGGGTCACCGGAGCCAGCACACCCGCTTCCATTTACAACACGGTCCAGATGATCGGATCCAGCGGGCCAGGCATTCATCTACGCTAAGCAAGGTAACAGACTGCCATGAAACCATTTTCCACCACCGCCTTGCAGATCCCCAGGTCGGGGATCCGTGAGATCATGGCATTGGCTAGTGAAAAGGAGGGAGTAATCCACCTGGAGGTCGGCCAACCTGATTTTCCCACTGCCCCCCACATCATTGAAGCCACCTGCCGGCATGTACGCAATGGGCAGACCAAATACGTACACAATGCCGGCGTGATAGAACTACGTGAAGCCGCAGCACGCTACTTTCAGCGTAAGACAGGTGTAACCACAACCTCACAGAATATTCTCATCACACCAGGTGCGGTGATGAGTGTCGCCACGGCTTTCATGGCACTTCTGGATCCCGGTGATGAAGTCCTGCTTCCGGATCCCGGTTGGCCTAACTATGCAATGGGATCCTCTTTGCTGCATGGCAAAGCCATCACATACAGTCTGCGATCGGAAAATCAGTTTCTGCCCATGATCGATGACATGGAAGCCCTGGTCACACCAAAGACAAAGCTGCTGCTGCTGTGCTCGCCATCGAATCCCACCGGGCAGGTTTACGGGCCGGATCACATGGGCGAATTGATGGCATTTGCACAACGCCACGACCTGTATGTTTTATCAGATGAAATCTATGGTGAGATCGTATTTGACCAGGAACACACCAGCGCCTTGCCCTACGACACAGATGAACGCACTCTCATCGTCAGCGGGATGTCCAAGACCTATGCCATGACTGGATATCGCGTTGGATTCACCCGGGCCTCGGTTGACTATATCCAGTTGGCCACAAAGCTGCAGGAGCCGATTGTTTCCTGCGGCGTTGGATTTGCACAATTAGCTGCAGCCGAAGGACTGGAAGGGCCCCAAGACCATGTGCAGAAAATGCGTAATGCGTACAAGGAACGACGCGACGTCGCATTAAAGGTTCTTCGGGAATACGACCTCTACCGTTACACGCCAGGTGGTGCTTTTTACCTGCTGGTGGATATTTCCTCGACGGGCATGGACTCACGTGATTTTGCACTGCGATTACTTGAGGAACAAAACGTAGCTGTTGCACCAGGAAATACCTTTGGTCAAATCTGTAGCAACCACATACGAATCTCCATAGCCTCGTCTAAGGAAAACATCCGTGAGGGCCTACACCGAACGTGCAAGATGATTCAGGAAATCGCGAGGAATTGACCTGGCCGCTTTGAATGGATCATCCTCCCAGATCAACAATTAAATATCGACAGTCAACACACCTTCATTGGCAGGTTAATCCCACGCCGACATCTTATTGCGAAGATCGATATCCATTGCCCATTCCTTGGCAGCCACCGCATTGTCAATATGGTCCAGCTTTCGCGCACCAACCAGCACGGCAGTGATATGCGGGTGGGACATGGCCCATGCCATGGCCAGGCGAACCATGGGCATCCCCAGTTCTTTGGATTTACGTCGTAGATGCTCGATGACACGAAAGTTGTGATCATTAAAATAAATATCCGCATGCGCCGGCGATATATCGAAACGGCTTCCCTTGGAGAATTTGTGCCTTTCTTCTGTACGCCGGTACTTGCCGGCAAGAAAGCCGGCCGCCAAGGGGCTATAGGAAGTAACCGCAATCTGCTCCCGGGCACATAATGGCAACAACTGGTCTTCGGCGGAGCGATCAGCAAGGCTATATGGAGGTTGGGTAATATCAAATCGTGCATACCCCTTGGTTTTGCTCTCATCCAAGGCCTCTTGCATCTGTAAAGCATTGAAATTACTGCTGCCAATCACCGAAATGCGGCCAGCATCAATCTGTTCGCTTAATGCATCGAGCGATTCACCAATCGGCACCTGTGTATCGGGGCTGTGGATCTTGTACACGTCGATTCGATCAATTCCCATCCGGTCGAGACTGCATTGAACCTGGTGACGGATATTCTCAGCGGATGCTCCACTCGATACCTTTGTACAGATGACCAGTTGGTCATGTACACCGGTTTTATTGATCCATCGACCAAGAATCTTTTCCGAGGAGTACATCTCGGTCGTGATTTCACGTGTATCCTCAACACCATAAGTCCGCTTTCGCAGCGCTTGCGAATTGCCGCCACCATAACTCTCGCCCGTATCAAAGAAGGTGATTCCATTGCTGAATGCGTGATCGAGCACACGATACGATGTTTCTTCATCGATCTCCCGTCCAAAGGTCACACATCCCAGGCCAAGGCAACTGGTCTTCAGATCACTTCGCCCAATACGATGTTGCTCTACTCGTTTATGGGACACAGTAATTCCCGTCGGCAAGTACCATCAATCATGCTGGAATGGAGGGGCTTAACAATCACCTGCAGGCTCTACCCAGTGTCGCCACAGCGGCTTTGCATCTGTGGGCAAACTGTCGAACACATCACGTTTGACAAGTGGAACGGAGCTTTCCTTGGCTCCGGGTTCATCAACCATACGTTTTCGGTCATCACTGTCCGGCCGTAAGACATCAAGATTAAGCCACCAAGGCGCATACCGAAGCGCTAATGAAACCCGCGGTTCATCCGTCCCATTATGGTTTGCTGCATGCCACATGCGACTGTCGAACATGATCACAGAACCCGCCTTGCCAGTTACAAGCACCTCGGATGGGTAGGGCGCGACGGGGTCAACCCCCATATCTGCCGTTGGGTTTATATTTGTTCGATGACTGCCTGGCACGATTAATGTCCCACCGTTTTCCTTTGTGAAAGGCGACAGCATCCAAAGGGTGGTCACGTGAATGCAGAAATCAGGATACGGCGCCGGAATGTGCCCCGCATTATTCTGATTAAAGGGCCAGTCCGCATGCCAGACTGTCCGGGGATTACCCGGATCGTTGATCTGGGTAGATGAAAAGGAGATCCTCACGTGGGGACCAAACAGGCCGTTCAATACCCCCATCATGCATTGGTCAGCCACATAGGGCACAAATGACTGGTTATGGTTAATAAAGGCCCTCACGTTGGTCACACCAAGTTCTGCCCTGATCTGTGGATTGAAGAAGCGGCTGGCCGTTTCAAAGACGCTGGCCCGGACACCTTCAACTTCGTCAGATGGAATAACACCTTCAAAAATGGTGAACCCGTCCCGACGAACTTGTTCCAAGTGCTCATTTGATTGCATACTGATTTCCGCCTTCGTTCCTGTAACTCAACAGCACGCTGGGATCAAAATAAACTATTTAGCCACGAGGAAGATCCGATCAACCCATGTGCCAGCATGATCACCATAGGCACCTGGACCATTGGGTTTAACCCAGATCACTGACCCATGACCAAGATCATGAGTCCCCAGATCATAGGTGGCGTAATCACTGTCCACAATCGCTGGAAAATCAACCGTGATTCTTTGAACCTCCTGCACTGCGTCTCCAGGTGAATCTCTCAGATCAACTCCCATTGCCACTCCGGTTTGGTCACCTCCTCGCGTCCCAAGAGCCTGCACCCGGGCAACAACATACACCTGCCACCTTCCGGCCAACTGTGCGGAAATCTCAGTACGCACCTGCAGGGACTTTAAGCGACCAACCAATCGGACTGCCTTGCCATTTGATGCCTTAGAATCGTCAACCACCGAAACAATCCTGGGATCGAGTACCGACTCAAAAAGATGCTCCTGTACATCCTCCCAATCGTACGCTTCTAGTTCCTGGCATATCCCTGGCGTCTTCCCTGACCGACTCGGAAATACCGCCCGCATTTTCTTCACATACTCCGACATAGGCCTCCAAGGACGATACGTCTGCCAGGCAATCTCATCACGTCCCATCTGATTGAGAAGAGCATATGGATCTTCCGGACCAAGAAATGGCTTGCCAGCCCGCCGGGATTCGGCAAGTAGTTCACGAAAACGCTCTAACCAGACCATTTCAATCCCGAGTCGCGCGCGTCTCACACGAAATGACAATGTTTCATCATGCGCCACCGCCTCAACGGCATGATTGAACAACTGGGTGGCATTGTTCATGTCATCAAGAGTCATCCAGGGTCGGGTTGTCGTTGCGTAGCAACTGAGGAAATGTCCACCATCGCGATGAAGGGTCTGCTTCATCAAGTTAATATGCTTGCGTAAAAATGGCGCTGCATCACCGTAGTATCCCTCAAGAAACTCGTTGGCCAACTGCTGCTCATCCAGCGTCGGATCCCACATCATTTGCGTATTGACGTAGTACCGCATACGCGTGAAGTCGCTCGCATCGCCATGAAAGCTTTGAACGAGCATACCACTTACCCCGGCCTGGCCATAGGCACGAATGGATTGGGCTTGGACAAAGTAGTTCGGATGTGGCTTGACGAACTGACGGAAGTTCGTGTTGTAATCCCAAGTCCACAGGTGCGATGCAATCTTGGACCACTGCGCAAGGTGATCACGCTGAGGGACCAGATCACTGACCGGCTTACCATGATCACGATCCAGAAAGGCCATGTAGATCAACACGTTCTTTCTGGGGACAACCGTACGTGGCGGCGCCTTCGTGTGCAGGTATGAGAATGTACCAATCAACACATCGGGATACTTGTCTT
>CAUZIY010000041.1:0-20985 GCA_963579995.1 Phycisphaerae bacterium
TCGATGCCACTGACCAGGTGTTTGCGGTCTACCAGGCCCGGTGGTGTTATGCCTTTCCAGCTTAGAATCAATGGCACGGTGGCGACTTCCTCATACAACATCAGTTTGACCACAAGTTGATGGGCCGCCATGCCTTCACCATGATCACTGGTGAAGATAATCAGTGTGTTTTCTTTGAGTCCAAGTTCATCCAGTTCATGCAGTACCCGTCCAATGGCGGAATCCACTTGTTCGGTCAATCGGTAGTAAGCATGCAGATAGCTGAGCCATTGCTGCTCATGCCATGTTTTGGTGTATTCATTCTCGCCTCCGTAGTGTGAACGTGTCCGGCACCAGGTGATGAATTGTGGTTCATGGTAATCTTGTTCAAAGTTGGCTGGCAGCGATAAATTGTCGCCAATCGGTTCATTGCGAGGATGTCTGATCCAGTAGCAGATGTCATGTGGGTTTTGGAAACTGGCTGCCAGGAAAAATGGTCTTGTATGGTGGCGGCGCAAAAATGCAATGGCCTGGTCCGCGACAGGTTCATCTGTACAGGTCCCCAGATGTAAGGGTGGGGCGTTGTTGAAGTTGTTCCAATGATGTTGATCAGCAACTGGGCTGATCGCCAGTGGTTCGAATCCAGGTGTGTTACCAGCTGTGGATCCGGCAAACAACTGCGTTAAGTGCCATTTGCCTACCCAGGCGGTGTTGTACCGATCACCCCACTTGAGGGGCGATCGGAGGATCTGTCCTATCGTGGGTGTTGATGGTTTTAACCCTTTTGAGTAGATGTAATTGGCGTTTACTTCATGCGGCATGCGTCCGGTCACGATGGCTGTACGTGAGGGACTACACACCGGTGAGGCGCAGTACGATCTTTCGAAACGCACACCGTTGGCCGCAATTGAATCCATGTGTGGTGTGTGTAGGTGTGGATTGCCATAGGCGCTCATGGCTCGCATCGACTGTTGATCGGTGCAGATCAGTAGGATATTAGGCCTGTGTGACATGGTGAATGGTCTTTATAACCACGGGACATCCCAACAGTCTGGTGATGGTGGCAAAGGATGCTCCTAATCACCAAAACAAGAAACCAAAGACAATATACTGAGTAACCCCCGTTACAATGTCCGTTACATTTTAAATTGTGGATAATAGACATGGACCAGCTCCAAGCATCAGTAGGATATGAGAAGTCACTTGATGAGGTCAGTGATATTCTCCATCAATTTGTCCGGACGCTCGGTGTTTGCGATGTTGGGGCAGTTCATTTGACTTGTTCGGATGAGGCAGAGCGAGAATGTGTTGAGGCTTTTCAACAGGGTTTTGTACAATATTTGCTTCCACCGCTGAAGTTTGCCAAGCAGTCAGCCTTCCGGCTGGCTAATCTGGGTGGTCGCTATGAGTGGGGTGCAGTACGGCTTGCGGAATCTCATTTTGTGTCATCGCGGGCAGGTCATCAATCCAAGCTCATGGTTGTCAAGGTCAACGCCCATGTATCTTGTGAATATGTGAACGATGAAGATTGTTCTGCGGCGATCGCAAAGTATGGTGATGGCAGATTCTGTAGGTTTGGAATATGGAAACGGTATGGGGTTGATTCCCATTGCTGTGGCGCGTTGCATCATCTTTTGGATGGTTGTCACGATCCCTATGTGGAAGAGCTTCGGGCGGCATTTGAGATTGAAGGGGTTGATCGCATTGGCGTTCTGCTCGACAAGTCCTGTGTAGATCCTGCCTATCGCCCATTGTTGACCGCGATTGTGTCGGCACGAATCCAAGCCCGAAAGGTCATTTTAGATGTTCAGGATTATTCCCCTGTTATACCCACCATGTTTCTGGTGGTGCCTTGTGTGACAATCAATCGGCATGAACGCGATACCGAAATAATCTGTGGCACCTATTTTACGGATGTCCCAGATGGCAAAACCACGTGCAATCAAGGGGATCACATCACGTACTTTGGATTAGGCGACGACCCGGCAGGGTTTGAAGTGCGATTTCACCACGGCATGATTCAGGTGGTGGACGATCAATTGGGTACCGAATGACGGGCACGCAATCATCGAGTCCTGGTGGAGAAAGTTTGGTCTGCCGGCATTTCCCCCAAAGATCCGCCGATGGAAGACAACCGTCTACGTCAGATCGGCAAGCAGGTGGCTGGAGCTAACCATCATGACCAACAGCATTTCAAGGCATTATTGCGATCATTGCTGGCGATACTTGCCGAGGTTGCACCCATCCCCGCGGTGATCTGGATGTTCTCCAAGGGTGTCATTGGCATTCATCATGCCTTCCATGTTCACCAACTAGCGTATCGGAAGTCTGGGCCAGGTGAGGCAAGGCAGCTTATCAGCGAAGTGAATGCTGGCATCGACCATCTAGATTCAGGCAAGGCCGTGGCATTGCTGGAGTTGATGGTTCAGGAGTATGGCAGATGAGTGGAGTGATTGTCCCATGCTGTAAACGGGGACTGGATTATCTGCATATGCAAAGATTGTATTTGGTGAATTCACCAATACGGTTCTTCGGTTCACATCTTTTGCTAGCGATCCGTTGACACATTTAATTCATTTTGTTTTTCTTTCGCCTCGTTCTGGAGTGCATAGAGCGACTTGGGTTCACCGGTTGGCATCTGGGGAATCAGCGGTGGCGGGCCGCCCATGCGGGCAAATCGAGCAGGCTTCCCCCGCAATTGGCAGGTGAGTTTTTCGAGGTTACCCGTATATCCACCGAAATGAATTGGAAAAGCATCAGCGGCACGATACTCAAAGATCAGTGTACGCCTCGGATGGTTGGACTTGTTGGGTAGTGAAGAATGAGGGGTTCGACAGTGCATGAAAATGATACTCCCCGCCGGCGCAGATAGTGAGACAGCTTTTCCGAATCGACCATCATCGATTGGTTCTGTGATCATGCCGGCAAACGACCCATCTTCGAGTTCATGTTTGAAAAAATGTGTGTGGTGTCTTGGCATGACTTGGAGGCAGCCGTTGTGTTCTGTGGCGTCGTCCAGATAAATCAAGGTAGTGACCAGATCATCGTTGGTGTGTGGGAAGTATGCGATATCCTGGTGCCATTCGACCACTGACCCGACTTTCGCCGGTTTCATGTTAAGTTTGCTGTGGTGAAACTCAATATCCGGACCAATGAGAGATTCGATGCGGTCCAGCACGCGATCATCAGTTGCCAAGTCATGGAAGCATTCATGCTGTTGGAACGGATTGTAGATGCGACGTGGAACCTGCTCACCATTGACTGGCTTGGACTCCAGTTCCATGATCTTGTCTGGTTCGCCTGAATCGATTGCCGTTTTGGTCAGGTCACGAATACATTGATCTACTGTTGCTAACTCATCTTCATCAAATAAAGATGGAACCACCGTGTAGCCGTCAACTTGGTATTGTTCAATGTTCTCCGAAGATAATGAAAAGGCAGACATCTGATTCAATTCTCCTGTTTGTCTTTAATTTTTTTTGATTGACAGCAATGTTATTGACTGCACACTATTGTAACAGTGTGGGTGCTAGATAACCACCATCTGCCACCGGTAATTCATTCCGATATTCTGGTGCTCAACTCATTTAGTGCTGATGTGTGGTGATCTGAATGTGCAGCTGTTAAGTTTTTTTTCACTTACAACCGCGCTAGGATGGTGTTGGTGTGGACGGTGATGAGATAGGGGATTGAAACTCGCCGAACCACATGCCATGAGCCAGGTATTTGAGGTCGTTCATAATCAAGATAACGCAAGGCAATACCAGAAGGATAAGCCCGGTGGCACCGATGAGGCCAAAAGAAATGGAGATGGCCATGGGGATCAGAAATTTGGCCTGAAATGATTGCTCGAGCATAAGGGGTGTCAGTCCCAAGACAGTCGTGATGGTGGTCAGGAGAATCGGCCGAAAGCGGCGGCATCCAGCTTGGAGTAGGCTTGCTTTGATGTCATGCCCCTTGGCTCGGCGTGTATTGTAGTAGTTGACCAAGATCAGTGAGTCATTCACCACAATACCGCTGAGTGCCACGAAGCCAATCAGGCTGAGAAATGTTAGATCGTAGCCGAGAAAAAAGTGACCCCAGAATACGCCAATGAGTCCGAATGGGATCACTAGCATCACAGCGAGGGGTTGGGTATAGCTGCTGAAAAGCCACGCAAGGATGATGTAGATCATGACCAGTGCCGCGGAAAATCCGTAAGGCAATGATTTAAATGCGTCCATTTGTTGCTGTTGCCGTCCACCGAGATTAATCTCGATATTCGGGTACTCGCGACGCAATTCATCAAGAGGTAGTTTGGCTACGATTGCCTCGGGACTGACTCCAGGTTCACAATCTGCTGTGACTGTGATGGCCCGCTGGCGGTTGATTCTTTTGATGGTCGAATAGGTTAAGCCATTCTGGATTGTTGCAATCTGGTTCAGCAGTATTCCCTTCAAACCCACAGGTTGGCCAGATGCTTCAGGTGCTTTCAATCCCGCCGATGTATTGTTGGGCGCGGTGATCCAGAGGTTTTCAATTTCGTAAAGATTACGCCGACTCGATTCGGCTAAGCGGACACGTACGTCGATGTCTTCGCCTTCGCTGGTAAAGACATGGGCACTTAATCCGTGCAGAGCACCTCGTACCTGCTGGGCAACATCGGTGGTTGATAGTCCCAGTGCTGCGGCACCAGGTTTGAGGGTGATCGAAAGTTCCTGTTGGCCAAGGCTATGGTCATCATAGATGTCGTGGATGTCACGGAATAGGCTAAGCTCATGCTTGATTCGCCTCACCAGCGCCACCATCTGGTCTTCTTCAACACCACGGACCTGGAGTGTGATGTCGCTTTGGGTTGGTCCGCCCGAAAGTTCCGTGAACAGGACACGTTCGGCATCATGAATTTTTCCTGTTAGTTGCTGGCGCACAGATGAGATGACCTGTGAGGATTCGCGTTCTCGGTGTTCAACCGGTTTCAACTCAACGAATATTTGGGCAATATGGGATCTTAATGCTTCATTGGCACCGGTATCGATATTTTCTCGCTGGCCGACTATTGTGGCAACATTCTTGGTTTCAGGTTGTGTATGAGCCGCGTTTTCAATCATCGCTGCAAGTCGGCGGGTTTTATCAATTGGTGTACCGATCGGCATGCGCAGGTCAACAATAAATGTTTCGCTATCCGAGGCCGTTAAGAAAGTGTAAGGCACACGGCCACCGACCATCAGGCCAATTGATATCATCAATACCGCCACGGCTGCGGATATACTGATGTATCGATGGTGCAGCATGAGCGACAGCAGCTTCCCGTAGGTGGGTACGATGCGGTTAAAGAGGAGGTTGTCGCGAGCATGTTCAAAGCGACCCATCAAGGACCTTAGATAGCCGGTTCTTCTTTCCGCTTTGTTTGCAAGGCTATGCCCCATATGGCTCGGCAATATGAGCAGTGATTCGATCAGGCTCATCAACAATGCACAGGTCACCACCATCGGCAATGCGCCGAGCAGATCACCAATGTGACCTCGAATAAAACGCAATGGCAAAAAGGCGACAATGCTGGTCAGCACGGTGGCGACCACGGGCCATGTCACTTGTTCAGCGCCACGTACTGCGGCAGTTAATGGTGGTTCGCCAGATTCGTAGTGTGTTTGGATGTTTTCTGAAATAACAATTGCATCATCAACCAGCAAACCAAGGACAACAATCAAACCAAACATGGTAAGCAGATTAAGAGTGACATCAGTTATCAGCATGAGCATAAGGGTGCCACACAGGGCAATAAATAAACCCACGGCAACCCACTTTGCCACACGCCAGTTCAGGAAGATCAGCAATGTTGCGAATACGAGGATGGCACCATAGGTGGCATTTTTGACCAATAGGTGTAACCGGCCTTCAACAAAGCGGGCAAAGTCTGAGTGAGTTTGTAACTGTAAACCAGTGGGAAGGAGATTCGGTGATTTGGCACCAAGTTCATACGCTTTGGCACGCTTGGTCTGAAAAAAAACATCCTTGAATGTTCGTTCATAAGGGCGGCCGCTACGCCCATCTGCATAGGCACGGACCATGCCAGCGATATTTACAATGTCCTGGCCAGTGACTTTATGGATCGTTAATGTGGCGGCAGGCTGGCTTTGGTAGTGGAGTGTCAGGTCTTGGTCTACGAAGGAATCAGAGACATAGGCAATATCAGTGACGCGAAGCACTTGACCGGCTGGCGTTGATTTTAGGATGATCTGTCCAATTGCCTGGGATCTTTCCAGGACACCCTTGGTACGGACACTTACATTTCCATCACGGCTGCGCACCGTTCCACCGGGTACCTCGGTCATCCAGGTGCTTATCGAATCACGAATCTGGGGTAGACTCAGCCCGTATTCAACCAATGCTGAGGGGCGTACATCGACGCGGATTTCATAATCTCGCACGCCAGAAATACTGATATTACCCATCCCATTAAGTGTCTGCAGTTCATCGCGAATCGCGCGGATGGTACGTTTGAGGACCCGTTCCTCGGCAGGGCCAAAGAGAGTGAGGCGGATAACAGGAATTTTGACATCGAGTTCTTGGACATTAATCGTCTCGGCTTCATCAGGAAGATCGGTGAGCGAATCAATTGCGCGTTCAATTTCATCGACTGCCTTTTCAATATCACCAATTCCCTCCCTGAACTTGACCACAATGCCACCACCACCTTCAGCCACTGTGCTGGTAAGTTCATCGACTTCATCCAGGTCAGACAATTTGCTTTCTACTTTTACGACCAGACCCTCTTCTATCTCGGCGGGAATAGCGCCCGGATAGCGCAACGTAACCTGTGCCGATTCAGGATGGGTCTCGGGGAAGAACTCGCGACGCAGTGATTGCGCTGACCAGATACCCGCAATAATAGTTGCGATCATCAAAAGGTTGATGGGAACAGGCTTGCGGATTCCAAAAGCGCTGAGGCTCAATGCATTGCTCGCTACTTTGATGGTGTTTTCACCGCGTTCTGGCTAATGATGGGCTTAACGGATTGGCCATCTAACAGGCTTTGTGTAGGCACGACAACAACCAGCGTGCCTGGTGTCAGCGACTCATGGAGCACGGCCCAGTATTGGTGGGGCAGTCCAATCTGGGGCAAGCTTTGCTGAAGCAGGAAGTCAATAGATACCCGTTGGCTTGTAATCTTACCGTCTTGGACTATCAGGATGCGATCATTCTTAATGGATTGCCGCGGTACGACCGATCGCTTTTGTGAAGTATTCGCGGTGATCGTACCTTCGACGAATACCCCTGGAATCAGTATTTGAGTATTACGGGTGTCCTGTTCAATTTCTACATACACAGCGGTTGTTCGTGTGGCTGGATCATCCGTGGGTGCAATCCGATCTGCACGCCCCACCCACGTGAATTGTCCGTGATTGGCTGTGGTAAGGGCGACATGATCACCCACAGAGATGTACGGCCTAGCACTGGCGGGCAGGCGGAGCGCTGCTTCCATTCTTTTTAGATTGACAACGCGGGCCACCTGCTCACCGATTCGCAGGTTCTCGCCAAATTCAATCTGGACACTTTCAAGTACACCATCTAATGGGCTTATGATCCGACAACGTGACTGATTCAGTTTCGCAAGTTGGACAGAGGATTCCTGTCCTGCACGGCGAGCTTGAAGTTGTCGGCGAGAAGGGCCTAGCGAGGCCAGTTGTCGTTCGGTACTTAATAATGCTCGCTGGGCCGTGATTATATTTCTCTGTGCCTGGTCATAGTCTGATTGCGTTGCGGCACCTTTGGCAAATAACCCTTCGACGCGATTTAGTTCAGCTTGAGAAATTCCAACGTTTTCTTTATCCAGTTCATTTCGTTTGGATAGGCTTTCTTGATCAATCTGGACCTGTGTGAGTTGGGCATCCAGTTCGGCTAGCTGCTCAGTGGCGATTTGGACCTGCCGGATAAAGTCACTGTCATCGAGTTGGACAATTAGTTGTCCGGCAGACACTGGTTTGCCCTTAACAATATCAGTGGGAAGAAAGTGGACGGAGGCACTTACTCGTGTGAGCACATTGGCTTTGTCCATCGCCTCCACGGTGGCAAAGCCCCTCCACTGTCTTTGGACCGGTACGGGGTGGGCGGCAAAAACAGAAACATGTCTCGTATTGGCTGATGGATCAGCGGGGGTGGGTTTGGGTTTGGTTGATGCCAGGAGCAACAGCACTGCTGCGGCAAATCCGAGAATCGCGATGCAGATGATTGCGCGGATGGCAATTAATCGTGGGATGCTGGGAATAGATTGCATTTGATGATGTTCGCCAGTGGTTGGATCAGGGTACGGCAACATGCCATGGGAGCTTGTTCGTGCCGCAGTATAGGTTGGTAGGGTATATGGCTGCACGAAAATCGACAAAACCATGGCCATGGTTTTGTCTTCAGCGGCTGCCCGGCTACAGTTGTCGAGGGTGATAGAAGGTGGATCGGCAAGTAATACCACAATCCATGACCGCAGAGCATGGCAATGATCGATAAGGATTCGGACACCCTGCGTCTAGGTAGTACACGGCGTTTATTGATTGATGACTGGGTCATCCGGTCAAAGCGAAATGTGTCGCGTCAACTGCACGCGGTTTCCAAGCACCTGGACAATCCTATTTTCTGTCCATCGCGTCCCTGGGAGGGGACCGCAGTTTTATTGCAAGGCGCAGTGATTCGTGATGAGCAGGATGGGATCTACAAGATGTGGTATCAGACAGGCAATAAGGACACGAACAACTTTCGTGATTTCAGGATTTTCTGTTATGCCGAGTCGGTAGACGGTTTGTGCTGGCAGCGTCCAGAGCTGGGACTGCATGATTTCTACGGCCAGACCACGAACAACATTGTTTATGTGTCACATAATGATGGAGTCAATTATGGCAGATTTCTCGGCGCTACTTTGATAAAAGATCGGCAAGACCATGATCCCGCCCGGCGATACAAGATGATGAATTGGCAATATAGCTATACTGACAAATACGCCTCTGACATTCTTTATCCATCGGGGGTGTATTCGGCTTGTTCTCCGGATGGGCTGCGGTGGAATAAGGTGTCAGAACCGGTATTTCGTTTTTCCGATTCAATTGGTGACACGTTAAATCTGATGTGCGATACGAAGCGAAATTGCTACGTAGCCTTTGTTAAAATTTTCCTTGACCCCAGAACCAACCGCCGACTGGAGTTTTATGACGGTGGTCGTGCTTGGCGTGATGAAGCGGGGAAGCTACATCCTCTAGATCCCAAGACCGACAATCCTAAGCTCCGCCAGCGGGCAATCTCCGTGAGTGATGATTTCATCAATTGGACCACACCTGAATTGATGTTTCCTATTGATGAAAAGGATGGGGCTGGGGATGAGCATTACAACAATACGGGTTTTGTCTATGAAGATCAGTACATAGGCCTATTGTCGATTTACCATAAATTGAGTGGTTGTTTCGATACGCAGTTGATCAACAGTCATGATGGATTGCATTGGGAGCGAGCCGCAGACCGAGGTAATTTCATTCCCGCGGGTCGTTACTACTGTGATTGGGATTTCGGTACTTCGGCGATTGCAGGCACGCCCCCGCTGCTCGTGGGGGATGAATTATGGTTCTACTACAGTGCTAGATGGGCAATGCATGGTTCTGGGCCTCCTTATCCAGTTCCCCAAGGTGAGGCTGGTTCCGCAATTGGTTTGGCAACACTCCGGCGAGACGGCTTTGTGTCCCTTGATGCAAACGGGGACGAAGGTATGATCGAGACAAAGCCAATGGTTCTGGAAGGCGAGGTGCTACGCGTAAACGCTAATTGTGGACGTGGTTCACTCTTGGTTGAACTGATCGATGAGGGGGCTGCATCCTTGCCGGCGCTTGGTAAGGAGATTTGTATGCCGATTGCATCTGATAATACCCGCCACCTAGTTCAGTGGCGTGGCGTACCTTCACTTCGTGATTATGCCAAGCGCCGTGTGCGATTTCGGTTCTATTTACAAAATGCATCGCTTTATTCATTCTGGTGTGACACCGAATCGGCGCGGTTTTAATCAATCTTTTAGGCAGCATTTAACACAGGGTAATTGCTGGTGGGGTCGGCTTGTTAGGTGTTTCATGTCCCCGTTCAGCTGCTTGTACAGAATCGTCATCTTGATATGAGACAACGTTGGTCTAACAAAATTCAGGCAAACGGGTTTGGACGGATCCAAATTGGGACGCCGTAATTTGCCCTCGATCTTTGATCAGAGGTTATCGCTAATGGTTTAGTGTTCTGTAAATGCTTCTAAGGAAAGTGTTTGCAATTTAAGGCAAGTTCGGCAATAATATTTGGACACCAGTTGTCGGCTCCTGATTGCGATTTGTGGATCGAGTACGACCTGCTGGTGGGAGTTTTCCAGATTTATAACAGGTTATGAGGTGCCAATGGCTCGCAGACGCCGCAAATTGGGCGAGCAGCTAAAGCATTGGGGGCTGCTGAAGGATCGCCAACTGGACGAGGCGCTGAAGGTCTCCAAGGGTAAAGGTTCTCGCCTTGGCGAGACATTGGTTGAATTGGGCCATGTGAGTGATGGGGATGTCGCCAAGGCATTGGCAGCCCAGTTTGAGATGGATTATGTCGATCTCGAGCAGCCAGACGTGATCAACCCTGAGAATCAGAGCCTGCTTCCGGAGGATCTCATCAAAAAATATCTTGTGTTGCCGTTGGAGCAGGCAAACGGGCGATTGCGAATCCTGATCCATGATCCAATGGATCTAGAACTGCTCGACAACCTCCGGTTTCGATTGAACTGTGAAATCGATACGGCGCTGGGTTCCCGGACAAAAATACAGCAGTACATCGATCGGATGTTTAGTGAGACCCAGTCAAGCATTGACCAGGAGATTCGGGAACTGTCGATTGATACATCGATTGATCGTGGGCAGTCACTCGATGTCCGTGGGCTGACGATTGATCAGGATGCTGATGCCGAGACAGATGAAGAGGGTCAGGCTCCGATCATACGTATGGCCAACCAGATCATCACCGAAGCAGTGATGAATCGAGCCAGTGACATTCATATTGAGCCTTTTGCCGATCGTGTTCGTCTTCGTTATCGCATTGATGGTGTTTGTCAGGAGCGTCAGAAGATTCCCAAGCGCACGCAAAGTGCTCTACTTGCACGTCTGAAAATCCTGGCTGGTATGCGTGTAGAAGAAAAGCGTACTACTCAGGATGGGCGGATCAAGATGCAGGTTGGTGATGAGATGATTGATTTTCGTGTCAGTTGCCTGCCATCCTATCATGGCGAGACCATCGTACTACGTATCTTGCGTCCTGAATCGGCACGTGTGGGCCTTGTGAATCTGGGTATGCGGGAAGATACACTGGAGCATTTTGGCCGGATCATTCGTCGGCCAAATGGGATCTTTCTGGTGACCGGACCAACGGGGTCGGGTAAGACGACGACATTATATTCAGCGTTGGATGTACTTAATCGCCCGGATCGTAAAATCATCACAGCCGAGGATCCGGTGGAATACAACTTTAAGGGGATGAATCAATGCCAGGTAAATGAGGCGATTGATCTGACTTTCCCCAAGATTCTGCGGGCGATGTTGCGGCAGGCACCCAATATTATTCTAGTTGGTGAAATTCGAGACTTGGAGGTGGCAACGGTAGCCATCCAGGCATCGCTTACAGGTCACTTGGTCTTTTCCACACTGCATACCAATGATGCTCCGTCGGCGATGACGCGGTTGATTGACATGGGGATCAAGCCGTTTCTAGTTGCCAGTTCGATCCAGGCGGTCTTGGCCCAGCGTCTCGTGCGGATTCTATGTGAAGATTGTAAAGAGCCGGACGATTCGCCAAATCCGAGGTTGCTGCAGTTGTGCAACCTGAAACCAAGTGACCTAGGTGATAAAACTATCTATCGTGCGAGAGGTTGTTCGGCTTGTGCCAATAATGGTTACCGAGGTCGCCGGGGGATCTTTGAACTGATGCAGATGAATAATGAGTTGCGCGATTTGGCGTTCAAACGGGCACCACTTAACCAACTTCGTGCGTTGGCGCTGTCGAGTGGCATGCGACCGTTGCTCGAGGACGGCCGCCTCAAGATACTTGACGGGGAAACCACGCTTGAAGAGATCGCACGTATTGCTCAGGTTGAGGGAGTAATAGAAGCAGAAGAATCAACCGAGGTCACTAGTTCGGAAACAGATTAATGCCAACAGTTCATATTGACCGCTTATTGGATACCGCGATCAAGCAGAACGCCAGCGATATCCACCTGTCCGTGGGCTTGCCACCCACTTTGCGCATTCGTACGCGCCTGGTACCCCTTAAAACCAAGGTGCTTACACCTACTGATACCATCGCACTGATGAAATCGATTGCACCGGAACGGTCGCAAAACGAGTTACAGGAAGAAGGCGGAGCGGACTTTGGTTTTGCATATGGTAAAGATGCACGATTTCGTGTTTCGATCTTCAAGCAGAAGGGCAACATTTCAGTCTGTTTGCGTCTGATTCCCACGCAGCTCTTGACCATCGAGACGATTGGTTTGCCCGCAGTGGTTCCTGACCTCTGCCATCGGCCACGTGGTCTTTTTTTGGTTACAGGCCCGACCGGGTCGGGAAAGACGACCACCTTGGCGTCGATGATCAATTACATCAATACGACCGTCGACCGGCACATCATCACCGTTGAAGATCCCATTGAGTACTACTTTAACCACAACAAATCGGTGGTAAATCAGCGTGAGGTTGGTAATGACGTCCCCAGCTTTTCCGAGGCGCTTCGCCGCGCTCTGCGTATGGATCCGGACGTGATTATGGTTGGCGAACTACGCGATCTAGAGACGATTGAAGCTGCGGTTAGAGCCGCTGAAACGGGTCACCTGGTCTTTGGGACGCTGCATACGACCGGTGCCGCTGGCACGATTAACCGGATCATCGATGCCTTCCCCGTCAACCAGCAGGCGCAAATCCGTGTACAGTTGGCCACTGGGCTCATGGCAGTGTTGAGCCAGCAGCTTTTGCCGCGGATCGACAAGGTGGGAATGATGGCCGCGTACGAGTTCTTACTCGTCACCCCCGCCATTGCCAACCTGATTCGGGAAAACAAGGTTTATCGCATCGATTCATCGATCCAGACGGGCAAGAAGTTCGGTATGCAACTGCTCGACGACCATTTATGGGACATGTATACCGCAGGTAACATCTCACCGGAAGAAATGATTGACAAGGGGCGAAATGCCGCCTTATTGTCTGAGAAGATTCGAGATGCCGGTGGAGCGGTGGGGCGTACGGATCTTCAAGATGGCGATGAAGAACCGGACAAAGGTGGCGGTTGATAGGGTCGTTTAATTGCACTCTCGCATGTGACCGACCAGCAAGCGAGGCGCCAAAACCAACTGTATTTTGTTTTCGGGCGTGTCTGGCGCTTGTCATTGCGTTCAGTGTGGCTATTATGTGAGTGCTAACCCGCCAGATTCCCTCCGCTAACGAAATAAAATGTCGATTTATTAAGGCCTATGAAATAATTCAAAGCTTTGGGAGTTCTACTACGGACATTTGGTTTTTGCGTTAATGGTTTCCGATGGTTTTGGCGGTGGAGTAGAACTTTCGGGCAAGGCCGGCAGATCAAGTTGATCTATTGGTGGATTTGGGTGTTTTCATACTAAGAGGTTTTGGATTCGAATTTAATTGAGGCGAATCATGGCGCGATCCAGTAATCAGCAACCTGATGTAACGGAACTCAAGGGTCGTCGAATTGGTCGGATTCTGACAAAGCTCGGTAAGGTCAATCGCGAGCAGGTTCACGAAGCGCTTCATCTGCAGGAGCAGCGTCGTGCACCGTTAGGGGTACTCCTGACGGAATTGGGATACGTGACCGAGGGTGATGTCAGCCGAGCTTTGGCAATCCAGGCGGGCATGGAATCAATGGATCTGGGGACCATGGAGATTCCTGAGGATGTCGTACAGATGATCCCCGGCGAGACCGCTACGGCGTCTCAAGTCATGCCGGTCGCATTCGATGAGGCGAGCAAGACCCTGACGGTGGCAATGAAGTCTGCTGACAACTTCAAGGCGATGGACGATCTACGTTTGCTGATGGGATACAACGTCAAGGCGGTCGTTGCAGACGCAAAGCAGATCGATCAACTCCTGCAACAGTATTACGGCGAGGGCGAGGAGGAGTCGCTTTCCAGTCTTCTGGACCAGATGGAAGATGATGACAAGCTTGACGGTTTACGTGATCGTGGTGAGTCGATTGACCTTGAGCAGTTAATCGAGGCTAGTGAGGACAACAAGGTAAAGCGTTTACTTAATCTGGTCCTGATGCAGGCAATTAAGGATCGGGCATCAGATATTCATTTCGAGCCGTTTGAGGACGAGTTTAAAATGCGTTACCGCATTGACGGAGTCCTCTATGAGATGGTACCGCCACCAAAACACCTGGCCATGGCCATCTCCAGCCGTATTAAGGTGATGGCGGACCTGGATATTGCCGAGCGGCGTATGCCACAGGACGGTCGCATCGAGCTAACCGTTGGCGGTAATCCGATTGATCTGCGTGTTGCGGTGCTGCCAACCGTCTATGGTGAATCGGTGGTCATGCGTGTGTTGGACCGCTCGACGGTTGAGTTGGACCTGGAAAAGATTGGTTTACGTGAAGACGATTTGGACCTGACCCGTCAGTTGTTGCATAAGCCCAATGGGATTGTAATTGTCACCGGTCCAACGGGATGCGGAAAAACAACGACGTTGTACGCCGTTCTTAATGAGCTCAATGAGGTGGGAACGAAGATCCTTACCTCTGAAGACCCAGTTGAGTATGACATTGATGGTTTGGTTCAGGTGCAGATTAATGCTCGTGTGGGTTTAACATTTGCCAGAGCGCTTCGTAGTTTTCTGCGCCAGGACCCGGATATTATTCTGGTGGGGGAGACACGTGATCTGGAAACCGCGCAGATTGCCGTCCAGGCTTCTCTGACGGGTCACCTTGTGTTTACAACTCTGCATACCAATGACGCGCCCAGTTCGATTACCCGCCTGCTTGATATCGGCGTGGAGTCATTTCTGTTGACGGCAACGATCGAAGGGATTATTGGCCAGCGCTTGGTCAAGAAGATTTGTGAGCGTTGCAAGGCGACCTATACACCAACGGAAGAGCAGTTGATGGAGTTGGGACTCACGCCGGAAGATGTGGCTGGTCGCGATCTGTTTCGTGGTGAACGTTGTGAAACCTGTAATAACAGTGGGTACAAGGGCCGCACGGGAATTTTTGAAATCATGTTACTGGATGATGGGATGCGTGAATTAATCATGCAAGATGCATCGACACAGATTCTACGGGCCGAGGCACAGAAACGTGGGATGCGAACCATGCGGGACGCCGGGTTGCTGAACATTTATGACGGCCTGACGACTATCGATGAAGTGGTTAGGGAGACAATGATTGATAGTTAGGAATCACAATGGCTAACCCATTTGTTGGAGACTGACCATGGCCACATTTCAATATGAAGCGCTCACGGACACCGGCAAGCCTCAGAAAGGCAAGATCGTGGCTGCAAGCAGCGATGAGGCGATTGCTCGGATTCGCAGCCAAGGGTATTTCCCGACTTCCGTTCGTGAGCAGCGTGTTACCAAAAGCAAAGGGGCCAAGGCGGCTCCTACGACTGGCGATACGGCAAAGAAAAAAAAGAGGTCCGCCTCAATCACTATTGGCAATGTCCCTGGAAAGGCGCTGACCGCCTTTACCCGCCAGTTATCAACGCTCCAGGATGCAGGTTTGCCGATCTTGAGATCATTGGTGATTCTCGAGCAGCAGCAAAAGCCAGGCTTGTTTAAGAATATTCTCGAGGATGTTCATATCGGTGTCTCCGGTGGTATGACCCTATCAGAATCCATGGCAGCGCACCCCAGAGCATTTGACAAGCTTTACTGCAAAATGATTACGGCAGGAGAGGTTGGCGGGGTATTGGATCTGATTCTAGCTCGTCTGGCCGAGTTCATGGAAAAGGCTGCGGCACTAAAGCGCAAGATTATTGGTGCGATGATCTACCCTTCCGTGGTACTGGCGGTGGCTGCAATCATTGTGCTGGGGATCATGGTTTTCATCGTACCCAGCTTTGTGAAGATTTTCGATGACTTTGATAGCGCACTGCCGATAGCCACGACGGTTTTGATCAATACCAGCAAGTGGATTGGTGGCACGCTTAACGAATCTCAGATTATTCCCGGATGGCTTTGGCTTTTGGCGAGCCCAGTGATCATTTTTTTCGTGACCAAGATGCTTCGTAAGACCCATCTTGGTCAGGCTGTGATCGATACGGCCGTACTCCAAATCCCAATTGTGGGTCAGTTGATTGCCAAGACAACGGTCGCCAAGTTTGCTCGTACGCTGGGAACGTTGATCAACGCTGGCGTGCCGATTCTCGATGCTCTGACCATTACCAGGGACACGACGGCGAACTACGTCTATGCCAAAGCGCTGGGTGATGTCCATAATTCGGTGCGGCAAGGCGAGAGCTTTTCAGAACCTTTGGCGAAAGCAAAGGTCTGCGATGCAATTGTGACCAACATGATCGACGTTGGTGAGGAGACCGGCGATCTAGACAAGATGTTGGTTCGCGTAGCGGACAATTACGAGGAAGAGGTTGATGTACTTGTCCAGGCCCTGGTCTCCACGCTTGAGCCGTTGATGGTGGTATTCCTTGGCGGCACGGTTGGTTTTATCGTTATTGCGTTGTTCCTGCCGTTGGTCAAATTGATCCAGGCAGTGATTTAACCAAGCGATTGTGTGGCAAAGGGTGCGCTGGTGGGAAGTAGAGAATTCATCATGACGCCTAGTGACCAATACGGACGCAGAAATAGCGCCTTTTCACTTGTGGAATTGGTGATGATGATGGCTGCAATTGTCGTGTTGGTGGGAATTGTGGTTGGCAGTACGCGCTGGATCATGGAATCAGCCCGTGAAAGTAAAACGAAAGCAGTGTTGCGGGTTTTGGCTGCAATCAGCACGGAATTTGAGGCTGAAATTGGTCATCCCGTTCCTATGCCTGTAGAGGATGACATGCAACAGGACTTGAAGGCTAACAAACGACGACCACGTCAGGGCGATATTAGTAAGCTTGGGCTGGATACGTACTGGAGGTATGTATGCAAGCATGGAAAAACGATTGGGCATTTTCTTAATAAAGTGCAGCAAGTCCAGTCCGCAAGTCAACTTATTGGCAATCTTGACGATGGGGTTCTTCTAGAGATTCCCGCGACTGTTGATGGGGATGATTTCACATGCACCGTTAAAAATGACTCCGGTAGTACCGTTTCGATCAAAAGGGTCGTGGTCGATGCCTGGGAAACCCCAATTCGTTATCGTCCTTTAAATGATTTTAGTCTTTCCAATGATAGCAAGATGCTTCCAGAACGTTCAACACCATTCTTTGCTTCTGCCGGGCCTGATCGTCAGTGGGGTAATTACACTGAAACAGATAAAAGTTTAGATGCGTTTAAATGGACACAAGATAATGTTTTCAGTTTTGGGGTTGAGTGATGATCGTCTTTCCCAAACATCCAATATTGTGTCATAAATGCCGGTCGGCGATCAGTGCGTTTACAACCGTGGAACTACTTTTGGTCATTGGTATCGTCGTCATTATGGCAGCCACCATTGTCCCAGTTGTTAACTTTATGTTGTCTAAAAATAACATTAAGGTCGGTATAAATACCATACAAGTTGCAGTTGCGGCTAACCGGCCATACGCCGTTCGCAAGAAGATTGCTCTCGGAGATATAGATCCGGCTTACCCTGGGGCTGAATATAGTGGTACAGCCATTATTTTTACGCCGGCGGGTGAATTACGTCTAGTAGAGAACAATCAAATGGCGAAGTTGAAAGGTGGGACAAATATAGAACCCTTCGGCAACGCCTATTCAGATATCCCTGGCCGAGAATATATCACGATGCCCAGTTCTGTTGGTGTCCTGGGGATCTCACGGAATTCTAGTGGTCCATTGTTGCTTTCGCTGCCTTTTGCAATCCGATTTAATGAGAATGGCCATTTGGTATCCACTGCAAAATCATGGGGCTACGTTCTATACAGCGGAAAAGATAAACAAGAGGATGATGCGCAGGCAGATGATCCATTGATCTATGAAAGCACAAATCTTACCTGTGGAGGTGGTTTGATTTGCCGCGACAAGACGTTTAAAGGCGGAGAGTACGATCCGGGTCTTTGGCACCCGAATGCTGAAAATTATGATGGTGAATCACCAAGTAAGAAAGAGGACGAAGTAGGTATAAATCCAAGTTCAAATAAACATAAACTTTCTTTCGAAGCTTTTGAGTCTGTCATTGGGGTTCTTGTATATGATCGAGAGGCTTTTCTAAAGCACGGTGATTTATTAAAAGCATTGGGTATACCTTGGGATGATATGGAGGCGAAGTTTGATAATTTCGAGTCTGTTCTGGTGCCTATCGGAAACAAGAATCTAGAGAGCAATGAGGGGAAATGGTTTCAAGAAAATGGACAGGCGATCTTTTTTAATCGTTACAGCGGCACCATACTCAACAAACAGGACGGGACTCGCGATGGCGAATACGCCGGTAGACGGAGAATATCCGAATGACTTATACGCGTTGTCAACTATATCCAATGAGACGATGGACTAAGGGATTCTCGCTTGTAGAGGTGCTCATAACCATCTCGATTTTTGCAATAGGAGTTGTTGCTGTTGCTTCGATTGTTCCCACGGCGACATATCTACAGAAGCAGACGGTTCAAGATGTGACAATTCATGGGTTAAGCCACAATATCAAGGCGTTTTTAAAAGGACGTCCCTTTACGTACCGCAATGGCGGGGTGCTTGATCTTAATGGGACTGATTCTGAAGCAACTTTTCATAAGGATCACGTCGGGGCTGGGATCTATGATTATTCCAGCGTTGGTGATCATGTAGCCGATCATGTAGCCCTCTCAGTTGCAGTACCACTTCCGGGGTACGTTTACGGATATTTAACCGTTAATGATCGAAGCTATCCGGCAGTAGCTGAAGATCCAAGTAATCGAGATTTCTATTGGATACCTCTTGTTCAGGATGTTAACGGAGATCCAGAGAATCCTGATTGGCGGGTTTACGTCTTTGTGTTGCAGGGAGGTGGGCAGTACGACCTTAGTACACAATATAATGGGCACGAGATTATTAGTGAAAGCAACCGGGCAAATCCAGCAAGCGACATCAGCAACTATACTGACGATGAGGACTATTCTTTTTTCCCGCCTGTACCGCATGATATGTTTTCACCTATACCGCATGTGGTTTCTATCGAATTAGATGATCCCGAAGATAGTGTCGGGGGCTTGCGTTTTGATTTTGACAACCGTCACGACTCCGACACGCCAAAGGACGATCCTGATCAAGTTCGTATTGGCGATCAAATTCTTGATAGCAATGGTGTCATCTACCAGGTGACTGATGCGGATAGCGACGGCGTAATTGTAGATAGTATCATCCGGGACGTTCCCCACTGGCCGAATCGAATTTGGTATGGGCGGCCGGCGAGTCGGGTAGACCCAAGTCCAACGCGTCAAATCCTTATGGTTACTGATGGCGTTTTGAAATGATGACCAGAATAAATACTCATTCAGGATTTACGCTTCTCGAAGTAATGGTCGCCTTCGCCATTGCCACGGTGATGATATTTGTGCTTCAGGTGATGTTTAGCGAAACGTCATCTGCGATTAGCCAGGGTGTTGCAATTAGCCGTGTTATTGGGGACTCGCGAGCAATCAGCGATCAGTTAAGGCGTGATGCGGATCGAATGATTAGTCCGTCCGGCAATGGCGTCCTCTTGATCATAAATAAAGAAATCCCGAACGTCCCTGTTATAGATCCAGATGGCAAGGAGTCGTCGTCGGCAGTAGTTGAGACTGTGACGCGTCGTGCGGTTCGATCTGATCAACTGGTATACATTGTCGATGCTTCTGACTTGGAACCACTGGCTCCAAGTAGTAAAAACGGATTCCATGGTAGAGGGGCAGGGTATGCATCCCATGCTCGCATTTGGTACGGACATTTACAGCAGTTGAGGAAAAATAATTCTTCTGTTGTAGGTATTGGTCTTGGTGAGAAAGCATATGATTCCGATGGTTTTCCCACATTTAATCCAAATGAAGTTGGGACGCATTGGGTGCTTGGTAGGCAGGCGTTATTTTTCCAGGAGAAAGCATCTTCAGGTTTATCAGTAGTGCACGCGAAGTTCGTTGTGGACGACTACTATTTGGTGAATGATTGGGTTGGGCAATTGAGGGGCTTTTTGGATGTAGAGGGCTATAAACCTTTATGGTATGACAAACTTCATTTTGGATTAACCGATGTTTTTGCGAAAAATTTCGATTCATCAAATATGGGATCCGGCGCTACACAGTGGGCAATAGTGGATCTTCTCGACGAATGGTACAATCTGGACGAGAGTTACCAGCAATGTGTTATGGGATTGCTTGCATACCCATTCAACCATCAGCGATTGCAGGTTTCTCTTGACGCACCATACAGATCTGAAGATCTTGCGGATCAATATAAAGATTCTCATAAAGATTCTCTGGATGAAGATGATCCTTTCTTGAGTCGTCATGTCGCCCAGATGCATCCTTGTTTTTCGGAAAACGTTAGCGATTTCATTGTGGAGTTTGCTGCTGATGTGATTGATGATGCCCCATTTGGACCAGACGGTGAGCCGGATCATGATGAGGACGGCAATATCAAGTGGTACAGTCATTTCGACATACCTCTTGGTAATCCTGGCGACCAACGATTCCTAAGCGTGAAGACGCCTGAATACTATTCTCCTTACTACATCACCGAGAATGATCAGAAATACGAGGATGTTATAGACCACAATGTCGATGCCGCTTTTGTTTGGCGACATAATGACAACAGCGGAAATAGTCACTGGCCATATTTGGTTCGGATTCGTTACAGGCTGCACGATAAGCGAGGTTCAATAGTCAGTCATTTAGATTCTCAACCTGGACGTTGGTTTGAGCAGGTC
>CAUZIY010000042.1:0-20889 GCA_963579995.1 Phycisphaerae bacterium
CCGTACTGCGTCGCCAATTCAATCATTCGCTTGACCAACCTCGGTTCATCATTGGGCACATGCGGTTTGCGCTGCTGCGTGGACCGTGGCTGACCCAGCACTTGGCACGCCCGGCGTTCCGAGACGACCTGGCGGCCTAGCGCGTTACGCGCATCGTCAACCGCTCGCCGTCGCTTGGCCGGGCTCAGCAGTTTGGGCTTGCCGCCTCACGCAGGATTGCCTTGTCCAACTCCGCCTCAGCCAGCAGCTTCTTGAGCCGAGCGTTCTTACGCTCCAGATCCTTCAGCCGTTTGGCCTGGTCCATCCGAAGACCGCCATGCCTCTTTCGCCACCGGTAGTAGGTCTGCTCGGTCACCTCAAGCTTCTTGCAGACCTGCGGGACCTTCAGTCCTCTTGCCAGTTCAACCTCCGCCTCCCTCAGTTTTGGGATGATCTGCTCAGCGCCGTGCCGTTTCTTGGCCATGGTTCTTACCCTTTCCTGAATGCGTCCATGACGAATTCACTAACATTCGACATGGACTCGTTTCAGGGGGCAAGGTCACCGATGATATATTATGGAGTGTTGCTTTGTTGTGGGGAAATAGCGCGGGTTGAATTTGCATGCCATGCGGTCCAAGTCCAATTGGCATGCTGCTTGGGGCCGTCTGAACTTGAGCGAGTTTGTTAAGTGCCCAGTTCCAATGTCAATCGCCACTGGCTAAAAGCGCACAGCCACGAGTTGTGGGCCTGGATTTACGGGGCCGTGGTGTTGGGGTTGGTCTTGCTGGTCGTATTACATGTCGACGGAGCATCACGGCAATTGGCGCGGATCTCAGGTGATGGGATGGTGTTGCCCATGATACGTTTGATACTTTTATCGGCGGCAGTTTTGGCGATGGGTGTAATACCTGCATTTGCTGGCCGGTGGGTTTTGGCCCGGCGTCGACGGGTCCGCTGGCTTGTGGTGTGGCTCTTCGGCGGTTCACTCGTTCTTGCCATGTTGTTCCTAATTGTTTTGCCTGGTCAAGTGATCGGTGCGTTTGTTGGTGCCGGGGGCCTTCATGAGCCTGGTCTTGTTGTGAAAATTGTCGGCTTGGCAGGCTTGCAATTGCCAATCATGGCGACAGTATCGATGGGGACGGTATGGTGGGATCGGTTGGCAGGTTGGGGGCGGCGTACGGCAGGGCGGAACTTGGTGCAGTTTTTACTTCCCGTTGGTATCTGCTTGGCGGCGGGTGCCATCTTAACCCTCTGTGGCGGTGGACGTGTTGTCGAGTTGTTGGAAACTCGTCGGAGTTTATGGCCACACCTGTACATCGTTTTGTGTCTTTTGGTATTTGGATGTAACGCAGGTGGTGTGGCGCGTGCTGCTGCAGTACGGGGCCTTGATCGATTTGCTTCATTGTCGATCGCCGTACTGCCCACAATGCTGGCTTCTATTGTGGTGTATGTGCTTTTTCTGATGGGGACTGCACCAGAACATGCTCGAGGACAAATACCAATTGTCGCAACTCAATTGATCCAGGTTGGTGATACCGGAAATTATTTGATTTTGGTTCTCTTTATGCGGTGGTGTATCACGTACTTAGTAGTTGTGGCGATTTTTGGTTTTGGTGCTTCGCTTGGTCTGCGCATGGGGCCGTTGCCTCGGAGGATGCCGCAGTTTGCACATATACAATATCAGAATTTTTAAGGTTGGGTAGAACATCGTTGGTTTCTTCATGACAGAACAATAATCGACCAAACGGAGGATCCTGCAGGTTCTGGTGCACGTTAGGTAAGTCCGATCGCCTCCGTAAGGATGTTTGTGTGGTTTCGTTCCTTCTGATGGGCGGGGTTTATTTCCAGTTAATAAGATATGCCATGAAGTTGTGGCGAAAATTGGATGTGAGTTGATTCAATCATAAAATTCAGTTTGGATCCTAAAATATTGAAGTGATACTCGGTGCGATACGGATGTTTTGAAGTTGTAATTGTGACATGTGAGCAGATAAAGACAAAGTGTATCGAGTTTGATGTTTCGGCTGCTATTAACCGTGATTCGCCCGATGGAGATTCAGCGTGATATGCGCCTGCCCCTGGTGATGGCCCTCGTGCCAGCCCATGATTTGCAGCGTCGCTCGCAGGCTGAGCTCTTTTTGCGTGGCGGGGTGCACCCAGATCACCGGATCCAGTTGGCCCTCCGAAAAAGATCGCAGTGCCTCAGTCAATAGTTCACGGCCGTCGCTCAACACCTGACGAATCTCATTCACCGAGGGAATCGTGTCGTCGGACGCACTCCCACCGCGGAAGCGGTCCCACAGGTTCCTGTGACGCGCTGCCTCTGGGCGATCGACCAGGCGTTCCACTCCAAACATCTCCTCGGTTACACCGATATGCATCAACTGCCAGGCAATGTGTGCGCGGCCCTCATCGGGTCTCCAGCCAAGCGCCGCAGTGGGCGATTCCAACTCGGCGACAGAGTCCAAAAGGGCAATCGTACGTGTGCGATTGAATGCAAATGAATCCTGATACGTTTGCAGTACCGACATGGCAGTTCCTTCGGTTTGATGGTCATCAACGAAGACCCTTGCGAGGATCTCGTACTCCTTGCCGGTTTTATATTCTGGTTTGCGGTTATACGGTTTTCACGATCACTAAACAGTCATAGTCTGATCGCTCAGCGCGACGGATTGTCGAGGATATATCACCGATCACAAGTACCTCCAACTCGGTTGCACAACTCGAGTAGGCATCTGTCGACTGAAGGGTGCGTCAGCTGCTGTTTCCTGCCGGCAGGTTTGGTCTCTTAGGCATCAACGGCGTACTGGGTGACGTGTATTCCAATGGAATTACAAGACTGAACGTTGCCCCCTGACCGTCGTTGCTTTCCAGTTCAATTTTACCTTGTAAAAGTTTGGCCAGATCACGGCTGATGGTCAGTCCTAGTCCCGTGCCACCATGTTCTCTGGTAACGGTGCTGTCTAGTTGAGTGAATTTCTCAAAGATCTTTCCCTGCATGTCCTTGGGGATACCTGGGCCTGTATCGCGGACGGCAATTCGCAGTTGTCTTGTCGGCGCCGTGCCGACCACCTCAGCCCAGAGCGTGATAAACCCACCGGGGGGCGTGAATTTGACCGCATTGGCGAGGAAATTAAACAGGATTTGCTGAACCTTGCCGGCATCGGTTGTTACTGCCGGTAGATCT
The DNA here is from genome assembly GCA_963579995.1 of Phycisphaerae bacterium. GTDB lineage: Bacteria > Planctomycetota > Phycisphaerae > Phycisphaerales > Phycisphaeraceae > UBA6626. Next base: position 3,167 of record CAUZIY010000042.1, read on the forward strand.
TTTGGCATTTTGAGTCTTAGATCGATCTGGGCTTTTTGAGCCTGTGGTTTGATCAGATTGATCAAGCCTTCGGCGGCATCAGCAATACTTAGGGGCCCGACCTGCACTTCCAGTCGTCCAGCCTCGATCTTTGCCAAGTCCAATAGATCGTTAATCAGGTCGAGGAGTCGTCGGCTCGACGAGATGATGTTGGCGATATACCGCTTACGCTTTTCATCTACCGGTCCGGTTCGGTCCTTTAGGGTCTCTTCGAGGATTTCCGCAAACCCGATCATGCTATGCAGTGGTGTACGAAGCTCGTGCGACACGTTGGCCAGGAATTCACCCTTGATTTTGTCGGCTTCAAAGAGTGCAACATTATGTTCTGCCAGTTCCCCGAGTTTGAGGTCGAGCCCCTTGTTGATTTGGCGAAGCTGTTGTTCATTGGCATTCAGGTTGCTGACCATTGTGTTGAACATCTCGGAAAGCTGCTGGAATTCATCACCGGTATTGATGTCGGCCCGGATATTTGTGTCACCTTCGGCAATCTTTTCCGCAGTATCCCGCAACACGCGCACGGGTGACAGGATCAGTCGCGTGGTGATGAACCAGAACACGCAGATAGCCAGCAGGATGGCCAGTAACCCTGCGGCAATGATATATGCTTGAATCAGTATTTCATGTCGTTGAAGTTGATCGGGCCGAATTTCAATGAGTAATATCATCTCAAGTGGATCGGCAACGCCAGTACCGGATCGATTGAGGCTGAAGTCCTTGGTTTTGCGGTGTGATTTACGGATTGCTCGAGCGTACTGATAGTAGGTGCGACTATCGGTGTCGTGTGTTTCACGAAATCGTTCGTTGCGAAAAGGGGGGTTCGAGAATAAATGGACGGTTTCATGGAGGAATGGATCGGATCTCGTATGTTGTTCGAACTCTCCCTGCTCGATGAGTGATAGGGTGATATCTGAATTGTCTGCTTTACCCTGGGTGTTCTTGGCCGGTGGTATGTCGCCAATCAGTTCGATATTACCGTGCAGCCAAAGGTCAGCCACTCGTCTCGCTTGGTCTTCCTGCCCCTCATTAATCAGGGTTTGCATTCCAACCCAGGCGACCGATAGGGCGGCTGTAAGGATTAAAACGACAGCCGCGCCAAAAAGTAATTGACATTTATTGGCAAGGCTGATTCGAATGGTCTTGGCCATCGCCAAACCTATGCTGCAAGCATCATCAGATGCCGCTTTGATGGTGTATTGCCGCAGCACCAGAGAAATGGCATCTGTCGGCCTCGCGGCCACAAGGCCGCCATTGGTGAGTAGAGGCGGCTTACGCCTCCACGGTTTGGTCAATCGTGCTGGGGTATTGTAGACGTTGAACTACACGATTATCCTCATTGCAGACGACCACGTTTGCCACATGATCATCAATTTCATTAGCGGCAAGATAACCGAAACCCAAAATGATCACCCGATGGCCAATTTCGACCAGTTTGGCAGCGGCACCATTGATGCCAATGACGCCAGCCCCCGGTTCGCCCCGAATGACATACGTCTCAAATCTTGCGGCGTTATCAATGTCCAACACAAGCACGGCTTCGTTAGGTCGTAAATCACTCTGGCGCAGGAGATCTTCATCGATTGTAATTGAGCCGATATAGTCCGGATCCCGTTGGGTAATCCGAGCTCTATGGATTTTTGATCGCATCAATTTTATAAGCATGATCAACCTCTTGGGTGCCCACCGTTATGGGCCGATTGCACCACATTATAGCCACTATTGACCTTCTTGGGCTGCAAGGGGGTGGTGGGGCAGAATCGGACTGCTCGAAGCGGGATTCCGGTGGGCCAAGTGAATCAAGAGATGTCTGGTGTCATAATGGGGATGCAGATGCTGGTTAGCTAGTCAGGGTTATGTTTTTGAACAGGTCGCCGCAGACGCTTGAGTTGAGACTGCTGAGCCTTGCGATCTAGGCGTTTTTGTTTGACTCGTGGTGATGGCCGGGTCGCAATACGCCGTTTGGGTTCCAGGTAGGCTTCGTCAACCAACTTCCGCAACTTGTTTAAACAGCCTCTCCGATTGGAAATTTGACTTCGCCATTGGCTGCAGTTAATCACGAGTTGTTCCTGGTTGAGCCGATTGACATAAAGTTTTTCAAAACGTCTATAGGCCTTTGGATCTAAGGCCTTTTTTAGATCACTCATGCAGATTGCCATGGTGACTTTTGTGTTGACCTTGTTGACATTCTGCCCACCCGGACCACTGCTGCGCGAAAAGCGGTAACGGAGGGCAGATGCGGGGATGGTTGCATCAGTACTGTCTGATGATTCGGACCCATGTAGGTTGATCTTCCGGGAGTTGGGGGTCATGATTTCAGATCATTTAAGTGTGTGTGATTAATCTTCCTTGATCGAATATTTATATGGCTGGTGTGCCTTGGGGGGATTTGCGGTAACTCACCGTATATATATGGAGGGCCAAGTTTTTCAGCCTATATGCAAGCCGGCAACTTCTAGGTGGTTACCTATCCGGCCATAGGCTTGAAGACTAGGCCTTTGTCATGAAGATTGGCAGTCCTTGCTTGGACGTGTAGTTTGGCCGAAAGCGTGTTTTATCGTACATGCTGTCGGCGTCAACCAGGCGTGGGCCCAGGGCTACATTAGGGATGGGGGTGTCGGTGTAACAGCCATTTCGGATGGCCATCATGCGACCGTTAGCGCCACTTGCAATACAGTCGAATGCCATGGTGGCAAAACTGGATGCCACCATTTTGTCCAGGAAATCTGGTTCGCCACTTCGCAACTCGTAGGTCAGGTCGATAATAGCGGTTTCGCCGCCTCCCATCTCCGTGTATTTAGTGGCGAACGCCTCGGCAATATTGACTTTCTTGCGGTGTCCAAATAGATCAGGGGCTCCGTATTCACGTTGGCTTGTGCCGGTCCATGTTGCTCCCTCAGAGAAAATGACCATTGCATATCGACTGGGATTGTCACGTCGGTCATGCATCAGTAAATCAACAAGTGTATTGATCTCGAACTTGACTTCTGGAATGCAGCAGCGAATCGATGTGACGTAGGCTGCATACAACGCAGTGAATCCCGAGTCGCGGCCGAAGATGCGGAATATCCCCGTTCTTTCATGAGATCCCAATGTGGTACGTACTCGCGATAGAATGCTTTCGGCCCTGGTCATCGCGGTTGAAAAGCCTATGCAATACTCAGTGTCCCGCACGTCGTTGTCCATTGTTTTGGGTACCGCCACGATTGGTACGCCTTGGGCATTGAGTACTGATGCATAGCCAAGTGTGTCATCCCCTCCAATGGCCACAAGATGGTCAATTTTAAGTTTCTGTAGATTCTCCAGCACAAGGGGGGTGGCATCCACGATGCCGGGTTTAATCTGTTTAAGGCGTGCTGCTCGGGATTGCACCGATTTTGGCATGTTCGCCAGAGGTAGTTTTCTCGGGTTGGTGCGTGAAGTATGCAGAAATGTGCCGCCCGTTCGGTCGATGCTTCGCGTGTTCTGCCGGTCGAGGGGCACGATATATCGGCTGGTGATATCGTCGTTGTCGTCGAGGTGTGTGAGTCCTTCCCAGCCACGCCGTATGCCAAGCACCTTATAGCCACCATGGGCCGAACTGCCGTAGACAATTGTTTTAATGACCGAGTTGAGTCCCGGGACGTCACCGCCACCGGTTAAGATGCCAATGGTTTTCTTGCTCGCCATTGATAGTTGCTCCAAATAGGCTGGGGTTCGGTGTTTTCAAGGTTCCTGATCCGCAGACGACAACACCGTGCAAGCTATCATATACGATGTGGCTTTGATCGCAGATCTGGGCACGAGCTGCTGGTCCTTTATCGGAGCAAAATAGACATGCATGGTGATTTGGCTTGTTTGCGGCAGCGGGATGATGGCTCTGCCTGTCGCAATGCCATATCAGGTGGTGGGGCGATGCTATGGCTGCTTGTCACCGTGGTCATACTTGTGATCTGCTTGTTTGTGGGTGCGTGGCTATGGCCGTGGCTGAATTATCCACCTAGTGAGATTCCGGTGGTTCGTACAAATGTTGACGTGGAAATGATGGCCGAGCGGCAAGACTTGGACGAGGCGGTTTGGGGTGATGAGTTGGTCGCTCAGCACCACGAGGCGGCGTTTATTGATCTCTGGGATCAGTTACGTGGTGCGACCGACAAATTTGATGTGCTTGGGAGATTCCTGTTCCGCGAGATGATTCTTGGCCGGCCAAGGCAGGCACAAACGTTGGATTGGGGTATTAGCATTACCGAACATGGTCCACCATCTGAAACGATGGATCATGACACTTGGTTGGGGTATCTGGAAACATTTCGGCGTGATGGTTACAAACTTGTTCAGACGGAATGGCACCACTGGCGATTTGAGCCCAATACGCCAGGTGGTCCCCGGTCCACGGTTAACGTGGTGTTGCATGTTGTTGGCCCAGACCTACAGCGTCAGCGCACCATTATTCGGGCCAAGCTCCTAGTTCAATGGGCAAGGGAACTGGGACCTAATGGATTGCCCATGGCAGATCGCATCGAGGTTGTCGATGCACGCATCCTCCGCCGGTACGGTACGGCTAATTTTGAGCATACGCATACCTTGCATGCCGATGGACCCCCCGCATCAGCCCGGCCGTTATTCTATGACCTCGACGGCGATGGTCTTTCTGAGGTTATTATCCCCGGTTGGAATCGTGTCTACTGGAACGTATCCGACCGTCCCGTGCCATCCGAAATGGCGGGTAAATCTATGGTTTCCGATGATCCCCAACGGTCAAAATATGGTGACGGGTTGGTTCGGTCTGATGATGCCCTGTCGTCCTGGCGGTTTCGTGATGAATTGCTGATCGAGAACATGGATAACCAGCCATTTGCACGAGGTGTTTTAGCTGACTTCAATGGTGACCGGTGGGTTGATTTGCTTGTCGTGGGGGGGTACGGCAGGCTGATTCTTTATCAGGGTGATCAGTCGGGGCGATTTGACCAAAATTCATCTGTATTTGCCGCTGCCGTCAAGGTCAGTGCAAAGCCTGTTCTGGCTGTTGCGGATATTGATGCTGATGGCGACCTGGACATATGGTTGGCGCAGTACAAAAGGCCCTTCATGGGCGGTCAAATGCCTACGCCTTACTACGATGCCAACGATGGTTATCAGGGCTATCTTCTGAAGAATAATGGCGATGGCATTTTTACGGATGAGACGAATGCTTCCGGATTGGAAGCCAAGCGTCGGCGGCGGACCTATAGCACTTCCTTTATTGATTATGACGACGATGGTGATTCAGACCTGTTGGTTGTGAGCGATTTTTCTGGTGCTGATCTTTATGAAAACGATGGCACCGGAGTATTTCGGGACATTACCGAAACTGTTTTTCCCAAGCGCCACCTGTTTGGCATGGCGCACACATTCGATGATTTTGACGGTGATGGAAGCGTAGACATGTACCTGGTCGGCATGAGCTCGACAACAGCCAATCGCTTGGATCAGCTGGGTCTTGGGCGATCGGATATGCCGGATATTCATCACAAGCGGCAGGAGATGAGTTACGGTAACCGGATGTTCCTAACACGTGGTCACAGGCTTGTGCCGCCAACTTATGCTGATCGTGTGGCGCGAACCGGTTGGTCGTGGGGTACAACGTCATTTGATTTTGATAATGACGGTGATCGTGATGTTTATATTGCTAATGGGCATAGCAGCGGTTCGACGGCAAAGGATTACTGTTCGACATTTTGGCGCCATGACATTTACACGGGTAGCTCGCGAGAGAACCGCCATGTAAACAACCTGTTTCGAAAGACACTGGTGCCCTTGAGGTCTGGAGAGCTTTCCTGGAATGGTTTTGAACACAATGTTCTGTTCATGAATCTTAATGGCCTGGGTTTTGAGAATGTGGCATTTTTAATGGGTATTGCAGGTGAATACGATGGCCGGTCTGTTGTGAGCGATGATCTCAATGGTGATGGCCGGGTCGATCTGGTTGTGAGCGAACGGTATTTTGAAAATGATCAGCGGGGTCATCGTCTGCATGTATATATGAACCGCATGGAGACATCGAATCATTGGATCGGTTTGCGGCTGCGGGAGTCTGGTCTCGGCTATTCCCCACTCGGGGCAACGGTGATGTTAGAATCCAATGGTCGGCGCCAAGTTGCCAAACTCGTTGCGGGTGATTCCTATAGCGCCGAGCACGCCAATATGGTTCATTTTGGATTGGGGGACAGTAGCAAGGTTGAAAAAATAGAAATTCGGTGGCCTGGCGGTAAGGTGCATCGACTTGAATACCCGGCGATCGATCGCTACCACACGGTGGGTGGGTTGGCTGAAGGTCCGTAGGTTGGCAAACTGATCGGCGGATTGCCGTAAGGGTTGTTACCCTCGGAAAGCAGAAAAATGTCGGTTTTGAATTGGGACGACGATCTTGAGGGTCTGGTAAAGCACTTCGGCGGGCGAGACGATTGAGTTGATTTCTGCAATGAGGCTGGAGTCATAATGTGACATGACCGGTGCGGATTCCTGTTCGTAGACTTCCCAGCGGTGGCGAATCACTTTCTCGTCTGCATCATCATAGCGGTTTTCTTTTAGGGCTCGGCGGCGCAGGCGCTCAAACATAGATTTCTGGTTGTCGCAGACTAGGTGGATGATCTTGAGCACATCAATTAGGTCCTCCATGATTTTTGCCTGCCGAATTGTGCGCGGGATGCCGTCGAGGATAAGCAAGTCATATTTAGGTTTCAAGTCGTTGGCCACCGTTTTTGCATGAATGGCATTCTCCCAGAGCTTGACTGTAAAATCATCCGGAACCAACTCGCCGCGGGAACTGTATTCATAAAATACTTTTCCCAGTTCACTCTTGATGTCAATGGATCGGAATACATCGCCACATGCGCAATGATGAAAACCCGGGATCATGCCCAGTACTTTGCCTTGGGTGCCTTTGCCGGCGCCAGGTGCTCCAAAAAGTAATACGGTTTTATAGCGGTCGGGCATGATATGGTTTAAGAAGGCGATTTACGTCGTGACCTCGTCTTCGATGACTTCAGGATCTCGCCGGGCCAGTTGCTGCATATTGATGCCGGACGTGCCTTTAACTGAAGTATTAATGCTTGATCGTACCCAATCCAAACTACCGCTATACCATTCGTAGGCATAACCGATAATGACGATCCCGATGAATGGGGCGCCCAGTACCAAGGCCACCAGCGGCATTTCACGATAGACCACGGCCCACGGGTAGATCATTGCCACCTCGACATCAAAGATCAGGTAAAACAATGCGACAATATAAAAACGCAAGTCGAACTGAACCCAGCTGTTGCCGATCGTCGGTTCGCCACATTCGTAAATGGCTTCCTTTTCGGCATTGGGCATTGTCGGGCGTACAACTTTACCAACCAGGAGGTTGACCAGGACAAATGCGAGGCCAAAACCAAGAAAGATTGCAATGGATAGTAGTTGTTCCATTCAGGTTCTGCCGACTGCGTTATGCCTCATGATAAATCTATTTGTGGATTACTGCCCGCGAGGGCGATCCGGATCCTACCGAGGATAACCTCAAGGATGATAATCGGTTGCAAGGCGTCTGCCAAGGCAAAGAACAGGAATATTTCCGGGTCGACCAAGGCATTGCAAATGGAAATATAACCAGCTTGAATGTATAATTGTGCGATGTGGTAGATGTCGGTTGGCTCTCGGCAATGCTGCGCGAGGTGCCCGGCGGCGGAATGGCGGTTAAGTCCTCGTCAATTCCGGCCAGTCAGTCTAATGGAGACCAATAATGGGTATTGAACTATCTGAGACAGCGGCTCGTGAGATCAAGACGATTATCCAGAAGCAGGAACTTGACGAGCAGAATGTGCGTCTACGGGTTGGCGTGAAGGGTGGCGGTTGCTCTGGATTTAGTTATATGTTGGATTTGACCGAGCAGCACAATGATGCCGACGAATCCTTTGATCAGCACGGCGTCCAAATCGTCTGTGATGCCAAGAGCTACCTTTATCTCAACGGCACTCGCATCGATTTCAAGGCTGAAGTGATGGGGCGTGGTTTCGTCTTTAACAACCCCAATGCAACGAGTTCATGTGGATGTGGAAGCAGCTTCAGCGCTTAGCGCGGTTGTTGATTAGGCTCTTGGGTTATATTTGGCCCAGCCGCATGGGGGGGGCTGGGTGCATTGGCTGGATCTGCTGCGAATAAAATAGTGGCCGCTTTGGGACCAGAATATCAGTGTTTCATGGGGTCATGCGGGCGAGCGCGAGGGGGTTTGACATTCTATCGGCGGGTGCGATGGCGGGTTGCGCTGGGGTTACCGTTTTCCAGGAGCATTGCCTGCGAATCCCTGGTAGTTTCAGGATTAGATTGTTCTCAGTGATATGACCGGTGAATCGCCATTGTCAGATTCAATGCTAATCGTCGATTCTTATACCCATTGTGGTTTAAGTAAGTATGAACCAATTGAGCAGGTCCAGTCGGTCATGGACCAAGTTGGTGTACAGCGTGCAGTGTTGGCACAGCATATTGGTGAATACGACAATTCCTATATTGGCGGCATTGCAGCCAGCAAGCCGCAACAATTCGCGGCCGTTGGGATGGTTGACCACGAATCACCATCATGTGTTGGCGACTTGGAGAAGTGGGAGTGTTCAGGGCAAATCAAGGGTGTTCGCATCATGGCCGATGCGTTTACCTTCGCGCCTCACCTTTTTGATGCGGCGGCGAATTTGAAGCTGATTGTTCTGCTCTATACACCTGATGGTGTCGTGAATTGTGTGCCGGCCCTTGAATCATTCCTGACCAGGCACCCTGGTTGCCGGTTGGTTCTAACTCACCTGGGAAATCCGGACGGAATTGATGGCCCCGCATTCGAAAACTATGCGGATGTTCTACGCCTGGCGCAGTTTGAAGGGGTGTATTTCCAAGTGTCGGGTATGAATATGCTTTGCCAATATCCACATGAATTATTTTACGGTTTGCTGGATAGAGCGTTTGAAGCATTTGGTCCATCCCGCCTATGTTGGGGTTCCAACTATCCAGTAGTGGGTGGAATGCGGGAATACCAAATGGATCTAGAGTTATTGCTTCATGGCAAGTTGCCGATTCAAGGCGATGCAATTCGTCTTGTGGCAGGTGAAAATGCCAATCATCTTTGGTTTTCGTAGATGAGAGAAAATGGTTAGGGCAGGGCGTACAGTAGATGGTTGGCAATCGGGCTGAAGATTCTCTTTAATTGTCAGTCACATCTTGCCGTTCGGCGCGTTGCTGTGCCACTTGCAGGGTACGCATTGTCGGTAGAACCTCTTCGCCGCTAATGGCCGGATCACGCTGTTCCCGGATCGCATTGACAAACTCAGCATCCTGGTCAGTTAGGTCAAGCGTGGACTGATGGGGCAAGATCGCGTTGCCGGCGCCGTCATACAGGGTGCCAGCATCAAATTCAAGCGTATCCTCGTGGCCGATAAACAAAGCTCGCCACCGCCACTGTGAGATGTTGTAGGATTCAGTAATCGTTGCCAACACGCCGCGATCAAGGGTCATCGTCAATGACAGATCCATGACGCCCTGCTTGGGGTGTGGGGTACCAAATCGGCAGTCGATGTTTGTTGGTTTTTTCGTGCCACTGCTCCATAGAGCCAAATCAACCAGATGCGCGCCATGGTGCCAGAGGATGTTGTCGGTCCAGGATCGCGGGGTGCCGTGCATGGTGGTGTTATCACGGCGTAGGATTCCGAAACATGCAATAAATTGATAAAGGTGAAAGCGTCCCTCGGCCACTCGGCGTTGAACTTCGATCAAGCCAGGCATATACCGCATGGTGTGACAGATCATCAAGCGCCTATCAACGGTACGGGAAAGCTCGGTTACTGTCAGTGATTCATTAAGGCATAGTGCAATGGGTATTTCCAGTAGCACGTGTTTGCCGGCTTCAAGTGCTGCCCGTGCTTGGGGAACGTGTTGGTCGTTGGGTGATGTGATGGCCACAGCATCAACCTGATCGTCCGCCATGGCTGCATTGAGATCCAACGTGTGGTGTTTGAATCCCCACTTTTCTGCAAAATTTCTCGAAGGATCTTGGCGGCGGCCAACCAGAACATGGGGTTGGACGCCATCGATTCTGGCGAAAGCCTTCATGTGCTCTTCAGCAATTGCACCGTAACCAACCATACAGAGATTCATGCATAGACCTCGGGGTTGACAAGGTGTTTGGGGCGTCGCCCCTCTAGCACTGAAACCATGTCGCTGCCCATGGAGTTGAATAGTTTTCCCAGGGCGCGGTGTGTGCCACCAAGGGAATGTGGCGCGGTTAGACAATTAGGCAATTTGAAGATCGGGTGGTTGATATCGGGTGGTTCGGGTGTGAAAACATCCAGGCCAACAGCCGCAAGCCGTCCATCCTGCAGTGCGTCGTAAAGGATATCCAAGCTCGTGATCAGGTCGCCACGCGCAAGATTTACCAGGATGGCGCCGGGTTTAACGTGTTTGAGGATGTCTACATTAATGATGCCACGTGTTTGATCAGTTGCTGGTGCATGCATTGTGATGAAGTCTGACTTTGCAATAAGTTGTTCCAGTGAAACCAGCTTGACCCCAAGCGTTTTTGCTGTGTCCGGGTCGGCATAAGGGTCATGGGCGATGATTTTCATTTGAAATGGCATGGCCAACTGGGCAACGATCTGTCCAATACGTCCCAGTCCCACGATGCCGAGTGTGGCACCATCGAAATCGCCCGGTTTTGATTCGTAGCGGCTATGCCAGTTGCCAGTTTTAAGCTGGGTGTCCCAGAATGGCAGGTTCTTGCATAGTGCGAGCATGAAGGCCATTGTGGCTTCAGCCACTGCGCGTGCACCAGCGCCGGGAGCAAAAACAACGGGGATTTTTCTCGCTGTTGCAGCCGCAATGTCCACGTTGTTGTAGCCAACGCCTGGTCGGCCAATGACCTTCAGGTTTGGGCTCGATTCAATTACCTTCTTGTTGGCCAGCCCCTCACCTCGCACCACCAGGCCCACTGCTTCGTTCATCATGGGGATCAGGGACTCGACTGTATAATCCGGCGCCACCACGACTTCACCGAATGGTTGCATCATGTCATAGAGTAAAGGTTCGACTGGTCCTGTGCATACAATCGTGGCCATGGGACAATGCTCCAAAATTTCAATAATCTAACCAATGCTGCCGAGTCGTTCAGGTCAAACCGCCTCTTGGGCGTGTTGCCAGAACCAACGCTGGCGTGTTCCACGAACATCAACACCATGTCTTCATTGAGTTGTTGCTTTGTGTATGGGGGCAAGGTAATTATGGCATCCGGCCTTGAGCATCATTTCGCAGGTGACCGTGATGAAACTGGCGCCTCTTTGAATCCATTGTTTTGCTGCATCTGCATTAGGGACCATCAAGCCCAACTTTTTCGGTGAATTGTTGACAATCCGGCTGATCTTGTCCATGGCCTGTTGCATCTTCGGATGATCCAGTTGGCCTAGAACCCCGAGGGAACTGGAAAGATCTGACGGTCCAATGAAGACAACATCAATGCCATCAATAGAAACGATTTCCGGTAACGCGTCGATTCCTGCAGTTGATTCTATTTGCACGCAAACAAGCGTGTTGTCATTGGCTATCTGGGTGTATTGGTCAATGGGTTCTCGTTGGCCGTAATCTGCTGCTCGCACTGCGGCCACACCTCGTTTGCCGATGGGTGGGTATTTGGCTGATCGGACAACCTCTTCGGCTTGTCGCGGCGATTCCACCATCGGCATCAGTACCCCTTGTGCGCCGGTATCCATATATCGCAGGATCAGGGATTGATCGTTGGTTGCCGGTCGCACAATCGGTGTAACGGAATGTAATTCTGCTGCCCGCACCATTTGTTGGCAGTCCCTGGGCTCCAGCACACCGTGTTCGCCGTCATAGACAAGCAGATCAAAGCCCTGGAGGCTCAGGAATTCAGCGATGTCAGCATCGGCATACCGCACGAAGCATCCAAGCACAGGTTTGCCGACTTTCAGCTTTTGCTTTGCATGATTCTCACGCACAGTATCGACCTGACAGGAGGAGGGTTTTGGTGGTGTCCGGCCAATCGTACGTTGCTTTGTAGAAGATGACAATGTACGCAGCAGCCAGTCATGACGGTGTTGCTATAGAGGCATGGTAGATTCGGGGAACTGGGTTGTGTAGATTGCGATGGTAAGATCCTGGATGTGAATATGCAATGTGAAAAGCACAATGAGTAACCAGTTGAAGTCACAGCATGAGGTGAAGCCAAGGCGTCGGGAGCGTCATATCCTGTTTTTTCTGGTGCCGGGCACAGTCTCACCCACATGTTCATGATCTTATTTTCTCCCCTGCTCGGCGTTATGGCGGATGACTTGGGACTTTCAATTAGCGGCATGGATGTTTACGTTACGGTTGCTAATTTCTGTTATGGCGTGGGCGCAATACCTGTGGGATGGTTGGGCGATCGACTGGGTGACAAGCGGCTGCTCGTGACGTTTTTTGCCGGCTGTGGGCTGGGGGGCATTGATGGTTGGAGTAAGCCAATCTGTTTGGCTGCTTGCGATTGGAGTAGTCATTCTGGGATTGGCGGCCAGCATCTATCATCCTGTGGGTATCGCCATGATTTATAAATCCGTGGCGACGCGTGGTCGGGCGCTTGGAATCAACGGTATCTTTGGAAGTGTTGGGACAGCGCAGGTCCTGCATTTGCATCCCTGGTTGCTGCCTGGACCGGTTCCTGGCGCTGGGCATTTATCAGTCTAGCAATTCCTTCATTTTTATGTGCGGTATGGTTGTACCGTTCGTCTGTGTTTGATCAGCCTATTGAGGATCGTGATGCCGACGTGCCTGCGGCCGGTCAATCGATTGCGGGGAAGGCTTGCCTCTGGTTGTTCGTGTTTTTATTGGCGGCCATGACCTGTGGTGGGATGTTCTATCACATGATCCTAACAATGTTGCCAAGGCAGTTGGTTGTCGGTGGTTGGCCCAATGCGGACGAGAATAGCATGCTGGGTGGGATTTGGCTGGCGTGGTTCTGATTTTCGGGTGCAGTGGGGCAATATGTAGCGGGTTATCTTGCTGACCGCTACGAGGGTCGTTGGTTATACGTAGTCAGTCTGGTGCTGATTATCCTCTTTGTGTATTTGATCTCGATGACCACCGGTTATGTACTGTTGGTGATTGTATGTGTCGGGGCATTCTTTATGTTTTCCATTCAGCCGATTGAGAACACGCTCATTGCAACATATGCGCCGCGTTCATGGTTGGGGGTTTTTTTTGGCGCCAAGTTTGTATTTGTATTCGGTGTTGGTGGGGCGGAGAGTTGGTTAAGTGGGTTGCTCGTCGATGGCCCGGGCCTATCGTCGGTTTTTCAGGTTGCTGCGGTATTTGTCACGATTGCGGCCCTATGCGCCTTTGTTGCCAGCCGGGTGTCGATTCCGGGTTGTGGCTTTGCGTCGGCATGAGGCGCGATCCTGGGTTTGCCGTGGTCTTCGTGGCATGTAGTGCATCAATAACGAGGTGGCTATGTATGGGGTAATGAATTGCGGATCGCAGTTGTGAAAATTAAGATTTGAATGGTTGGCTCTGGTTAACCCATGCGGGCAACCGGAATGTTTGCTTTGTTCGTTGTTGATAATGTCAATCAATCGGATGATTTGGTTCGGATATTGTCTATAACAGGATAAGAACGATTGAACCAGGAGTTGAATTTTAATGGCCAAACAACAAGTGGTAGCAGATGAAACTTCCGCGGCTGGGTCAAAGCTTACCGGCAGCGGTGCAGATCTTTGGAATGTAAGGGAACATGTTGAACGTCCGGCGAGTAAGATTCCGGTTGTTTACGACGTGGATGTCGCTGTCGCTGGTGGCGGGATATCAGGTATGTTGGCCGCAATTGCTGCCGGCCGCCTCGGCGCAAAGACATTGGTGGTCGAACCGTTTGGTTGTCTCGGTGGCAATATGGGCCCCGGTATGTTCGCCGGTGGATCCCTCCATCTGGCGCTGCAGAATCCAGAGGCATTTAAGAATGGCCTAGGTGGTCTGCCGCAGGAATTCAATGAGCGGGTGACCGACGGTGAGAAACGCAATGTCGGGACAAATAAATTTCGTGACAGCAAGAAGGTGCCTTACGTGGCAACGGTAATGTTGGAGGAAGCGGGTGTTGAAATTCTGCTTTCAAGTCTTGTGGTCGATGTGATCACAGAAGGCAACAAAGTTTGCGGTATTTTTGTTGAAAATAAATCCGGTACTTTGGCCATTAAATCCAAGGTGGTGGTCGATTGCACTGGTACGGCTGATATCGCGGACCGTGCCGGTGCGCCGGTTGCAGAATTGGCTCAAAATCCCTCGATGGGTTCTTTCTTTGCCGTGGATGGTGTCGATGGCAAGAAATATGTGGAAGCCAAAGAGGCCCTGGGTGAACTGGGGAATGATGACAAGTTGTGGATGGCGCAGCATGGTGTTGAAAGTCCGCATTTCATGCCCTGGGCTCGAGAAGCTTGGGAGTCCGGCGAATTTGAGATTTCGCAGGTGGTGGGGGACTTTGCCGTCTTGGATCTTTCGCCAATGCCAGTGAAAGTTGAAACTACCGTTTTCAGTTGCCGTACGCGTGTAAATGGTAATTTTCATCCGGGAGATGGTCTGGCACTATCAAAGATTCAACAACGGATGTGGCCGTTCCTTTATGAGTTTGTGTGTTTCCTGAATAATCGGGTTCCCGGATTTGAAGATGCCGGTCTTTCCGTGGTCTCCCCTTATTTTCAGGCACGCGGTGGCAAGAGTATTGATAGCGAATATATGTTGACTCATGATGATGTGAAAAAGGGCGCACGGTTCGATGACCTGATGTTCACCTATTATGACGACAAAATATTTGTGGAAGGTGGTTGTGATGTGCCTTATAGGATGATTATTCCCAAGGGAGTTGACGGTCTTATCGCAGCGGGACGTAGTGCGATGAAGCGTGGGCCGCAGTTTCGGCAACGATATTGTGCTCAGCTCATGGGCCAGGCAGCAGGTGTTGCAGCAGCGCTTTCGGCGCAACATGATGTTGCGCCGCGCGATCTGGATACAAGGACGCTGCAGAAGGCTCTTTATGAGACCGGGTCTGAAATGGGGCCAGAATCTCGTGTGCGGGAGTTGGGCCTGGTTTAAGTCACTTGCATGTCTTTTACTACCCTCGTCCCTGAACTTTGTGAGGTCAAAATGAAATTCCCGGCTGGGAATGCACAGGGGTGCCAGTCTTCTTTTTCTTTAGTGATGATGTGAGGGGCCGGTTGGTCAAGAAGAGGTAAGTGTTTAGGTGTCGCCATTATTTGGCATTTGAATCTAAGTTCACTTCAAGCTTCTCAACTTGCAGTGCGCCGGGGCCGAAAATGGGCGTGTAGTTGTATGGCTTGGCATCGGTGCGTTGAGTGTCAGCATTCATGTATGTGTTGCTGAAGGCTCTTCGCGAAGTATTTGTGTTGTTGCGTTCCGAACTATGAAGCAGCCAGTTGTGGAGAAGGACGGTTTCGCCTGCTTCCAATTCCATGTATACGACATGTTTGTCCTGGCAGTGCTTTTCGGTCTGCTCTGGAGTGAGAAAGCCGTTTGCTGAACTCGGATTGATACGGGCCCGGTGACTTCCGGGAACGATTTTTAGACAGCCATTGGCTTGGGTAGCCGGATCCAGTGCTGTCCAAGTGGTTAAAATGGGTGCCTGATCCAGAAAGTTCCATGCGTCTTGATGCCACCGCAGCGACATCCCACGGCCTGCAGGCTTGTTCATGAACATGGCACGCATGACAGCAATGGGTGTGTCCTCCCCATATAAATGCTGACATGCCTCGGCAAAGATAGGTAATTGAATAAAACGCAGAAAAAAAGGATCGAACTCCAACTCCAGGATTTTCCGGTAGTTCAATGTCGCGCCTTTATGTCCCGGGCCGCCAAGCGTTACGGAAGACAACCTTACGTTTTCATCCTTTTCGTAATCATCGTTGGGCGTATCTAGCTGCATACTCATTTTTGCATAATTAACGTTGGCGCGGCCCAGCATAATATCGTCAATGCGCTGTTGTAGATTTCGAATCATCTCATCACCGGCAACATTCCCAAGCTTGACATAGCCGTTTTGTTCAAATGCAGACCACTGTTTCGGGGTGATGGTTGTTTGCATGTCGGGGCCTTTCGTGTGGTTTTCTCGTATTACTGTGTGCGGGGAAAATGGCGCTAATCAATGCCTTGCTTGTTGTAATCTGGATCTGGGTGCTTGGCTAAGGGGGTTCCCAGTTAAATTATACTCATAACCATTGCTTAGTTAAAGTGGGTTCCATTAATTGTCACATCACGAGTCTTGGCTGACTTGTATGCAGTGAAAATGCCATAAGGTTTTACAGCCAGAAAACAGCACATTTCTACGGTTGAGGAAAAGATACGATTGGACGTTAGCTAATTATACGACAGTATCCCGCCAGTCCTATCGGTTATGGTAAGATGTTTGTTTTAACACTATTTCTCGGTGGCCATGAATAATTCATCAGCTACGCAACGGATTACATGGTACCGGTCACCGGTCGGTCGTGAAGAGTTGGCGCTGTTGAATAGCCGCAGTGATATTCTCGGGTTCCTGCAGACCGGCGGGTATTTGGGGTTGTTGGCGTTGACCGGTTCAGCGGTTTGCTTCACCGCCGGGCTGTTACCCTGGTGGCTGGTTGCCCCACTCGTTTTTTTTCACGGCATGTGCTACAACTTCATGATCAACGGGTTTCATGAACTGGTTCATGATTCTGTTTTCAAGATCAGGTTCCTCAATCGGACATTTCTTGGCATATTGAGTTTTCTGGGCTGGTACAACCACATTCACTTTTGGGCCAGTCACATGGAACATCACAAATATACACTTTATCCGCCACAAGATTTGGAGGTTGTACTGCCATCGCAATTCACGCTCAAAAACTTTGTATTGCGACACATTATTAATCCAATAGGTTTTGTTGAAGTGCTACGGACGACCATTTGTCTTGCCGTACCCAAATTTACAAAGCCATGGGACAGATACTTGTTTGAAGAAGTTGTTCCCGAGCAACGTTGGAAGATGTGCTGGTGGTCGCGGTTGGTACTGGCAGGGCACTTTGCCATAGTTGTCATTTCGGTGGCATTTGGGTGGTGGCTGCTACCACTGGTGGTTACGTTTGCTCCGTTCTATGGTGGTTGGCTGTTCTTTCTCTGTAACAATACACAGCACGCTGGTCTTCAGGACAAGGTTTCAGACTTTCGGTTAAATACGCGCACAGTCATTCTCAACCCGTTTGTACGGTTCCTTTACTGGCACATGAACTACCATATTGAGCACCACATGTATGCCGCGGTGCCATGTTATAACCTGGGTAGGCTTCACAAGCTGATCGGAAATGATTTGCCATCCTGCCCGAGGGGACTTATCGAGGCCTGGCGGCAGATCATCGCCATACAAAAGAGACAGGAAGTCGATCCGGAATATCAATTTGTTGCGAAGCTTCCAGCCAACGGATGAGAGTCTTTACCGATGGCTCATGAGCAGGGTCAAGAAATTATCCGCCGGTCATGCTATTGAATGGTATCGATAGTCGCTTGGTAGAGGTCGGGGTGGCGATTGTAATATGCATTGGTGATCCAGTGGCTCTTGCTTGTCACATTGGCCGTGGCCCAGTGCGTGGCGTAACCCCGCCGCCATCGCTCCGAGTTGTTTCTGTGGGAGGTGTGCAGGGCTTTGCTGT
>CAUZIY010000043.1:0-20307 GCA_963579995.1 Phycisphaerae bacterium
CGCGGTTTTACAGCGAGATCCACCGTTGGGTCAATCAGCATTTGAGAGCGGCGCCCATTGAGTGAGACTGCCACCTTGGCTCTGACTTCGATCGTGCGATGCCCTTTGCGTTGCAGATCATGGGCTACCGCAGAGACAAATTGAAGAATCATGGCAGGACGAGACCGCATGTTTACAAGTTGACCCATGACCAGGTAGTCCATCGGATTGATTTCCCAGGTCTTTTGGTTGGTTGGGTCGGTCGCATAGAACTGGGCACGGCTTCTGACATGTGTCATCTTCATACGCCAAGCGAAGTCATTACCTTCCTGGGTCCAGTTTACATCGCCAGGGTAGAGCCAGTGGCGGAGGGGTAGCCCGGACTGTACGGCAAAGTAGATGGCCAGCAGCACCAAGAGATGGTTGTTCCCATCATGGCATTCAGGGATTGGACTGTCGGGTAAGGTTCTTGGGGAGTGAGTGGTCCGCCGGAAAATATAGGTGAGTGATCGGGGCCATTTAGGTTCAAAGAATATGGTGGTTGCGCCGATCATGAACCAAGGGAAGACCCCGATTTCAGGAAACATAATCAAGTTGCTTAGGTGAAACATAAGTGCAACGAGATAAGCTGCCATACGTGTCGGTCGCCAGAGTAAAAAGGGTACGATGAGAAGATCAAGGAGTAATCCACTGTAGCTGTAGAGATAGGCCATCCAAGGTTCGTTGAACAATAAGCCGATGATTGGGAAATCAGTTTTTCGCGATAGGATGATCCGCATGGGTTCGCCGGATAGCCAGTCGGGGTGAAGCTTGGCAATGCCGCCGAAGAAGAAAGGGATACCAATCTGTATTCGCAACGCCCATATGGTCCATCTTGGTGTGGTTGCGTAAGCCCTTTTCGGGCGTAGCCACGCGTCAACTGATGCGGCGCGGCCGGCGGGAATAAAGACCATGAGAAAAGCGATAAGGCTTAATAAGTACCAGTGGTTCTGATAGATAGATTTGTCTAGCAGAAAGACATAGGTATAGGCGATAAAACAGAGAGTTGATGTGATTTGGTAGCAAAAGCCAATCATGACGCAAAAAGCGAGCACGCCGAGCACGCATAGGTGCCAGAACATGCCTCCAGCCGGCCAGGGCTGCAGCCAACTGAACCCTACGAAACTGAAGTGAAAATGGGTGCCCAGCCATCGACCATCGGCTGCTATGTATTGGCCGAACAATAAAGTTTGAGCAAGTAGTGCTGCCCCAAACACGATGCGGAACCATGCCAGGGACGCCATGTCAACGGGTGATTGCAGGCGTCGAGCCCAGCTCGGAAATACATTCAAGTCTTGTTGTGTTGGTTCTGTGCCCATCAATGGGGGCCTAAATACTGTTGTCAGTGGTCAAACCTATCGGTCGTCATCGGGCGTGAATTCACAGTCATGGGTATACGATAGTATCTGGCATAATCCTATATGTTTTTCATATCGTAAATTAGAACACGTTTTGATTTGGTAGTGTAGGAGTGTGTCTCATGCATCGCGTACTGGTAACGGGTTCTGCTGGCGTGATTGGTCAGGCTGTCTGTCATGAACTATGTGCACGTGGATACCATGTTCGCGGTTTCGATATTCAGCCCACTGGTGGATCAGTTTCCGAGTCAGTTCAAGCATCAATAACAGATCCCCAGGCCGTCCGTAGCGCTATGGGGGGAATGGATAGTGTTGTTCATCTGGCAGCCACGCCAAATCCCCAGGCTGAGTTTATTAATGAATTGGTGCCAAATAACTTGATTGGCGTCTACCACATATTTGAAGCAGCGCGACATTCTGGCATTCAACGTCTGGTTGTCGCCAGTAGCGGCCAGGTCGTCATGGGCCTTGTTGAACATCACCGAATAATCCAGGTTGAAGACGAAGCGGCACCGACCAACCATTATGGCTTGCTTAAACTTTGGACCGAACAGACTGCCCAATGGTACGCATCAGAGTTTGGCTTATCGATTATTGCGGTAAGAATCGGAGCAGTGCCCCGTAAGTTGCCGACTGCTGATCCGGGATTGGTTCCAGCCCCGAACTCACCCAAGGATGTCAATAGGCTTGTTTATCTCAGTCGCAATGACGCGGGACGGTTTTTCGCTGCAGCTGTTGAGACTCGAAATGTCGATTTTTCTGTATTGTTTGCGATCAGTCGCAGCCTTGGACGCATCATTTTTGACCTGGAACCGGCTAAGAGATTGATCGGATATGAACCGGAAGATACCTATCCGTAAATTTGCTGATGGGCAGGTCTACTCTATTGATGAGTTTCATCTATTTGGCCGAAAATGAATGACATGACCGATCGGAAAACAACCACCTCTGATCCTTCTCTAATGCCAGGTGTACGGATCAAGAAATATGGGTTGCGGTACAAACTGCTGTTTTCCACATGCTGCTTTTTCATTACTTTGATGGTGATTGAATTCGGAGGTCGATTGCTTCTAGGTCCAGTGCCACCCAATCAGTTTCCGGGCCTCAATCCTAATGAAATTGAAGATGAGGAACTGCTCTGGCGGCATAAGCCCGGGTATGGCGGTGGTGGTCAGGATGGTCCAATCAATAATTTGGGTTTTCGGGGGCAACCTATCACCCTGGCCAAACCAAAGGGCATGTATCGAATTCTATCGTTGGGTGAGTCAACGACCTATGGGTATGGTGTTGAATTTAATGAGACCTACTCCTATGTATTGGAACAATCTCTTCGCAAAGATAAGCCAATTCAGGTGATCAATGGTGGCGTGCGTGTCTGGTCAACCTATCAGTCCGTCCGGTTCCTTGGTCGTGAGATCGAACGGCTAGAGCCAGATATAGTTTTGTTTTATCACGAAGTCAATGATTTCCTGCCCACGACCTTCCGGGGATTAAAAGTTCACGGAGCGGGTCTTAATGATGTTGAACTTGCCAAACACATGCAGCGGCGATCATGGTTTCGTAGATTGGCCAGCCAATCGCGTGTGGTGACAGAGGTGCGTTTAGGATGGGCACGCTCACTTGCAACGGCGACAGAGCAAGAACTCGCCAAGAAACACGATCGTACGGTTCTATTGGTTGGCGCGTTGCCATATATTGATTTGCCACTGGTACCGCCAAATGTTGAGAAGCCATGGCTTGCCAATGAGAGTCGTTTGGTGCGACTGCCTGATCCTTTAAGGGAAAAATATATTAAGGAGTTGATTGCAATCACTGGTCGCCAAGGTGTGAAACTGGTTATTCTGCATCCGAGTTATCCAGTCAGCATACCGCATCGGTGTATATTGACGCGCTTGGCCAATGATAATTCGGTGCCGATAATCGAGATCGAAGATGTCATCAATGAACACGCATTAGCGGAGGGAAAGACCAAGGACAACTATTTTTTACCCAATGATGTGTATCACCCCAATAAACATGGACACCAAGTGATTGCAAGCGGCATTGCCAAATATTTGGTTGAACATGATTTACTGCCATAAGTGTAACGGAGGATTAGTTGAAACCGCTGTCTCCCGGCCTGACGATCCGCGATAACCTGAAGGCTTGGGCGGCGACACGACCGCGTTTGGCTTTTAAGGCTAGTTCATTGCAATCCGCGCGGAACTGGCAGCACAAAGCTAGGCGGCGTTTTCTTGAGATTCTTGGTTCTTCCCCGCCTCCTGTCCCACTGCGTCGCCATATCCTTGAGAAGAAACAGATGGGCGGCTATACCCGCACGATGTTTACTTTGACCACGGCGCGGAGCCTTAAAGCGTTGTGCTGGCTATGTATGCCGGATGACGTGAGTCGTCGAGCCCCGCAGCCAGCCATGATTGCGACCCCAGGCCATGGAATTGGCGCCAAGGATCTCCTGGCGATGAACATCCGAAGAAAACGACGTCGTGAGGGTGCGGGGTTTCAGAAGGATTACGCTCTGCAGGTTGTGCGGTTGGGGTATCCCGTATTGGTTGTTGAGCCCCTGGGTTTTGGCGAGCGTCGTGAGAAGGAGATGCTACTTTTGCCAACAGCAGGGGACAACGGCTGTCATGAAGCCGCATTTATGGCATTCATGCTGGGCACGACATTGCCGTGTATTCGCATCAATGACATACGCCGCTGTCTTGACTATTTGGAAACAGTTCCTGAAATTAATGGTGATCGGATCGGGCTGATGGGGATTTCTGGTGGTGGGCAATTGACCATGTGGACCTGTGCCATTGAACCTCGACTTAAGGTGGCTGTCGTAAGTGGCTACATGACCACTTATCGTGATGGACCGATGGCCATGCGCCGTTGTATGTGCAATGCTGCTCCTGGGTTGGTGCAGGACTTAGATATGTCAGATATTGCCACGCTAATCGCACCACGACCGATTTTATTTGAGTCGGGCACTCATGACCCACTGTGTCCAGTTGATGCGACCCGTAAGGCCATTCGACGTGTGAGATTGAACTACCGATATTTTGGGTCAAGTGGTCATATTGAGTCGGACATCTTCCCTGGTGAACATGTGTGGTCAGGGCAAAAGATTCAGTCGTTCCTTCATGAATGGTTGTGAGTTATGGCAGCCTACAGGTTTGTAAGGCTTTGTGTATGGTCCTATTGGAATTTGACTCGCACAAGGATCAATTTTCTTGTCTGTTTGATGGATAACCGACATGCATGTATGTCATAGAGTGTTTGCGCCTCAGTTGCGGTCGGTTGCAGAACAGATGTTTTTAACCATGCAGGTTCCACAACGTATTGCGGAGGTAGTTGCAGAGATTCTTGTTGATTCTGATTTGTGTGGTCATGACTCACACGGCATACAATTGTTGCCGCTCACCTTGATGCAGATTGAGCAGGGTCAAATCCGGCCTGCAGTAAAGCCCGTGGTTATCCGTGAATCTGCTGCTGTGCTGCAGGTTGATGTGGGGCATGGCCTGGCTTTCTATGCGGCGAAGACAACCATGGATCGCTTGGTTGAAAAGGCGATGGAATCGGGAATCTGTTGCGGTACGTTAGTAAACTACGGCAATACTGGGCGCCTGGGTCACTTTGTAGAGATGGCGGCGCACCAGGGTTGTATCGCATTGATTACCAATGCAAGAGGTGGTGGCGGGAGTGTAGCTCCATTTGGTGGCAGGGAAGGTGTAATGGGGACCAATCCAATCGCTGCGGGTGTGCCGACGGGAGAAGGCAGTCCCTTTGTAATGGATTTTTCAACTGGCATGATTGCCAACGGGAAAATTCTTCAAGCATTGACCAATAGTTTAACGCTTCCGTCGGGTTGTGTACGCGATAAAAACGGCAAGCCGACAACCAGCCCAACTGGTTTTATGGATGGTGGCACCATGCTGCCTTTTGGTGGCCATAAGGGTTACGGTATTGGTTTGCTAACCTGTTTGCTCGGAGCATTGAATGGTGATTTTAGTACAGATGATTCGACTATGCGGGGTATGTACATGCAGGTTATACAGGTGGATGCGTTGATGGATTGCAAGCAGTACCAGGGTTTTGTCCGCTCCTTTTTGAATTTCGTTCAAGCTTCTAATCCAGTATCAGGATTTAATGAGGTGCTTGTTCCGGGGCAATCTGCGAGCCGCATACGCAATAAGCGATTGGAGGATGGGATTGAATTACCAGATGCCGTCTTTCAACAACTTGTGGAATGGGGTGAGAAACTGGGCGTTGAAATTCCTGGTTAAGAAATCCACTTCAACAACCGGATAATCCCCATTTTTGCTGGTTGACATGTAGTTGAATTGCTATGGAGGTTGTGAATTACGTCACGATGGGCGAGGTAATACTCATAAGCCCGGAATAACATTTGTTCATTAGTTGCGGTTGGGGCCCATCCAAGCGTGTTTTTGATATGTGTGGTATCAAAGATGAAATCATCAGCAATGAGGCGGCGATGGTAGGCTCCCAGTGGGGATATCCCCAGCATGTAACACAGGCGCATCGCGACAAGGGTAAGGTTGCGTGGTAATGAACGAACCCGTGAACTAGAGTTGGCCTGTTGAATAACAGACTGATACACCTCTCGCATGGGCTTGACATCATCCGATCCGACATTAAACACGCCACTGCCTTGATAGTTGAGGCTGCATTCACAGGCATGAGCCAAGTCACTGGCTAGCACAAAGTGATATCGATTGCGACCGTGCCCAACGACCCAAACACTTCGCCCTTCTTCGATGAACTCGAAAAGGATTGCCAGAAGACCCATGCGCCCGGCATCTACAATTAGAGGGATTCTTAAGATAACATAATCGAAACGCCCGCGAAACTGCTCGAGGCATCTCTCGGCTTCCCATTTTGATTCTCCGTAGATGTCGACAGGGTGGGGGGGGTCAGCCTCGGTGACCGGTCGGCCCATGGGTTGCCCCCATAGGCAGCTTGTGGATGTAAAGACCAACTTCTTGACCTCATGGTCCGCCGCAGCTTGAGCAATATTGCATGTGCCTTGCACATTGGTCTTCCACAGAGAGGTTTTACTTGTGTCGGATAGTGGAAGCATGGCCGCGCAATGAATAACCGCATCAAAGTGATGTTTTTCAAAGATACGATTTACTTGCACTGCATCGGTCACATCAATCTGTACGTGGCGGATATTGGGTGTGTCTTGTTCATTGTGAACAAGTAAGTCGATATTTGTGCATTGAAATCCCCGTTCAGCCAGCCATCGCGACAAGATACGACCGAAGAATCCGGAACCGCCGGTGATTAGGATGGAGTTCATCTATGCCACTCGTAGATCATAGCTGTACGTTGCGAATTGGATAATGTGATCAGCATTCATCATCTAATTTATTCCTCATGCCCGCTTTACCATAAAAGCCACCTCGACCCCATATTGAAAACTCTGATCGGTTACTTTGCTTCGGGACAGCCACATCTTATTGTTTTTTTCTATTCCAGGTGACATGGTTATGCAGGCTATGGATAGGGAGGGATTCTTGGCATGCATTATGTGATCTCGATTCCTGCATAATGTTCAATCATTGGGGTGTTTACCTGCTTGATGTGTGCACCAATCCGTTCGGTACCCAAACGGAGTCTGTATTGAATGGTCCATGCATATGAGATTTTTATCCCGCCTTGAAATTGCTTGGCTTGATAGACATATGGTCATCCTGAGTGAAATGGCATATTACGCTTGGCGGATGTGCATGACGCGGAATAGGTCACGCTGTTCCACGATCCCAATGAGGCGATTGTTCTCATCTACAACGCCGATTGCGCCGAGATGATATTGTTGGCACCGTTCTAAAACTTCCGGCAATGGCATAGATGTTCTGATGGCTTCAATATTACGGTCAACTAGATCACCGGCAGTAACCAGGTTTCCTAATGTCGGGTTGTACATTAGATCTCGCAGGGCGCGAAAATGAATGGTTCCTACATAGTGCTGTTGTGAGTCAACGGCTGGAAAATCATTGAGTCGACTCTTCTCAACGAAGTCCAAGACCTCGTCAAATGTTGCGGCATTGGATAACGCCCGGATGTTGGTTCGCATGATATGTTTGGCTGTCAGTGCTTCTTCTAATGCTTGGTCACCAGATTGTTTTCGAATAAATGTATGACGGAACTGCTGAAACATGGTGCCGGGTTGGTCCGACTGCAGGGCATGAGATGTGGTAGGTCTGAGCAGGGTTATGGCCTTTACTTCGCCTGCCCGCACAATGGTGGTTTTAAGAAGCATTGGTCCGATCAACTCATAGAGCACAACCGAGGCCATGATGACGGTGTTCAGGCTATTTGCGATTTCTCCGGGCCAATATCGCAGTAGCATGGCACCAAGACCAATTGCAACACCGGCTTGACACAGTAAACCAAAGCCAGCATTCGACGGAACGCCTATTCCACTACCAATGCTTCGCATGGCTAGTTTAATGCTGACAATTTTACCTACGGCACGCGTGATAACGTATACCAACCCGAGCCACCCAATATCGGGCAGCTTTTCGATGTGCAGGTTGTAGCCCGCCAACACAAAGAAGATAAGCAGGATTGGTGCCCCGATAGTAGCTATGGTTTCCTCGAAACGCTGTGGATTGGTGGCGAGGTTGGAAAACGCAGCGCCCATTCCGATGACTGCAACTAAAGGATTGAACTCGATTCCCAGTGATTTGCGCAGCAGATAGGTCGTGACGGAAAGAGCCAGAAACGTGGCGAAAAATATGACCACTGTTTCCGCCAACGTCAACCAGGTATGGAGTTTGCTTAACAGGACACCAAGAAGGAGGCCCAGGGTGAGGCTGCCAATTGAGATGATTAATAGATTGATCCAATGTAGCCCGCCAGTCATGGTTGGTCCTTGCGGCAGGCTTAACCACGCGAAAACGATCAACACAATATTGAAGCCAACGACACTGGCCAGATTGTTTAGTCCAGTCATGCCGAGTAGGTGGTCAGTGGTCGGTCCCTTAGCCTCATATTCATTGAGAACAAGGTGGGTTGCTGCTGGCGCGGTGGCAACGGCAACAAAACCTAGGAGTAGTCCAATGATCAGGCTAAATCCCAAGTTGACGCCAAAAACGAATTTGGCCGCGATGGAACACCCTAGTGTGGTGGTCATGCTGGTCATGGCAATTTCAGTCAGGCTCATTCGGCCCAGTGATTGCCATGTGGCTCGCAAGCGCCGTGATTCAAAGACTCTGGCGATCATGAAAAGGCTTAAACCCAAGGCTACATCAGTAACAATATTCAATGATGCAACCGTGGATTTAATGGGCTCATTCCAGCCCAGTCTTTTGACTATCTGGTGTGCGAGGATCCCGGCAACCATGTATCCGACAACGCTTGGGATACGGACCCATCTCGCCAAATAGCCTCCCAATAGACCAGTGAGTAGGCCACCTGCTAAAACAATGCCAAGAAGATTTGGTTCGGGCATAAGCCGACTGTTGGTTTGGCACACCACAACGTTAGCGATGTACGACAAAAAAAGTGCGTAGGCAAACCTAGTTAGGTGTGTTACGCACAAACAGGTTAGACAAATCTAGACACCTAATCATGCCACGTTTGAAAATATTTGAAGATTAAAGCGGGCGCACGATCGACAAACCACGCCAGTAATCAAGCAATGTCTCAATGCTTCCAACACCACCACCCATACCGCTCTTGTTGACGCCACCATAGGGGATGCCGTGTACAGCAAGATTGTGACCATTGATCCAGCTATTACCGGCAACCATCTGCTCGGCCACGCGTTGTGCCTTGGCCATGTCCGGGGTCCAGACGCTGTTGCCTAGTCCATAGTCCGTGTTATTGGTCATCTTGATGGCCTGGTCTTCAGAATCAAACGGTGCCAGATAAGCGACAGGACCGAAGATTTCCTCTCGGGCGGCTACATTATCTAATGGGCCGGCCAAAAGTGCCGGCCTGACGTAATGCCCATCAAGATCAGGAACATCGGCGGCACCGCCTTCAAGGATTGCTTCAGCGCCGTCAGCGACACCGCGTTCAAGATAGCCAAGTACCCGTTCACGCTGTTTTTCATTGACGACTGGTCCCATCTGGCTTGAGTCATCCATTTGGTATCCAATCTTCACGTCCTTGAGTCGATCGACACACTCACCGACGAATTTGTCATAGATTTTACTGTGAATGAACCATCGAGTGGCGTCGCAGCATACTTGGCCGGTGTGGAATGTGATGGCTTCAACGAGTTTGTTTGCGGTATCCGAAATGTCGATGTCATCAAAAATAACGGCCGCACCCTTGCCACCTAGTTCAAGCTTGCACGGTGTCAAGTTTCGCCCGCATTTCTCGGCGACCTCGCGGCCAACTTCGGGCGATCCGGTAAACGAGACATGTTTGAATCCCGGGTTGGCTGCTACTGCGGCGCCTGTTGTTTCTCCAATGCCGGTTACGACATTGATGACGCCGTCAGGAATGCCCACCTCTTGCGCAAGGTGTGCTAGATACAACGTTGACAGGGGTGTATCTTCAGCTGGTTTGATTACTGTAGTGTTACCAGCAGCCAGTGATGGACCAAGCCCCCAACCTAGAAGCAGAAATGGAAAGTTCCAAGGGATGATAAAACCGCAGGGTCCCCAAGGAAGGCGCACGGTAAAGGCTTCGTATCCACTGACCGGCAGGGCCGAGCGGTGCTGTACATGCAGTGCCAGATCCGCAAAATATCGGATTGTCTTGAAAAAGTTTTCAACGTCACCGACTGCTTGCGAATGGATCTTGCCGCAGTCGAGCGATTCGATTTGCGCGATGATTGCCTGTCTTTTTTCAACTTCATCGGCAAGACGGTGCAGGATTACACCGCGATCATTGGGGGTCATTTCAGCCCAGCCGGAATTTTCGAATGTATCGGCGGCCACCTCCACGGACTTGTCGACATCTGTCGGTTGCATATTTGATACTGTGGCCAGTTTTTCACCAGATCCAGGATCATGGGTTTCAAAGGTATCGCCATTTGACGAGTCAATTTCTTGCCCCCCGACAAATGCTTTGTGGATCGGTTTGGCAAGGAATGCCTCAACTTCCGGCAGTAGTTCCATTTGTAGTGTGGTTGCCATGATGTGTCTCCTTCTCGTCGGGCCATTAATAAATTTAGATGTTTATTACATGGATAGTTTACTAGGTGACGGTGGCGTCTGTACAGTGTGGCGAGCGATATGTCGGCCGAAAATGTGGCCGATAGGATTCCAACATCCAGATCCGAAGTCAGCGGTTTCTTGAGCTAAAAACTATAACAGTAAAAGATTGTAATTGCGGTGGTCCAGACCCAGCAGATAGAGGATGAACATGCCGCATCGGCTTGTAATGATCGATAACAAGATTGATATGGCTCCTGAGGAGCTTGAATTCCGATATACATCAAGGCCTACGCAATACGATATTGAGCAGTTGCTGACGAAAATACGCCCGGGAGGATTCGAACCCCCAACCCTCGGATCCGAAGTCCGATGCTCTATCCAGTTGAGCTACGGGCGCATCTCGGAAAATGTTGAAGGACTGTAGTCTACCTTCTGACCGTGAATCATGCCGACACTGGACGCGCCCCACTGTTTGGCGCCACAAGACCCATGGCCTAGAATGGGCCGGTTAGCCGTATGGACTCTAACTTACCTGCGCACTGAGCTGCATTCCTTCCCAAGGTATCCCAAGGGGCCTGACGATGCCACGTGTTTGTCAATTTACCGGTCGCAGAACATCTTCCGGCACGCAGTACACCCACCGAGGCAAGCCGAAATATCTTGGTGGTGTTGGTACAAAGGTGACTGGTAAGACCAAGAGAAAGTTCAAAGCCAACATCCAAACCGTGACGGCCATTGTCGATGGTAGCCCCAAGCGGGTTAAAGTGTCTGCTAAAGCAATTCGCATGGGGCTGGTTGTCAAGCCCTTGAAACGGAAATACAGCTACAAATCAGCGGAAAAGACCTTGGATCAGGCATGACCTTTGATCTGGCGGTTGTCGCGATCAGCGATCCAAGAAAGTCGGAGCTCCCTTCATTTTGATGGGCCAGAGGGATCAAGAAGTTTGCCGGTGATCAGCAGTTTGACAGCAACCTGTCCTGTGTTATTTGTGTACCAGTGGAGATGTGGAAGTCCTTGCTGTAGGTGGGTTGATCGCGGTGGGGCTGACACCATTAATCGACAGCTTTGCCGGAAATTCTGCACTGATTCTGGTTAGAAATACATTAACGGTTAGGTTCTTATTTTCAGATGGTGGTTCATGGTGGTCTTGTTGGGGTTGATCTGCGTAAGCCACCATCATCATGATGGAAACGACATTCTGATATGACACGCGTAGAAGAGGACCAAAAGATCCAGATTCAGCAAGCGACTGACATTGTCGATCTGGTCGGCGAGCAGTTACAGCTGCAATCCAAGGGTAGGGAGTATGTGGGTCTGTGTCCTTTTCATGACGATCATCGACCTTCGCTTCAGGTCTCGCCTGCCAAACAGATCTACAAGTGTTTTAGCTGCAATGCCGGTGGTGATGTGTTCAGTTGGATGACCAACTATCACAAGATGACTTTTCCGGAGGCATTGCAATTTTTGGCAGAGCGTGCGGGGATCAAACTGCGTTCTTTAGTAGTCCATCCCTTGGGCGGTGGTTCGGAAACTTCATCACAAAATGAACAGATTGCAGATGCTAACGCTAAAGCACTTGCTTTTTTTCAGGCTTTATTACGCCATGGCGAACACGGGAAGGTGGCCCGTCAATATCTTGATGATCGCGGGGTGAGCGAGAAGATGGTAGAGATATTTGGGATTGGCTATGCACCGGACCGATGGGATGGTTTGGCGCAAATGATTGAAGCCAAAGGCTGGTCGCCCCAGGCGTTTCGCCAAGCGGGTTTAATTACGAATCGGACTGTTGGCAAAGGTGATTATGATCGTTTTCGCCATCGGTTGATCTTTCCAATTTGGGACGGTTTGGGACGGCCGATCGCATTTGGTGGGCGTCAATTGCCGGATTCGACCATCAATGACAAGAGTGAGGCAAAATATCTTAATTCTCCAGAAACGGTTCTATTCAATAAATCAGCCACCCTCTACGGCCTGCATCTTGCCAAGAGATCAATTATTGCCAGTCGCGAGGTGGTTGTTGTCGAAGGTTATACCGATGTGATCGCATGTCATCAGGTTGAACATCAGAACGTTGTTGCGGCGCTTGGTACTGCATTGACAATGACGCATGTACAGCAAATTCGCCGGATCGCCGATCGGGTCGTGCTGGTATTTGATGCTGATGAAGCTGGCCAGCGAGCAGCAGATCGAGCCGTTGAGATATTCTTTTCCTCACCAGTCGATGTCGGCGTGGTCATCTTGCCCGATGGGATGGATCCAGATGAGCTGATATCGAGTACCGATGGGCCGGCTTGCTGGCAGCGCTTGATCGCCGCGGCTGTTGATGCCCTGGAGTATCAATTTTCCCGAATCCGCCATCAGTTTGAAGCGGAAAAGACGCTTAGTGGCCGCCAGCGACTTTGTGAGGACTTCATCCGTCGATTGGCACAGATGGGACTCGCAAGCCAAAGCATTGTTCGTCGTGCGATGGTTGTACAGAAACTGGCTGAGTTACTTCACATCCGGGAGCACCAGGTAGATGCCATGCTTAAGCAGCAGGGTGAGTATCAGCGGCGTCAGGCAGGCCCCCAGGGCGGCAAAACGATGTCGGGACCAGCCCTTGATGGGCAAATGGGGCAAGTTATCGGCCGCCAAGGCAAAAAAAATGGGGTTGCCAGTATTGCCCCTGCTGATTCGGTGCATAGAATCAAGGCCGTAGAGGTGGCCGAACTCCAGTTGATTGGCGGCCTACTGATTCAACCCGACCTGTTGGATCATGCTCTTTTTGATGGGCGCACGTTGACTGAGGCTCTGTCGGCTTCGACGTCGCTTTCTGCGAATGCTAAACGCCTATACAACATGATTAAAGATCGAGCATCCAACGGTCAGCCAATGACTCTGGCCGTTTTGCTGGCGGAACTTACAAGTAGCCAAGAACAGGAATTGTGCAATCTGGTGACAGCTGCGGAAGTGGAAGTTGATCGCCTGACGGAAGGCGATGATCAGTTGCTTGTCCAAGTCGTCAGTGCGGCGGCTAGAGCGATTGTGGAACTCGATCTCGAACGAGACCACCGGCAAGCTTGCGCGGAGATGGCCTTGGTGGATTCCAGTGATGGTCCCGTGCAGGGCAACGACCAATTATGGCAACGGATTTGCGATCATCAGAAAAACAATCCCTCGGTTACTCGCATCGCTCGGTTCAATACCGGTAGTGAGGCGACTCGATAGTATTCGGGCGGGTGCTTTTGAGCGCCGCTATTTGATGTGTCCTGCAAGGATGCGGGGGCATTGGTAAACCACTCAGGTTAAATGGTGAAGGATGCCATCGCCTGGGCAAGGAGAGACTTGACTGTGATCACACTACAGCTGCATCCGGCAATGCAGGAGTTAACTGGCTATGGCAAGAAGCGCAAGTTTATTACATACGATGAACTAAATACATCCTTGCCCGATGAGTTGGTGGATTGTTCCAAGATTAATGAACTATTGGTTTATCTGGCAGGTTCCGATGTGGACCTAGTTGAGTCTTCTCGAGCGCCATCGCCTCATATTGTCCAGGAGCAGGAACTTGTGGCGGCCAAGCTGGTTCATAAATCTCATCAATCAACTGGTGGTGATGGAGATGTCACCGATGCGGATGAAGAAGAGCTTAACAATGTGCAGGCGAAGAGTCTCAAAGTAGATCTTGCCGAAGCATTACAGGAAGCCACGAACCGCCGTATTGACGATCCGGTACGCATGTACCTGACCCAAATGGGTGAAATCCGTTTGTTGACCCGGCCCGAAGAGATTCGTTTGGCAAAGAAGATTGAAACCTGTCGCATGATATTTCGCCGCAAGGTTCTGGAAAATGACTACAGCATCAGTTCCTGTGTTGAGATCCTTGAGATGGTTCACAATGGCGAGTTGCCATTTGACCGAACGATGAAGATCTCCACTGCCGAAGATAACGCTAAGAGTAATATTGCTACACGAATTCCATATAACCTCAAGACCATTCGCAGATTGCTGGACCTGAACCGCATTAATTGGGAACTGTTAGAAAACGGTAGTCGCCTAAGCCGTTCCAAGATTACCGAATTAAAGGCAACCATCCATAGCCGCCGGCGCAAAATGGCAACGCTGGTTGAAGAGTTATCCCTGCGTACCAGTCGTATTCAGCCCCTGCTTCGGAAGTTGGCAACGATTAGTGAACGCATGCGGCGCTTGGAGGTGGATCTGGAACGTTCTGATCGCAAGCCTGGCATGTTTGATCCTGAAGATGTGATGGTAATGCGTGATGAGTTGTCGGGTATGCGTGGCCTTCTGTTGGACTCGCCGGATCATTTGGAAGAATCGGTGCGGAATATCAAGACGGTGTTTGACGAATATGAAATTGCCAAACGCGATCTATCGGGTGGTAATCTTCGTTTGGTCGTTTCAATTGCCAAGAAATACCGAAACCGGGGTTTGTCCTTTTTGGACATCATTCAGGAGGGCAACACGGGCCTGATGCGGGCCGTTGATAAGTATGAATACAAACGAGGTTACAAGTTCAGTACCTATGCAACCTGGTGGATTCGCCAGGCAATCACACGTGCCATTGCAGATCATGCACGGACAATTCGTATTCCAGTACACATGATCGAAACCATGAGTAAGTTACGAAACATCTCTAAGGGCTTGCTGCAAGAATTGGGTCGCGAACCGACCATTGAAGAGATGGCTGAGGTCGCAGATATGCCACTCAGTGAAGTGCGACGTGTCTTAAAGATCAGCAAGCATCCAATCAGTTTAGATCGACCTGTTGGTGAGTCTGAGGATTCCTACTTCGGCGACTTTATTGAAGATGAGGGGGCCGACAATCCAACAGATACCGCGACCCAGGAGATGTTGCGCCAGCGAATTGAACAAGTTCTTAAAACCCTCACCTATCGCGAACGAGAGATTATCAAGCTGCGCTACGGAATCGGTGACGGCTACACCTATACACTGGAAGAGGTAGGCCGGATCTTCAAGGTGACACGTGAGCGTGTGCGGCAGGTAGAAGCCAAGGCGATTCGTAAGCTCCAGCATCCAGTCAGGAGTCGGAAGTTAGCCGGATTCATCGACAGTGACGAATTGGACGTTAAGGCGCCGGAGGAGTTGTAGCGATATTCGTGTTGGCTGATCGGTTGCGCAAGTCATTACTGCTTTCAGGACGATATCTAGGCGCACCAACCCTCGAGCCTTGTAGGGTTTTGGGCTAGTGTTAATGCTAATGGTGGGAAACCGGCTTCGGTATTGATTGGGCTAAGGGTGTTTGATCGTAATAGAGTGCTCATTTGTCGTTACTATTTGGGTGGTGATAAAGCCGTTTGGCCACCTCACAGAGATCTTGCCAGATCGTGTAGAGCGACCCAATCCAAAATATAACGCGCTGCTAGATTGGGAAAGGTAACCGCTGCCTGCGTAAACCTCGGCAGTTTGGGGCACCCCATCTTGTGTTTGCACCGTGACCCGTGACCCTATAGCTGTGGGGTTGCCAGTTGGTCCTTGCAGTCGAATTTGAAGGAGACGATTATGCGAGTTGCCCTGGTGTACAAAAGTCTGGAGTGGTCCATTGTTATTCCCAACCACAAAATCGGGCCAACCATCATCATTGAGATCTGTGACAGTCAGTGACTTGGCATCACCCGGTACAATTAAACCGCTCTGGTCCGGCCATATGGGCGTAAATTCTCCTTGTCCTTCTCCATATAAAAGCAAACTGAGACCGCCATCGAGTCGGCCTGTTTCTGGTTGTGGGCTGAAGAAGTTCTGAACGATATAAAGATCGGCATGGTGATCTCCATTAACTTCGGTGATCACCACACCGAATCCGGGTGAGACTTGTGCGATGCGCGGTAGCGGCCTGAATATAAACGCACCTTGACCATCATTTATGAGAACGGTTGACTCAAGTGTTGTTGCTGTGAATTGGTGAGCAGTGGAGAGCCGTTGACCTGTATAAATGGTGTTTAGTGAAGCTGCGGCAAAATCATGGAATCGAGGAAATTTATTGGCAAGAAAAGGCATTGCATTGGTCGAACAGCTCTTACCCCTCCATGGATAGATTTTGTTGTCTTCAAATGTCGCTTCAACAAGCCTTGGTTGATTATTGGTGTTTCCATCAGGTCTGAAGTGGCCGTAATAAAGAAGTGCCGGTTTATCCGCGCTGGCGTGATAAGGTGTGTTAAGTCCAAAGTTGGTGGCGATATAGTCAATGTCCCCATCACCGTCGAGGTCACGACCTGCTAGCCCGTTCCACCATCCATGATGTGAGGCAAGCCCCGCTTTAAGGGTTTGATCTTCAAGAAGACCTTGATGATTCTTATATAGCTTGATTGGGCCCCAGTCATGGGTGACCAGCAAGTCGAGCCAACCATCGTGATCCACATCAGACCATAACGCACCGGTGACCAATCCAGTTTGGCGTAGGCCAGTTGTGGTGCGAGATGAATCTCCCGGTGCAAGTGAGTCCGTTTGGTCAGAGAATCTACCTTGATGATTAATCAGGAGCCGACTATTTGGCGTTAAAGGATATTGACCAGGGATAGAACGACTGCCGACAAACAAATCAATATCGCCGTCGCGATCAAAATCTGCACCTGCTACAACACTTGACGAATCACGCAGGTCTGGAAGGTGAGTGCTGGAAGCTTTTGTAAATTGTCCGCGGCCGTTATTAAGATACAGGCGATCGCGCAGGGCATCCTCGCCGGGATCCAATTCTACACCACCACTGGTGACATATAGATCAACATCACCATCGGAGTCTGCATCAAAAAAAAGGGAACCCATGTCCTCATGCACGAGGTCCTCAATATGAGAATTGGTTTTTGTAAGTCTGCCTTCACCGGCCGTTAGTACTCCATCTTGATTCAGGTATAGCATGCCAGCGGTGCCAGCTGCACCAGCCACGTATAGATCATCATCACCATCAAGGTCAATGTCACCCCAGGCCATTCCAGGGCCTAATCGCGAAAGTTTGTATGGCAGCAATGGTTGTCGCCTGTAATCGTCGAATGCTGCTTCCCGGTGTCGAATCAGGGTCGGATGTTTTTGTTGCTGGTATATCGTTTGGCTGGTGGTGCGTGACGGTGTTTGTGTAAGAGACGTGGCGGATTCGTGAATGGTATAAGAACAATCTACCGGTAGATTCTCAAATGACTGGCGTTGACCATTTGGCCAAAATACTGTCAGGCGTTCAATATTCTTGTGATCTGCTAGCCCAAAGTGCATAAGGGGTTCATCAGATGACATGAATCCCCGTGACAGGGTGAAATAACGTGTTTGTATTCCATCTTCTGTTTTGATTTGTACATAAGCGCCAATACCATCTCGATTGCTGATATTGCCGACCAACCGGATCATGACCCGGTGTCCTGATGCCGAACGGTTGCGGTATATGCTGGGTGGATTCTCGAAATTGTTTACGACCAGATCAAGATCGCCATCAAGGTCAAGATCACCTAGGGCAGATCCAAAGCTGACTGCGGATTTCCCCAGTCCCCATCTTTCGCTTACATTTTCGAATTCCAGTTCCCCAAGATTTTTGAATGCTAGATTCGCCTCCTGTTTTACTGGTTGATCCAGCCAAAATCGAATGGCGGCGGGAGAGTTTTCGCCACCCAACTTGTTGACCTGTTGATCTAGGTCACTGTTGGTCCAGTCACGCGTCATGCCATTGGAAACAAACAAGTCATTCCAACCGTCGTTGTCCAGATCTGCAAATTTGATAGCCCACGTCCAATCGGTATTGGCCAGGCCGCTGAGGTGAGCTACCTCCATGAATCGATCGGTGCCGGTGTTTAGATATACCGCGTTTCGCATGTATTGGCGTGGGACGGCGGAAACTAAAAACCATTTTCTTGATTCCATATTTCCCATCGAGATCTTCTGCTTGTAGTGCGTTGTGGCAGACATGTCAGTTGCCATGAAATCTAGTCGGCCATCATTATTCAGGTCGGCAACATCGCTGCCCATGGAAAACCATGGGGTGTGCGGCACGGTCTGAGAGATGACGTCGGTAAAGGTTCCGTCTTGATTATTGCGGTACAAACGATCCGAACCCATGAAATCATTTGCCACATATAAATCAGGCCAATGATCATTGTTGTAGTCCCACCAGGTAGCCGAGAGTCCAAAATCAGTGTCATTGATACCACAAGATTGGGTTACATCACGGAACGTTCCGTTTCCTTCATTACGATACAATCGATCTTTTTCACCCCGTGGGGCAATCATCATGTTCTGCCCGGCACGGATTAAGTGCATGACATCCTTGAATTCCGACCTGATATCAATGACTTGACCATTGGGTCCTCTCACCAGCGGGTCATTGCCCTTTTCGGCGATAACTTGTTGGCGAATCTCCTGCATCCGTGCAATCACCTCAGAAGTTTTCCGGGAGTTAGTGAGGAGGTAGGCATCAAGATCACCATCCCGATCGTAGTCACTGAAGGTGACCATGACACTAGCCCCCTTGTAGTCAACTCCAGCGGCCTTCGCCTGCTCCTTAAAGGTTCCATCTCCTTGATTTACAAACAGGAGATTAGGACCTTCAAATACGCAGACATATAAATCCAAGTCGCCGTCATTATCGATATCTGCAAAGCTGGCGCCTGTCGTCCATGCGTCATCGGCCAGGATGTTTGCGGAAGTGGTGGCGTCCTTGAAGCGAAAACCGCCAAGGTTTTCGTAAAGTCGACTTCCACCGGATGGTCTTGTGAGGAAGATATCAGGTAATCCATCCCGGTCGTAGTCGCCAATACACACACCAGCAGGCAGCAACAGGTTTTCGAAGTCGTATTTCTGAAGAACGGCAGGCTCCCATTGGTAAACGAAATCAATTCCAGTTTGTTGCGGAGACAGATCTTCGAACATGGGTATGTATGGTGGTGCGTCAGCAGAGGGGCTTGGGGGGGCTAGAGGGACAGAATGGATCCGACCAGGATCTACATGGTGTGTTTGGGTGGTGGCTACGGTTGAATTGCCAATGACCAGGAGTAGTCCGGTCATATAGATCTGCCAGCGAGGCATTGATCTGGTTTGAACTGTAGCAAGCTTGAAGGCACCTTGCTGAATCTGAATCAAGTGATTTGACCTGTATCTACCCATCATTTTGGTTCATTATAGGTCGGGATGACAAGTGACGTGATGTCCATCATCGTCTTAACATATTGGCATTCATTTGTATTCAGGTAAGCACCCCTGAATAGGTTTTGTTGTATTTAATTAAATAGGATTGGCCCATACACTAGGCTGGTATTTCAAGGGTGGCGTCCGTTCGCTGGCGGGTCGTGGATCCTGTATAATTTGAGGGTTTCAACATCCCAATTAAGCAGCAATTGCGAGCAGTTTTTCAATGAGTGAATCTGACCCAAACGCCTCGGATCCAGGATCAAATGGTGGTGCTGATTATGGCTTGCCACCTGTCGGGGGGCCCTTTGGGGGTGGGGCCGGCCAAGTTGTGGATCAGGCAATCGAGCGTGAATTGGCGGACAGCTATTTGACCTACGCCATGAGCACGATCGTCGATCGTGCGTTGCCCGACGTGCGAGATGGGCTCAAGCCATCCCAGCGGCGCATTTTGGTGGCGATGAATGACTTGAACCTGTCGCCAGGACGCAAGCATTCGAAATGTGCGGGCATCGTTGGCGAGACGATGAAGAAATACCACCCGCATGGTGACCAAGCCATTTATCCGACATTGGTTAATATGGCTCAGGAGTGGAAGACGCGATACCTCTTGATAGATAAACAAGGGAATTTCGGATCGATTGATCCGGATCCACCTGCGGCAATGCGTTATACCGAGGCTCGCTTG
>CAUZIY010000044.1:0-19712 GCA_963579995.1 Phycisphaerae bacterium
ATGCATTATCGCCGCCGATATCCGAGACATGTCAAGCCGAGGATCATCATGGTGGCGATCGCCGGTTCAGGGACCAGTGGGTTTAATTCGGAGGATTGTAGCGCCTGGAGAACGGTCATTGCTTGCACAGCACTCCAGTTGGCTCCCAGGATTCCGAGGTCTGCGACGTCGACAATGTTGTCGCCATTAAAATCACCGTCACTGAACACCACGTCTGTCATGTTGAAATTAGCACCCAGGATTCCCAGGTCCGCCACGTCCACCACGCCATCCCCATTGGCATCACCCGGACCCGGGCCTGAGCCAAAGCCGACGGTGGGGGCAAGGGATTGAAAGCGATAAATGCCCCCCGCGGTGTTGGGGAGTTCGGAAAACGCGCCGGTAACCGGGTTGATGGCGGCGAAGTGGGCATTTTGTCGCCCCTCTCCCATCCTGCTGGCATAAAGGAGCCTCGTGTCCTCATCATAGGCCATCGCATTCCAATCCACATCGCCAAGCTCCACCAGATCATCGATGGTCCCGGTGTTGGTGTCGATGGAGTAGACGGAGCCATTCTCGGTCATGCCCCATAGCTTGCCACCGCCGTGAGCCAAGCCGTCAGATCTTTTAGGTAGATCGATTGCGCGTACATGTTCGCCGGTAGTGGTGTCGATTTCGTAGACTTTTCCTGGCTGATCGCTCGCCCAGAGAACGTTGTTGATATTGTCGAAAGCCAGGCCACTAAGTCCCGCCATTCCATACTCACCGATGGTGGTCATGCCGCTGGGGACAGCCGGATCAACGGTATAGATGACCACGCGGCCGTCCTCCTCCCACCACTTGTTACTTAACGCGTAGAGGGTGTCAGTATTTCCATCATAAGCCATGCCCGTGACCCGATGGTTAAATTTCATCCTGCCATGCGAGGTGAAGGTTCCTGTAACCTCGTTGACCGTGCCGAAAATAGACGGGTGCTCCGAACCCGCATGAAGAGGGGCTGCATGAACATTGGTGGGTTGACAGAACATGACCGCCAGCACGCCTATAGCCGTGGCCAGTAAATGTTTCCAGGGGCATCTGTTTGCCATCTCGGTTTCTCCTACTCGTTGTATATGCTTGTGCTGTTAGAACATCACAGTTCTGTATAAGAGCACAGGAATCAGAACTCCCTAAGCCTAAATTTTAATGAGGATGGGTGCGTTCCTATCCAAGCCTCCTGTAGACACTAGGCAAGACACTGCCCCAGCGGGGTATTAGTGGATTTAATTATAACCTATATCCCTTGTTTACAAGCAATAATGATGGTTGTAATGGTGATAATGGACTTTTTACGGTGCCCCGTTCCCCTTGGACCACGGCCGGCAAGCTATGGGGGCATGGAGAAGATGGGTCTAAGTGACGTTTAATTATGAGTTTAGCCAATCTCTTCAAGGGCAATAGCGCGGGTCCACGATGCCGTAATACGGTGTATGCGTAGCGGCAAGGCAATAAAAAAGACGCGTGATTTACGAATTTGGTGCAGTCCCTTCAGGGTGTCTGCCATCGGGATACCGGCGAGAAGCATTCGTCCGTCAGTATCTTCCGTGCCCAGCGGCGTATCGGGTGGAGACA
Source organism: Phycisphaerae bacterium (assembly GCA_963579995.1). Taxonomy (GTDB): domain Bacteria; phylum Planctomycetota; class Phycisphaerae; order Phycisphaerales; family Phycisphaeraceae; genus UBA6626. Next base: position 1,591 of record CAUZIY010000044.1, read on the forward strand.
TCTTTATGAACTCCATTCCCAGCAGTTTAATCTTTATATCAATCAGCCATTGGACTGCTGGCATTGACAGATGCGGCCGCTGATCACTGGGGCCTACCTTGCCGCGGAGCAGGACGATATCACCACCCTTCACGCCAGCTTCTTCTAGTTCATCGGCTGTAATTTCCTGCCCCACGGACTTATGTGAAAAGTCGCCAATAATTGCCTCACCAATGTAATTTTCCAGAGGCATGTCAGCTATGTCAGCGCCCTGCTCATCGTATTTGTAGGTGCCCTCAACATGGGTGCCACAGTGCGTCTGTCCTTTCATGTGATGCATGCGCGCCGCATAGGCAATGAATTCAGTGACCTCGACCGGCCGGCCGGTCTGGTTTTCCTCCCCATGCAGGTAACGTCCATCAATCTTCGATTCACCCGGGAGTATTTCACTAGACAGATCGATAATCCGGTAATTGTTCAAGTTGATCATGCGCTTGGTTTCCAGTTGTTCCTAGGATGCTCAGCCAGTGCCCATAAGCGGTTTACATAGTTCCTTGTGTATGGCAAATGGTTCGAAGAAGCCATCGGTTGCCACCTGTTGGCGAGTCGGTGCTTTCCACCGCTGAACTGTGAAGTACGTTCCTTCCGGATTCTTCCTGTTATCGTGCGCAGTTACAATGGTGTCATCTGTGAGCACGACCGAGGATGCAAACAGGCCTCCTTGCCCCAGTTCACTAATTCGCCGTGTCCATGTTCGGCCCTCATCGTAGCTGACCAGGAACCGCTGGCCGAATTGTTCTGTCTTGTGCCCAAATGGAACGACCAAGGTGCCATCGGATAATTGGACCAGGCATGCCGTCTGTTGGAGCCAGCCGGTGAGCAGGCGTGGTTCGCTCCATGTCCTGCCCTGGTCGATACTGTCGAGGAGTACCGTCTGCTTGAGGACACTGTGCCCGCCGATTTTTCCCTGTTGCGATTCAGGGTCGATCAGGTGTTCCGGATCGCCCGGTAGTTTGAGCCGCTGGTAGCGAGCCACTGCGATCAGTCGACCTGAGGCAAGTGGCAGGACATCTACTTCGCACGTGTAGCGGCCCAGTGAACCTCTCCGCTTCCAGGTCAGTCCGTCATCATGGGAGACAAACATGGTGGCCTCGAACCACCAGTTCTCGTGAGGTTGGGGTTTGTTGGGGCGGGTTTGCGTGTGCGTGGAAATCGCAAGGCCTACCTGCCCATCGGGCAGACGAAAAAAGCGACTGCGGTCGGTGCCTGCCGCATTGTGTGGGCTCGGGTCTAGCTGGATGGGTTCGCTCCATGTCCTGCCGCGGTCAGTTGAGCGAACGACATAGGCTTCCTGGTGCCAGGTGGGGTCGTTGAAATGTTCGTAGGGCCTTCCGTCATTATGTGTAAGCGTGTAGTGGAACAGCAATGTGCCTTGGTCGGTAATGCCCAAGGCGTCGGGGATATGCTGTGGTTTGGTACCGGCCGGTGCCGGTGCGGTCATTGGGCTATCGCACAATGCATTCCAACTGACACCGCCGTCAGTTGAATTCAGAATTGTTGCGCTCGGTTGAGCAAAGATTTCTCCCTCATGGACCACAAGTTGTGGTTGGTGTGCGGGGAAACCTGTAACAATTCTTTCGCACGGCCACGGCACTTTGGGTTGGTCGAATATTTCCTTGAGTTGTGGTTGGTAATCTGCCCAGATTGCCATTTGCCGGCTCCTGTCAAGCTTCTGGTGTGTGGCCTGTGTTCAGTTGGTCTGGTTCGCTGCATATCACATTGGATCATGATTGTAGCATGCTTGCCTGGATAACCGTGTCGGGGGTGATATCCTGTGCGGCAGTGTTTCCGATGACTGATCCCAATTGGTCCGCGGAAAAGCCAAGTTCTGCGCCGATCTTAAATGAGATCTGATCAGCAGTGATCACCTGTCCGTTTGTGATATGACACTTCGCCACGATGCTCTTTTTGTATCGTTTGCGATAGGCGTGTTCGGCATCATTCAAATCATGCTCAGCATCCCCCAGTGCGGACCAGACTTGCCTGAGTTGTTCAATCATGACCTTGAACTCAGGTCCGTTCAGGGATGATTCATAATCTTCGGTTTTCTTTTCACGGTCGATCGTGATGTGTTTTTCAATGATGCACGCACCCGCTGTTAAAGCAGCAGCCGGCAGCAGGTACGCAAGTGGCGAACCGCCGTCGGCGTGGTCTGCATAGCCAACGAGGTTGTTGAATTGCTTTGTAAGCAGCCCCAGTGACCGAAGATGTGTGTCGACGGCTTTCGTGGGAAAGGCCTGGAAGCCATGCATCAGGATAACATCCTGTGCGCCGTAGTTTTCAAGTGCGCCCACGGCTCGCGTGATTTCATCCATTGTCGACGCGCCCGTGGCGATTACGATCGGCCTGCCTGATTCAGCAACTGCCTGCAACAGTTCATGATGTGACAGGTTGGTCGTCCGGATTTTGAGAAGTTCAGCGCCGCCGGTAATGGCCAGTTCGGTTGCGGCTACATCATCCACGTCAGCAGCAATCGTGACCCGAAGTGAATGGGCATGATCCATGACACGCAACCATTGGTCACGTGAAAATTCGTAGGATCCCAGTACCTCGTAATCCGGATGATCGCAGGTAACGCATTCATCACGTGACCAGATCTGGTACTTCACACAGTCGGTGCCTGCTGCTGCCGCTGCCTGTGTGATCAGGATGGCGCGATTCATGTCACCCTGGTGGGCACTGGCTGTCTCCGCAATGATGTAGGGGTTGGCGGAAGTGCCTGAAACATTATGGTTGCCGATGTTCATTTCTAACCGCCGTTGGTCTCGAGCTGTACTGCAACCCCGATTTCCGCTGACTTTCGTGCCGCCAAAACCGCGTGGTGATTGGTGATGGCCATCTCCAAAGTGCATCGTGCACGCGCCTTGCCATGAATGGCGTCGATGAAATTTTCATCATTGGCGCGGAACGTATCATCCCAGCTGTCCTTGAAACGCTCGGTAGTGGTTTCGCCTGTAGACGCATCGAGGATGTCAATGGACGGATCCTCGACAAGAAACCGGATCACGCCGCTATCACCATTAATGAACCATTCGTGGCGCTGCCAGTGGCACTGCAAGGTGTAGTCCATGGTGACAACCACCTCCTGCGGATACCGGATCCAAAGGAAGACCGTATCGTCAGCGGTGATTCCCTTGCCCCGAATGCCGATATTGTGACGCTGGCATGTCACTTCCTGTTCCTTGCCAAGCAACATTTCCAGCCCCATCATCGGGTGCATCGCATCGTCCTGCAGTACGCCACCACCTTGGGCATCACTGACGTAATAGGTTTGGAAGTAATCGGGCCGTGGCTTGAGGATGTTCTGTCCAGCGTGGACATGCACTGAACGTATCCGGCCCAGTTTGCCCGCCTGAACGAGTTCAATGATGCGATCCATTGCCTTCATGTTTGCATAAGGAAAAGACACTGCGGCCGTCAGGTTGTTGCGGCGTACCAGTTCCTGAAGCTCATCAAGGCCGTCGTCATTCAAGACAGCCAACGGTTTTTCGCTGAGCAGATGGCAGCCAGCTTTTGCAGCCGTGATGAGCTGGGGGACGTGTAAATACGGTGGTGTGCAAATCACCACGGCATCAAACGGTGAAAGATCAGCAGACTCGTAGTCCTCAATACGCTGGGCATCGGGGTGTTGCTGGATGACACGGCAGTTTGGATCCGGGTCGCATACCGTGCAGTGCTGGCCGTAATCAGTTAGGTATTGAAAATGGCGGCGACCTGCTGACCCGCCGCCAACGACAAGAACTTTTTGGGCCTTATTCATGGAGATTAGTTTAGCCATCTGGCATGATGCGGCTACTTAGATGGTTGGGTATTTGTTAAAATGGCGGATAGAAAATTTGTTACATGGTGACAGCGATGAATCTTAAAGATCAACTGCGGGTATGCATATCACAACTCAAGAATGGCACACTTACAGAGCAGCATTTGGCCAAGGCCTTGGGGTTGGTTGGTGATGATGGGAAACCAAAACCCCGGTGCCAACGCCTGCTTTACCTTCAATCTCGGACTACGCTAGTGACAACCCAGGTCGAGGGAATGTCAATGGTTGATTGCAACGGCGTACATGACGGCCCCGAAGATCCCGATGACTGGCCCTATCAGACAGTTCATGAGGCAATGCTTGACGGTTGGCGTATCATTAAATTTCCTGAACTGGCGCTCATGGCTTCCGGCGAGCAAACCACTTGGGGGCTGGGGTGCGAGTTTGTCCTTGAAAGGTCAGACTGACCATGGCCACGGTGAATGCTGATGTCACAAAGACCCATGACTGCAAGCCAACCCTGACGGATCAGGAGGTCATCGACTTCTGCAAGAATGGTTACATCATGCTCAAGCAGATTGTTCCGGGCCAAATCAACCGGCAAACGACGGCATACCTTGATGAGCATCCGGAGGGCGAACCGCAAGGTATTTTGAACGAAGAATGGTTTGTTGACGCGGTCATTGAAAATCCCGGCGTGTCGGGGGTTGTGCGGTCGCTACTGGGCGCGGATTTTAAGTTGCCAGTTATCATGAGCAACCATCGCATATCCTGCCCGCGGCAGTGGCCGTGTGGTTGGCATCGTGATGTGGGAGCCATTGATTCCCCGCGTTTGGAAACATTACAGGTGTTCTATTATCCACAGGATACCCCGTGTGAGCTCGGCCCCACCCAGTTGATCCCTGGTACACATATGCTTCATGCCAAGCGTCGATTCATGTCGCACTACGGTGCAGTACGTTCCGCGGTGTCTTCCGAAGCATCTGCAGGATCAATATTTATTACGCATTATGGCATCTGGCATCGGGCCACCACGGCAACGGGTACGGGAATTCGAAACCTGCTGAAGTATAACTATTGGCGAACGGCATCTCCGGTCCGTGATTGGATCACTGAAACTGAACCCGATTTTACGCAGATGGATTTCAGTCCCTTCGGAGGCGCCCTGGACAAACACTTTGCGGTCCAAGTTGCGCGTCAGTTTATGTGGCTGTGTGGGTATGGCGAGGACTTTGACTTCAAGGGTGGTCAGTCTTGGCCGATGAACGCGGGTGCAGGGTGTCAATCCGCGGAGGGTTTGCCGCCCCAGTTGGCTCGTATGGCCGGCAAATAGGGGGCATCCTTTATGGGGGATGGGTGATGTGTTGATTCAGGATGGCGTGAGATCGAAATACTTTTAATCAGATAGAGTTTCAGCCTAACCCGGCGTCGTGATGGGTTGGATTTCTGTCGGTGGTATCCATGTGGCTTGGCTGACCTGATGTGACTGAATCGCATCAGCTGCCATTGGTGGGGTGAGGAATCAAGTGGTTGGTATTACCCCATCAGCAACTAACGATCAATCCTCCACAATTGTTAGGAAATGATGCTTAAACTGATCATGCGTCATTCGCTCAAGTTGTCATAATAATCCAATGCAATTGAACGAGATTGATGGCAAGAAGATGTTACATGTGGATGTGCGCGATCATCCCGTTGTGATCTCCGGTTTTGCGTGGTTTGATTCGGATCAGGAATTCTGCCGTTTACCTGTTTCGGAGTTGCCAAAGATGAGTGAGAAAGTAAGGCGTACAGCCTGGAATTCATCGGGTGGCATGGCGCGGTTTAGAAGTGATTCAGGCACGATTGCCATCAAGGTACAGCTATCCGCTGCTGTCAGCATGGCGCACATGGCCCGGTCGGGTAGTTGTGGATTGGATCTGTACCATGGGCAGAAGAACCAAAAGCAGTTTACCGGTGTGAAGTTGCCCCTGCCGCAGGATCGATCAGCGTACGAAAAGATTTTGGTGGAGGGATGGGACAGGAAAATGCGCGATTGGACACTTGATTTTCCACTCTATAACGGGATTAAGCAGGTTGTTGTCGGTCTGGATCCTGATGCAAAGATTGAACCACCCACACCATTTACCGTGGCCAAGCCAATACTGTTTTATGGTTCTTCAATCACCCAGGGGTGTGCTGCATCACGACCCGGAAATGCATATGTCCACATCATCGCCCGGCGACTGGACGCGAATCTGGTGAACCTTGGTTTCAGTGGTGCGGCAAAAGGTGAGCCAGAGATGGCTGGTGTGATTGCATCGGTGGATATGAGCGTATTTGTAATGGATTATGATTATAATGCGCCCAGTGCCGAACACCTTGCACAGACTCATGAACCTTTTTTTCAGATTGTAAGAGAGGCCCAGCCAGATCTTCCCATTGTGATCGTATCAAGTCCCTCGCTTGATGCCGATCCGGTACGGTGGGGTCAGCGACGCGAGGTTGTTCGCCGGACCTATGAGAACGCGGTGCAGCAGGGAGACGCCAAAGTTTGGTTTGTCGATGGGCAAACGCTTTACGGAACAACAGATCGGGATGCATGTACCACGGATTTATGCCACCCCAATGATCTAGGCTTTATGCGCATGGCGGATGCCATCGGTCCAGTGGTGAACAAGGCATTGGAAGCTGGTAACCGGTAGGTGTACGATTTTCCACTTGAGGTTTGGAGTGCTTGATGTCTGTACTACGGGTAGCTGCCGTCGCATTTCGCAGCGAGTTTGGTGAACCGGATCTCAATCTCCAGAAACTATTGGCGTGGATTGAAAAGGCTGGCGACCAAGGCGCAAGGCTCGTGTGTTTCCCCGAAACGGCACTCCATGGTTATTGCACATGTCCAGACACGATTGAAAAGTTGGCCGAACCGATTGGTGGGTCACGCATGGCGACCATCGCTGCTGCAGCCAAGGCGCATGATGTCGCGGTTGGTGTTGGGATGGCTCTCCGTGACGGTAACAAGATATACAACAGCATGGTATTCATTGGGCCTCATGGTTTCATTGGCGCGCAGCATAAAATGCACCTGTGTGGCGCCGACCACGCATACGATCCAGGTGAGCGGTGGCAGGTATTTGATGTTCTTGGCTGGCGCGTGGGCGCACCGATCTGTTTTGATTGTGATTTCCCCGAATCAGTACGCGTGCTTGCCCTGCAGGGGGCAGATCTGATTGTCATGCCCTTTGCCAGTGGTCGACGGAGTTCTGCGGGTAAGCGGGCTGAGCCCGGAGATTGGGCACAGGAAGTAAGTCGATGGACGCCTGCGCGGGCATTTGATAACAAGGTATTTGTGGTGGGGGTCAATCATGGGGGAGCGGTGCGGGATCCACATGGTCGAGCTCTGGCCAACCCGTACGGGAAACCAGATGTCGAGGAATGGGCTCCTGCCGGCTCGTTGCATCAATGGACGGGTTACTGTTTTGTATTGGACCCTGAAGGCCGTTTGGTCATAGAGGCCAACCCGCAATGCCATGAGCAGAACATGGTCATTGCTGATCTGGACAGCGATGCACTGGAGCGGTCGCGCACGTCCATGGATGTGAAAGGGCCCGCAGGTATGATTTGCGGTGATTGTCTTGCCGTACGAAGGTACGATACCTTTGCCCGCCTGGTTGAGCCCGGCGGTCGTGGTGCTTGACGCCGATGGTGTTTGAGGGTTCATGTATGATTGAAAGATGTGGAGACCTGATATGAAACCGTCCGTAGCCGATGAATTTGATGCAATCGCCGGACCGCCGGTGCAGACCCGATTAAATGACAACGAAGTTGCGGCATTGCTTCGCGTCGTACATGAAGGGGGCTATTGCATTGGTATCCCCGGTGGCCCCGAAGGCGAGGCCTTTGAAAAAGCATTTACTGAAAAGGTTGGTTGTGCAGATGCTGTTTCAGTCAATAGTTGTTCTTCGGCACTGGAGCTAAGCGCCATCCTGGTGAGCCTGCAGCCCGGTGATGAGGTCATCCTTCCGGCACATACCTTCGTCGCAACGGCGGTGCCGATGGGCAAGACTGGGGCAACCTTGAAATGGGCGGATATCGATCCGGATACACGCGTCATCAGTGCCCAGTCGGTGCAAGCATTGATCACGCCGCGTACAAAAGTGATCGTCCCGGTGCATCTTTATGGTTTGCCAGCTGATATGGATGCCATCATGGCCATTGCAAAAGAACACAAATTGAAGGTGATTGAAGATTGCGCCCAGGCCAATGGTGCCGTATATAAAGGAAAATGTGTGGGTAGTTTCGGTGATTTTGGTTGCTTTAGCTTTCAAGGTGCCAAGAACATGTCGACCTTGGGCGAAGGTGGAATGCTGACGGTGCGTGATCAGGGAAACGCCACCTTGGCCCGGCGGATGCGGTGGATGGGTAACTGGTTGTTCGAAGAGGACCGGTCTGAAAACTGGATTCCGGCGGGCAACAACCTGGTGCAACCTATGGGTGACCGATGGCCGGGGAACTACTGCATGCCCGAAGCACTGGCGGCGGTCGGAACTCAGTTACTCAAGCGTCTTGATTTGATCAACGATCAGCGACGCAGGCAGGCGCAGCGATTCATGGAGGGCCTGGAGGATTATCCGGAAATCGAATTTCAACGTGTACCCGACGGCTGTGAGCATGTCTATCATCTGATGGCCTCTCGCTACAACGCCACGCATTCCGGTCGGAAGCGTGATGATCTTATTCGGTTGCTGCGCCAGAAGTACAACGTCAATGTTATCGTGCAGTATTGGCCGCTTTACCGGTCGGAACTGTTTAAGAAGTTCGGCTTTGGGGAAGCGGATGTACCTCAAACCGATTGCTTCTTCGATAACATGGTTAGTTTCCCCTGGTGGTCTGATATGAGCGACGACCTGTTGGATGATATGGCGGCGCGGACGCGATCGGCCTTGGATGAATTGCGTGGATGATCAGCATTGCTGATTTGTGTCAAAATCCAATAAATCTTATCTGGCCATACGACCCGGGAAGTTTGTGCCGTGTGTCCTCGCGGTAAAGCGATATCCCTTCAAGCATAATATTTCAGAATTATTCTGGTCGCGGTGTGGGATACTATTGCGTCGCCGTGTCTTTAGGTGACCAGGGGTGGCGGTAGATGTCACGGGCAATGGATCGTACCTGCCGCTGTAATATAGGATTAATCCGGCGGGTGAAGAGGCTTGTTTTTACATTTGCGATGCGCAAAAGGAGCTTGGCCGTGGTGTTGATTGAACGTGCCAGGACCTTTGTCGAGACATGGTCGGTGTTGTCATGTTTGCTGTGCAGTTGCCAAGAGGCACCACCGACGATGGCTGAGCGACCTAATGATACGGACGGTACGCCAACAATATTAAACGGGAAATGATCAGTGTAGGCATGGACGGATGAACTGATTTGAGCTGGGTGCTTGCCTGTACGCCAGGTCTGCTGGACCAGGCGTTCCAGCGGTGGTGTCCCGGTTACACGGACATGGTCCGTGCCCACGGCAGAGGAAATGCCATCTGCATTGGCGGCAAAAATGATCTTGCGTTGCTGTGCTTTGCTCAGTGATCGCATGTAGAGATACGATCCGATACTCAGTCGTTCTTCGACCCCGTAACTGACAAAGCGAACCGTGCGTCGTAAACGGTGCTTGGAAAGGATCCTGGCCAGCTCCAGCATGAATATCACGCCACTGGCATTGTCATCGGCACCAACGTTTTCTTCAACGCAGTCATGATGACCACTGACCAGGATCACCTCATCAGGGTATTCATGGCCAACGATCTGCCCGAGGATATTCTGACTGGCTGAAGTGAAATGTCGTGCTTGGATACTCAGTTCGGCGGTTGATGGTAGTTGTTCAACCAAGTTGATGGCGTCGTGGTAAGCAATGCCAGCCATCGGCACATTGAAGCCATCAACCCAATGTGGCGCGGCCCCTTGACTGACCGGCCAACCGAAGGGCACACGCGTGTCGACACTGAGCAAGGCTTTGAGTCCCGATCGCATGATGCGTTGTTTGAGCTTCTCGTCAGACAGTGCCAGTGCACCGATGAGTAGCCCGATCTTCCCTTTCAATGGCTGGTCAAAATCCAGGGGTAATCCGGATTGCAGGTATGCCAGTCGACCACGTATCCATTTTTTTGGGGTGCTGACACTGTAGGAGTTGGCTCGTGCACTGGTAATACGACGTGGTGGCCGAATCATTTTTGGATCACCCGGCACGCTGACCTTCAGCATGCACCGCGAGGAACTCCAGTTGGGGAATTCAAAATGGTGTCGCTGGATATCAGTAAGGCCAAGGTTTTGAAGGCGGGATTCAATGTAGTCAGCTGCTTCTTGTTCGCCGGTAGAACCAGCAGTTCGATGACCAATGTCATGGCATAGAACATCCCAATGACGATTGATGGCTGGCTGGGAAGCACGTGTTTTCATTTTGATCTTTGTGTGGTGGCACACAAGGTCTTTAAGATGCCCAGTGTGATAGGCATTGGTTGCAGTTCATCGAAACATTCCCGGTAGCTCATTGACCGCATGTGGCATGCCGGGCCGGTGCCAATGGCGTACATCAAACTCCGCCGAATGCAGGATGATCCCTTCCTCGATCTCTGGATTACGGTGTTTTAACCGTACGGTGATGGCGTGTGTTCCTGCCTTGGGTGCCTGCTCCTGGTCGGTCAGATCTCCGATCCAGAAATGGATGGCGTACCAGTGTTGCCATGTTCCTGGGACAACAGGAGGATTGAATTGGCCGTCAATTGTTTTTCCATTCCACAGCACTTCAATGATGTCCGGTGGTGTGATCTGGGCCAAACATAGACGGAGCTTGGCCGCGCGTAGTCGTTGTGACACAGCAGCTTCCTGCAGATCAGCGCCGATGGTGATGGTAAACGTATATTCCGGCTCCTCCCGGGTGATCCATTTCGGCAGTGGCCGGGGTGGTGCGCATTCAAAATACCAATCGTGCGAGTATCTCCCGTTCCATGGTTGGCATGAAACGACATAGGTCTGGTCTTGCGTGGCCATCAGTTCGCGGTCATGCATCTCGTCCAGGAACTCAAGTTTTGGGTGGGTATCAAATCTTTCGAAAGGAAAGTGTGTATTAAAGAAGTAGACACCATCAGCACCTTGTTGATAGGCACCAAGTGCCATGGACCGGTAGTTCTCGGTTGACAGCCCGGTGGGCGTGCCGCCATGGATATGGATCATCGACCGGTCATAGGTGGCGTGGGGGGCAGAGGCGGATGGCTCAAGGCAGAAGCAGACCAAGGTGCCGGTGTCATTGCACCCTTGGACAAAGGGTGCGAGGTCGGACTCTTGCTCGGTAGGCTGATGGGTACTGGCGGTGATAACGTCCACCAGTTTTTCATCGACCCATGTCCGCCAGTCGAGGCCCGCTTCTGCACAGGCCGGCTCGTAGGATGGTACACGCACCGCGATTCCCTGCGGGCGCCCCTTCTTCTGTTCGGCTTGATCTGCCACATCCCGCAATGCACGCATGAATCCGTTGAATGCCTTGGTCCCTTCGACCGTGTCGGACTTGGCAAAAAGGAACTCCGATCGCATGAAGTCCAGTTCCACACCATCGACGTCGTAGTCAAGAAAGGCCTCGGACAGCAGGGCCAGGACAAAGTCGCGTACCTCCTGCTTGGCGTAGTCCCACTGGCGGGGCGCGTAGGTCACCTGTGGCATGCGGCCATGGTCGGGTCCCACCCGCAGGTCCTCACGTTCGAGATGCTTGCGGGTCATCTTGGACCCCTTGTAGTGTGGGTCCCAGGAGTGGTGCACATCATTGGCCCGCAAGCTGAGCCATAAGTCCTTGCCAAGTTCATGGCATCGGTCACATATCAACTTGAGTGGATCGTGCCCTTGCTTGTATAGCGTGTCCCGCGTTTTCATTCCGTGCCACTCCCACGCCTGTTTGATCTGCGGCCAGAAGAGGTCGCCGCCCCGCTCGCCGACCTTGGAGTCGTACCACGTGGCGCCCGCCGGATTGTTGATTCCGCACCAGAACATTGCATCGATGGGCTTGTCCTTGACCTGTACATCGAACACGGCGGCGAGGTACTGCTCCTTGGTCAGCGGTGCCACGTAGTTGCGAAAACCGCGGCCACCGTCGTCGTTGATGATCACACGATACGGCCTGTTCATGCGAAAGGTTTTGTGTGTGATGGTCCTGGCAGTCATGCTTTGGTCTTGGGCTATGGTTCAACCATGCGGTTTGTGCCAAGTTCCAGTACGCGGGTCCGGGCGGGTATGGATACCTTCATCGCGTGGCAGCCTGTGGTGGTGATCCATCATTGTGTTGCAGGCAGCTTCCAGCGTACAACCTCGCAATGTAGCTGATCATCCGCCGTTCGGTAGGAGTAACTGCTGACAAGCGTGCCGTCGTGAAGCTGAACCGTCGGTCCGAAGCCACCGCCGCTGGTCAGGTTTGCCGGTGTCTTGGCCGAAAGCACGATGCGGTCGTGCTTGAAATCAAAGCGGAAGCCGTCGGGCGTCTGCTTCCCGAGCGCCGCCCGCAGGCCCAGTGGCGGCTTGTTGGGCGGTACTGACGTGCGCTGCGTGAACGTGAACAACAGTCGCCCGTCCTGGAGCGTGAGCACCGACGGGTACATCTCCCCGTACCAGCTGCCGAATTCCTCGAACGACCAGTTTGCCCCGCCGTCGGACGAGCGGTATAGCACCATCCGGTGGGACTGATCGGTGGTGCCGTGGGGCGTGTCCGTTCCTTCGATCGGTGGATAGAACTCCTGATCGACGCGCTTGATCGACAGGATATCGCCGTTGGACGCCTCGAACAGGAACGCTTCGTTGTGCATTGGGCCCCCGTACGCGCCGATGTCAGGCCCGCCGTGGTAGGCGCAGGCGATCGACTTGTCCCAGGTGCGGCCTTCGTCGGTCGACCGCCAGAGCTGGGCAGCACCATGCGCACTGGCGACACCGAAAACGCACGTGCCGTCGCGCAACTGGAGCACGTTTCGCGTCGTACCGATCCGGGCCTTGTCGGGGCGCTGGCCGTCCTTGCGTAGCGATCTCAGCGATTCGTCGAAGGGGAGCTTGGTTTCCTGCCATGTCTTTGCAGCGTCGTCGGAGCGATAAAGGCAACAGTAATCGTAGCCGTCCGTGTTGTAGCGGACGCGAGCTAGCACCAACGTCGCCGCAAATAGCACACCGCCGCGCGTCACAGACAAGAAGGGTTCGCGCCCCTGGAAATCCAGATCCTGTCGCTTTGGCCAGGTCTGTCCCCCGTCGTTGGAGCGGTATAGAAAGCAGTACTCGTTATGGAGGGGTTGGCCGACGGGTGCCTGAAACCCTATCAGCAGCAGTTTGCCATTAGGCATCTTTACCACGCAGGGCTTGTAGTCATTCGTGATGCCGACTGGAATCCGCTCGGCGGCGAGGCGATCAGTCCCGATGGCCTGGGGATTCTCAATGTCAATGTATTCGTCTTGATCGACCCAGGAGGCGGATGAAGACCTGGCGGCAAGCGTCATAAGCATCACCATTATGCAAGGTTCTGGACAGGTATTTTCACGTGTTATGTTCGCCCAAATCGGCCGCCGGGCCGTTGGAATGCTAGGGTAACGCTGGGTGTTTCGAACGCCAAGCGATAATGGTGGATCTACCTTCAGAAAACAAGTTGTCGGCAGATTCTGGCAGTATCTATTCGGTGGGTACGTACCATCCATCAAACCTCATGTGGTACAAAACGTACCTGTTGAACCTTTCAAAACTAAGCTTCAAATTAATCCCTCCTCCAACAGTTGATAGTGCGCAAGTTGTTATTTAATTTCATGTTATGTGAAATTCTCTATGCCCGTATGGTCATGGCACGGAAATTGCTTAATTCCCTTGGGTGATCAAACAATAAAGGAGACGGACCATGAGGCAAAATCAAAGATATTTCATACTACTTGCTGTCCTAGCGACCACATTGATCATGCCACCGCTCAGCGTTGGCGAGATTATCTTCCAAGAGGACTTTTCCGGCCATAGCGTGAATTTCAGCATTAACACTGCCAATGGTTGGTCTCAGCTCTGGAGTTCTGAACAGGTCAAAATCGCTTCTGGTGACCCTGACTTCACTGGTAATTACGCTAATGGAACCGATCGCTACGGCAAATGGGCTGATGCCTCGCACTACAACGAAGCGGGGATCGGTAGCGAGGGTATGGACCCTGATCTTGAATATCATTTTTCGTTCAGGTGGAAAATGGGGCCCAACACCCACGGTGGTGGGCTCGGCTTTCACAACAGCGGATCTAAAAATAGTGGCAAACCCGCCATCTATGGTTACGAATCCCACCATGATGGCAAACGGATGCTTTTTGAGGGTGGCGATGACGAGCAGGTGGGCTTTACGCAGCCGGAACCAGGAGCCATTATAGATGTGGAGCTGGTCATTAACTCAACCGACAACTATGCGGTCGTGGATGGTAAGGAAGGCAATCACAAGAACACACCCACGGGGCTGATGGAAAGCCTCGACGGCATTTTCTATTGGCACCCGGCAAAGCTTGATAATCGTGATGGCGGCATGATTGACGATATCGTCGTATCCATTATTGACATGAACCCTTCCATCCCTGGAGATGCCAACGACGACGGTGTGGTGGACGTGGCCGACTTGGGAATCGTTGGTGCCAACTTCAATTATATTGACACCACTTTCAACCAGGGCAACTTCAATGACGATGACATTACAGACGCGGTCCAGTTGGCACCCAAGATCCCCAAGTCGGCCACGTCAACAATGCCGTCATCATTGAAATCGCCGTCAGAAAGGGTCATGTCCGACTGATTGAAATTGGCACCCAACACCCCAAGATCTGCTACGTCCACAAGGCCATCCGCGTTGGCGTCACCAGGGATCAGAGAATTACCAAGTTCAACCAGGAGCATGGGACGTGTTGCAATTTTCTGCGATGTACTTCCAAATTCACTGGATCGGTAAGTCTGGGCATAATTGGTGTCCATTGTCGGCAACAGGCCCGGCGGGCTGATACCAATGACATACAGGCCATTACCTCCGATGGAATCAATCAAACCGGTGACATCAAATTCCGTGAACCCTTCAGAAGCGTCTTGAAAAACCTCGATTGCACCCGGGTGATTGGGGTCGTATTCCGCTTGGCGTCCTTCTACAAGGTAGGGATTGCCCAGAGGGGCTGGTCCGCAATCCGTCGCATCAGCAAAAGGGTCATTCCATGGCTCGGGCGCACAGAAAAAGCCATCCCGGGACCACTTTTCCTTGCCCCGCCTTTTGTCTCTGGCAGTGACAACACCTTTGTTTGCAGGGCCGTCAATTATTGCCATATTTGATCGAAACCAGCAGCGGATACATCCCCACCGTCGCCGAACTCAGTTTAGGCTGACTGACGATATTAGGCGCAGTGGTCTGGACTCCCCCGGGTCCCACCACAATGGTGGTATCGCCCCTAAATGAGCGTCCGGCTGCCACTTCTGCACCGAGGTCTTTGGTGTTGTAGAGCTTGAGGGTGGCACGGTTTCCTGCAATGCTCGACGGTGAGCCAACTGCCTTCGCCGCTACGGGCACCAATGGACACCCCCCGCAGATTCCCCAGCAGTCAGCACGCGAACCAATACGACACAGCGTATCACCGTGCGATGATACTGATGGGCTTGAAGAAACCGATGACGTTCATAAGTTCTGTAAAGACATGGACATTTGCGACGCTATGCAACTTAATGCGAGGACATGCAGGAACTGGCCCGGGAGGACTCGAACCTCCAACCTCCTGATCCAGAGTCAGGCGTTCTGCCAATTGAACTACGGGCCATAACGCAGTTTGTGTTTGAAATGCTAAGCGGCGCTTGCAAAAGGGTCAAGGCCGAAGAGTTGGTTTACTGTGAGCAATTGAGTGGGGAATGCCCATCGGATGCATGCATCTGGGCAATTGCTGCGGCGCGGTCGTTAGCACCGAATAAGGCCGATGCACTGACCAAGACATCAACGCCGGCTGCTGCCGCATCAGGGGCGGTCGAAGGGTTGATGCCACCATCCATTTCTAATCTTGTAGCCATGCCAAGTTGCGTTTTGAGTACCTGGGTTTTTTCTAGTACATCCGCAATGAATTGTTGGCCCGATCGACCGGGATGAACACTCATGATCAGAACCAATGCCAACTGGTCTAAATAGGGAATCAGTCCACCAATGGCCGTTGGCGGGTTAATTGCCATGCCCGCATGCATTCCCGTGGCGAGAATCCTTTCAATTAAGATTGCGGCATTGTCGCCATCGACCTTCTGTGGCTGGCACACCTCCAGATGAAATGTAAACAGATTGGCGCCAGTATCTGCGAAGTCATCGATATAGTCACCAGGGTGGTCAACCATCAGATGAACATCAAGGAAAGTATCAGGCAAGTGCCGACGCAAACCACGGATCATGTCCTGTCCCATGGTCAGGTTGCCTGCAAAATGACCGTCCATTACATCGATATGCAAAAGATCTGCACCTTTATCGAGGACATCACGACATTCCGCAGTCATGTGGCCAAAATCAGCTGAAAGGATAGATGCCGCAACCAGGGGTCGAGTTGGTGGTGCAGTAATATCGATCATCATGAGGATAATGCCGATCGAAGGATGTTTGATTGCTCATCCAGTAATTCAACACTAGCAAATCGCTTGCCTTCCAACATCTCCAAGCTTGCGCCACCACCGGTTGACACATGGCTGACCTTGTCGGCTAAGCCGAATGCCTCGATCGCTGCGGCACTGTCGCCTCCGCCGACAATCGTGATGGCGTCGTGGTCGAGCGTCGCCTGGGCCAGTTGGCTGGCAACGGCCCGTGTGCCTTTGTCAAAGGGAGTGATTTCAAATGCCCCCATGGGGCCATTCCAGATCACGGTTTTGGCCCCGGTGATGTATTGCCTGAAGTTCTCCACGGTGGCTGGGCCAATGTCCAAACCCAACCAACCTTGATCAATTCGATCCACGCCCATCTGTGTCTGTGTGTCCGATTTCAGTGTTCTGCCACAAACATGATCGGTTGGCAAGATGAGTTTGGCATTCGATCTACTTGCGGTGTCCAATATCCCCAGTGCATCATCGAGGCATTTTTTTTCCACAAGACTATCACCCACTTCTTGGCCTTTTGCGGCCATGAACGTGTAGGTCATGGCGCCGCCGATCAGAATCACATCAACTTTCTGTAGCAGGTGATTGATGGCGCCGATTTTATCCGACACCTTAGCCCCACCGAGGATTGCTATAAATGGATGATTGGGGTCTGCAATGGCATCAGAAAGGTAATTGACCTCCTTGTGCAGAAGAAAACCGGCAACTTTTGGTTTGCCGCCCATTGCTTGTGGGACCGCTAACATGGAGGCGTGTTCACGATGGGCGGTGCCGAATGCATCATTGCAGTAAATATCCGCCAGGGAGGCGAGTTGGTGGGCAAAGCCCGGATCACCAGCCTTTTCTGCTTCGTTGAAACGTAAATTTTCCAGCAGCATGATCTGCCCGTCTGTGAGGCGGCCTGCTGCTTGATGGACTTCCTCACCGGTGCATGTAGCGACAAAAGTGACCTTCAGGTCCAGCAGTTCACCAAGTCGTTCTGCACAGGGTTGAAGGCTAAATTGAGGTTCAGGGCCTCGGCCTTTGGGGCGGCCAAGATGACTGATCAAGATCAAGCGGCCACCACGATCAACGACGCTGTGAATCGATGGCATAGCCATTCGAATTCGCCGATCGTCGCGAATATCACCGTCTTTCAGGGGAACATTGAAATCAACACGCATCAACACACGCTTGCCCGTCACGTCAATGTTGTTGATGGTTAATTTCGCCATGTGGAATATTGCTCCAGAAGCACCTGTGGTCCGTCGGACGCCGACCCTATGATAGCCAAGCAGTAAATGACATCCCAATGATCCACATGAAGGGTAGTGATTGTCTTATCATGGTGGGACAATGCCTGGTGATCTGACCACCAATCTGTGCCGCAACCTTCAAGATGGAACCGAGGCGACATATGTCACCTATGGAGACCACCAGGTGGTGGAAACCTTCGGTACCTATGAGGCGGAGTACGCTGTGATCCGCAAGGGTGTTGGCATTATGGATATGCCGCCGCGTGGTCTGATCGAGATGCGTGGCGCCGACTGTACCGCTTTTTTGCAGGCCATGGTGACCAACGACGTGGCCAGCCTGGGTTCGCGGCAGGCTCGACGCGCCCTCTATCTCGACAAGGCTGGGCGTATCCAGGCGGATCTCATAATCTGCCATTTTGATGACCAGATCACCCATATTATTGTCGATGTGCACGATGCGCAAAGCTTGGTCGAGGGTTTTGATCAAT
>CAUZIY010000045.1:0-19670 GCA_963579995.1 Phycisphaerae bacterium
CATTCGCTCGTTGCTCTCGAGGCGATGGCCCGCACTGGAGGCATGGGTCAGCGCCTCGTTTAGCAATTGCTGATTACGGAATTTGTATCCGAGATTGTTGTCAGTATTCACTTATTAACAATGCCCTCACGAATGATGGCACCCAGCACAAACCAATAAGTCACAACCGGGTATTGGGGTTACCATAATCTGACGCACCAGATCCTCTCTACAGGCGATGATAGGGGTTGCCCGTTGACCATGTCCAGTATATCACCCACCTTGTCATCGATCTGATGCTTCACTAGGCTTGAGGCATGCCGCATACTCCACGATGGATCTGCGTCTTAAGCTTAGCGCCCTTCATGGTCGCCATGGCACAAGCCGCACCGCAAATCATGCCGATTGATGAAGTGCGTGTCGGGATGAAAGGCTATGGCCTCAGTGTGTTTCAAGGAACACGCATTGAACCGTTTGCCGTCGAGGTAGTGTCCGTTACCAGGAACTTTTTTCTCGGTCTTGGGTCGGGCGGAGTCAAGCGTGGCGCGATATGGATTCGCTGTCCGGACGAACGAATGAGCCAGTTGGGACCGGTCCAGGGGATGAGTGGTTCGCCAATTTACCTATGGCGCGATGACGAAATACACGAGTTGGGCCGCGGCGGAGATCTGATCGGCGCCTTCGCTTTTGGGTTTCTTGGGTCCAAACAGTGCTACGTCGGCGTCCAACCCATCGAACAGATGATCGACGTCGCCAGCCGCGCCGATTCTGAACAAGATAAGACCACCTCACAGTCTGCAGCATCCACACTGCAGACCATCATAAACATCTGCGATTCACAAGGTTTACCCCGCCACAATACCTGGCGCAATGCGGCTCTTGCACAACTTGTGACAGCTACCGGATCCAAATACGAATCACACCAACAAACCGCAGCCCCCACCACCCTTATTGGTTTAACCGAGGGCAAGGTGGTGCCCATGCTCCTACCGCTGGCATTACGCTCACCAGACCTGGCTGATGCACTACAACCGCTCTTGAACCGATCATCGGTGAAACTCGTCGCCGCCAGCACACTTGCCGGAACGCCACCTGCATGGATTGATCGCAAGTCGGCACACTTTCAACCCGGAAGCGTATTGAGTATCCCGTTGGCCTATGGTGATATGGAACTGTCTGCATCGGGTACTGTCACAACCATCACAGACACAGGTGACATTCTTGCCTTTGGCCATGCGATGGAAGGCCAAGGACCACAAACACTTCCCATCGCCAGCGGATATGTCCATTTCGTGATGCCAGCCCAATCAGGCAGCTTTAAAGTCGGCGGTTCAATTGACTTAATGGGTGGCCTTGTACGCGATGAGAACAGTGCCGTCGTGGGTCGGCACGACGGCAAGTATGAAACCGCCTCCATGACCATTTCCACCGATATTCTCGAACAAACTCGAGAATCTTACCAGTTCCAACTGGTCAAACATGAGAGATTCACTGCTCTTGCCGCTGCAATCTGTGCCGCCGAAAGCATGATGGCCGTTCAGCGATTACCAAGCGACAATACCGTGTGGCTAAATGGAAAATTACGATTCGCCGGCGATCGAGTCCTGGAGATCAACCAACAGATGCCCTATGGTTCGCCCATCGCCGTCGGCTTCGCCCTAATGGGCCCTATTGCGGTGCTAACACAAAACGCCCATGAACAAATCATGCTCGAATCAGTGGAACTCGAGACCTTGGTTACTGATACCGTGCAACTTGCCGTGATTCTTGGGGCCAGACTCGATCACGATGAACTTGCCCCAGGCGAGACCCTGGGAATGACCATCCGACTGCAACAGGTAAACCGCCCGCCGATTGACAAGCGGTTGGAACTGACCATTCCTCCAGATGTCCCAGAAGGGAAACTGAAGTTGACCATCACCGACGGACCGACCTACATCCGCAAATTGCTGGCCAACCGCTCGCACCTGCGTTCGATAACCAGTGGTGACGAGCTATTTGCCACGACAAAAAGGATCGTGGAGGTACGTGATGACATGCTCTATGTACTGCTTGACATGCCAGATAGTGAACTGGCCGTGGGCCGGCAAGAATTGCCCGGCTTACCATCCAGCCGCCGGGCAATGCTCGCAACCAATACCAGTACACTGACCACCGCCTACAAGGAGTGGATTGAAATGGCCGTACCGATGGACCTCGTAATCACAGGACAACTGAAATTCAATGTCCAGATCAATCGTTCGCTTAAACGTCGCTAGCTTGCCGACAGCCGACGTGACACGATACTCAATAGACAAGGTTAGTCCATGAACCACATACCGGACGATCCCACCATGTCGCTTCGATTAATGGTCATATACGCATGCCTACTGACCATTGGGTGGGGCACTGAAATCTCAGCCATCCAACCCGCCCGATGGATTCATACCACTGAAGCGGACTTCGCGACCGGCGAACTTGACCACACCGTGGTCACCAACCTCGGCGATCTAAAGTTGGCCCCACAGGTTAAAACGATCGGGCGGGTGCCCAGGGAGGCAACCGTCATCTATGACCTGCAAACCGTCGACGGGGAAATCTATCTCGCGGCTGGACCGGAAGCGAAACTCTTGCGCCGCCAAAATGATTCGTTTGAGACTGTATTTACACTTGCATCAGAACAGATCTTTGCGCTCGATGTTTATCAGGGGCAACTGCTGATGGCCATCAGTGGTTCAACCAGTCGACTTGCCGTGTTGGACGGAGACAATACGAAAATACTGATCGAGTTGGAAGGCATCCGCTACATCTGGGATGTCATCGTGGATAACCAAATCATATATGTCGCCACGGGTACCGATGGGAAGTTACTTCGGATTGATTTAAGTCATCCAGCCTCAGCAGACCAAGGTCACCGTGATCCACGAGTCAAAGTCCTGCTTGATACGGTTCAGAAAAACCTTCTGTGCCTCGGCCGTGATACCCAAGGCCACATTTACACTGGAACTGACATCGATGGTCTCGTATACCGCTTAAACCCAGATCAGGATGCTGATCCCCATGTCCTCTATGATGCGGCAGAACCGGAGATTGCTGCGTTGCTCGTACTCGATAACGGTACGGTATATGCAGGAACAGCCGATGCCGATCAAGCCAAGCATGGACGACTCAAGGGCGAAGCCAGAAAAGAAATCGGTCGTCCACATCGGCCGAAAGATCAGAACAATGAGAACCGACAGGAACAGAACAATACCCCATCCGCTTCACCAGCCCCCCTCAAAGCCTCAAATACCCCAGATATAAAAGGCACTTTCCACACCACCCCAACAAATGACCTCGCCAACGAAAGCCATGCACTTCGGAAACAGAAACCCAACCACAAAACACAAAACATACCAGCTGACAACGGTACTCCCTCCACTGAACAATACAACGAACTAAGACAAGTCACAGATGCCTGGCTTACAGAGGCACGCAAAACTGCCAAAAGTGACCAACCGCCGCAGGCTACGCCAGAGTCTCAGGCATCCAAGCCCACACGGTCTTCCTCATCCACAACATCCAAGAAACAGAATAAACGCCCCCAAACAAGACGAAAGCCAGGTAATGCCATCTATCGAATCGGCACAGACCACTTCGTCTCCGAAATCTTCCGTGAGTCGGTCATGGTTCTCAAGATTCTCGAAGACCGTGGTCGCCTGATAGTTGCCACCGGCAATGAAGGACAGATCTTTCATCTTGATCCGGACGCTGAAGAGACCACCATTCTCACCGAACTCAATGCACGACAGGTTCCTGCCATCTTTGCCGAAGGCGATCGATTACTTGCAGCAACAGCCAACCCCGCCATGGTCGTCGAACTCCATCGCGGTTTTTCTGGCCGAGGCCAATACACTAGCCAAGTCCTTGATGCCAACCATGTAAGCCAGTGGGGCACCATGCACGTCACGGCAAAGATCCCAACGGACACATCAATGGCTGTCGAAGTGCGATCCGGTAATGTCGAAGATCCTGAACGAGCCACCTGGTTTCATTGGTCACCGGTTATCACCCTGAACCATGATCCGCAAGTTCCACCATCGACACCACAACGAGTGCGTATCGATGCACCCCACGCGCGTTTCTTTCAATACCGACTCGGACTGAATGGTCACGAACATGCATCTCCGGTAGTTGATCGAATACAGATCACCTACGTCCTGCCAAACCTAAAACCCAGGATCACTGAATTCCAAGCACGATACCCCGGCAAACAACCCGGAGGTACAGCGCAATCAAAAGGTAAGCCAAAGGCAAACGCGACGATCTCAAAACATGAATCTGACCTCAACCTGATCTGGAAGGCCGCTGATGATAATGGCGATCAATTGATCTTTACGATTGAATGTCAGCCGGCCGGCTCAGACAAGTGGGTGTTGATTGCCGAGGACCTGTCTACATCGACCTACAAATGGAACACGAATCGCATGCCTGATGGTCGTTATATCCTGAAAGTCAATGCCTCAGACAGCAAGGATAACGGCCCCAACCTGGCCCGCACCGCCACCCGACTAAGTGACCCCATCCTGATCGACAACACACCCCCACAATGGATCGATCCCAAACCCATTCAAATCGAGGACAACCATGTCACCGTGAAAGTCTCGGTACGTGATGCGTTATCACCCATCAAAGAGGTTCATTGGGCCGTTGACTCACATGATGACTGGCAGTTGGTTTCTCCAACCGACCTAATCTACGATTCGACAGCCGAGGACATCATCATTACAATCCCCGACCTAATGCCGGGTGCCCACGTCATCACGATTCGTGCGGTCGACTTGGTGAATAACGCCCTTTACAAGGCACAGTTCGTCAGAATTGACTGACGATTAGATGCAATGCAGACCGGGAGAAACATGGGGTTCGCCAAGGAGTTCTGTGGATGTCTACGCATTATCCCAAACGACGTAGTTTGCGCAAGCGCATCCGAAAATTCGGATTTCGCGCCCGAATGCGGACCAAATCAGGCCGCAAGTTGATCAATCGTCGCCGTCGAATGGGACGTAGTGTCAATATTCGGTCGTATTAGCCCCACTTCAAACCGTTCATCGTGCACTTGCACAGTTAAGACCTGCGAACGGCAGAACCAGTACCACAACGAAAACGCCGGATAATCATTATGTCATTCGAGATTGAATGGGTCCTTGGCCGCCAAGTCCTCGACAGCCGTGGCAATCCAACCGTAGAAGCTGAAGTTCACCTTATCAACGGCTCGATTGGACGGGCAATCGTGCCGAGCGGAGCTAGTACGGGTGAAAACGAGGCGGTTGAACTACGGGATTCGAGTTGCCAGGCCTACCTTGGCAAAGCAGTCGGGCAGGCGGTGTCCAACATCGATCAGGAGATTGGACCAGCACTCGCTGGAATCGATGTACGCGACCAGTTGGAAATTGATTCCATCATGATCGAGTTGGACGGAACGCCCAACAAAGCCAAACTCGGCGCGAATGCCATTCTCGCCGTCTCGCTGGCCGCTGCACACGCCGCAGCGGATGCCGTTGACTTGCCGCTGTTCCGCTACCTTGGCGGCACCACGGCCAAAACACTTCCAGTACCCATGATGAATATCCTCAACGGCGGCAAACATGCCGACAACAACGTTGATTTTCAAGAGTTCATGATCCAACCGGCGGGGTTTGACAACTTCGCAGAAGCCGTCCGCTGCGGTGTGGAAATTTATCACACGCTCAAAAGCGTCTTGGCAAAAAAGGGCCTTTCCACTGCCGTCGGCGATGAAGGCGGCTTTGCACCAGACCTTAAAGACAATGAAGACGCACTCCGAGTCATTGCTGAAGCCGTGGAAAAAGCAGGCTATGAATTGGGCAGCCAAGTGTTTATCGCCCTGGACCCTGCGACCAGTGAAATGTATGACAAAACCAAACAGGGTTATGTCTTTTTCAAATCAGACCCAAAGAAGGTGCTCAGATCTGAAGACCTGATTGAATATTGGGCCTCCTGGTGTAGCAAGTATCCCATTCGATCAATCGAAGATGGACTGGCGGAAAATGATTGGTCTGGGTGGGCCAAATTAACAAGCGAGTTGGGCGAGAAGACACAGTTGGTTGGTGATGATCTGTTCGTGACCAATCCAAAGTTTCTGGCCAGGGGTATCAAGGAAAATTGCGGCAACGCGATTTTGGTTAAAGTCAACCAAATCGGGACGCTAAGTGAAACCTTTGAAGCCGTGAACATGGCAATGCGTCATGGCTACCGTGCGGTAATGAGCCACCGAAGCGGTGAAAGTGAAGATGCCACCATTGCCGACCTGGCGGTCGCGACCAATTGTGGGCAGATTAAGACGGGAGCGCCTTGCAGGTCCGACCGCAACGCAAAGTACAACCAACTTATTCGAATTGCCGAACACCTGGGTGATAATGCCGAATTTGGCCTTGACGGCTGACCCACAATGGAGCGGTTGCACGCCTCATTGGAAAGGTGTATTTCCTGCATCTACCGCAGGGATATCTCTATCGGCGATCCGGCTCTGTGCTTGGGTATTGCCGACGCCCTCGCCACCACCCGCTTCATCCGATCCGGTTGGATCAGAACCCACCGGCAACATTGGCGCCTGTCGGTTCATGCGCCGCCAGTCTGCTGGATCGTGATGATAAACCTTTTCTTCAACCACCATCGTGGCGTGAATCCCATCCATAGTGACCGGTACTTCAAGCTTTTCATGGATCTCGAACGTGGAAATACCTCGAGGTGCAATCCGGGCAGAAATTGTCACGACGGCTTTCTCGGATCCCAGTTCATCAAGTGATACACGACCTGTCGCCTTATTTGGCCGAATGAGATAGCCCACATCTCCATCCTGGCGTGCCGCCCGGTCATATCCGGCATTGAAAACCTGTTCCAGTTCTTCCAGAGACAGTTCATGGCCCATGGGGGCTCCAAAAGGAATCGTAATCCAGACCCGCTCCTTAATCGCATCCTGCCGTCTGTGAAGATTCCCGCTCTCATCCGTGGCAAACGAGGTGATCCGTGTGATAACCAGTAAATGGTCTGCGCCACGCCGAAAGGCAAACCGCCCATGCGGAAATGGGCTGGTATCCACCCGAACCAATTCGGCACGGGTGACCAATTCCGCTTCGATCCGAGACTCCGCCGTCGAAGGCCGAGCACTCCCATAGTACATGGGCGAGCACCCCCCATTCATGAGCAGGGGAACCATCAATAGCAGGCCCCTAGCCCGGCGAATCATTTTATTGTTCATCACATCCTCGCTTACGTGAAAACATCTGGTCGCATCATCGCTCTGTGCATCTCCTGGCATTACCTTCTGTGTTGATCGGTCCGATACCGCCAACAGGTTGTTATTGTAACCCTCGCGGACTGGAATCTTGCTGGGATCTGCCGAAATATCCCAATAGCAGATGGTACTCGCTGCTCTACGGATATGACCTGATTCCTGGCAGGCCACCCAAGCGGGCTATGAACCGAAGCCCCCTTGAGCCCGACTTTAGCTTCGACAAATCTAAAGGCCCAATCGTGAATCTCATCACGAATCCGCCGAAAGACTTCGGCCCGTTCCTGTACAGCCAGTGTGGATTGGTCCGGATCCTCAAATGCCCGGTGAATCACCCGATAAGCCCCGACGGGAAAGTCGGACAAACCTCTTGAGCCTGATCACAAACCGTGATTATGACATCAAATGGCTGGTCCACGAACTGTTTGATGTGATCGGATGTATGTCCCGATAGATCAACTCCACGCTCCGCCATCACCTGCACCGCCAATAGTATGGACGCCCTTGGGGTGAATGCCGGCACTAAAGACCTCAAAACGGCCGCGGGAAAAATGCTGCAACCAACCTTCGGCCATCTGTGAACGGCAACGGTTGGCGGTACATAACACAAGAAAACGCCTGGGCACTTGCATACACCTAATCTAATGCAGTTGGTGAAATACCATGTTCATGGCTGATTGGCAGCGATGGCAAAGCCTCGATAAACTGTCGGCCGTAGGCCTTGGTCACGATCCGGCTATCCAGCACCACGACTCGACCGCGATCACTCTTAGACCGGATGAGTCGACCAAAACCCTGTTTGAATTTCAAAATTGCCTCCGGCAATGAATACTCCATAAACGGATTACCCCCACGTGACTTGATTTGATCCATCTTTGCCTCGATCAAGGGTCGGTCGGGTACCGTAAAAGGCAAGCGGGTGATGATCACACACCGCAATGCATCGCCCTGCACATCAACACCCTGCCAAAAGCTGTCTGTGCCCAGTAATACTGCATTTTGATCGTGCCGAAAACGATCGAGAAGAACACTTCGCTGTTCGCCATCACCCTGAATGAGCAATGTCAAACCAAGGTCCTGGATTCTTGGACCAAGCTGCTGTGCAGCACTACGTAGTAATCTGTAACTGGTAAATAACACAAAGACGCCGCCATTCGCGGACTGAACATATTCAAGAATCTGGGGACAAAGCAGATCGACAAAACAACGATCGTTGGGGTCTGGCAGACCAGACACAACAACCAGTTCAGCTTGACGAAGATAATCAAACGGGGAGCCTAGCTGGAGGGTTTGAGCATCAGAACAGTCCAGGCGGCTGCAGATATGTGCAAAACAATCATGATCGATGGAATCATCTTCACTGCGGCCACCAGTAGCTAACGTGGCTGAGGTGAGGACAATACTTAACGGCTGTCCTTCCCGTCCAACCGCCTCGAATAAATGCTTACGTAGTATCGGCCCCACATCAATCGGCACACAACACAGAGCGACGCGGCGCGACGCTCGTGATTCACTGGCTTCCAACCAGTACACGCTGCCAAGCTGTGACTGCGTAACCAGCGCCTCTAATTGCATTGCCGCCGCTTCAAATCGGCCTGCATACCCGGACAGTTCAAACCGATCGGGCTCATCGGAGGCGCTGTCTTGCAAAAGCTTGAGAGAAAGCGACACATCATTGAGTGCTTCACTCAATTGATTATCCACGATATCTGCTTCACGAATACGCCCGCTACCACCAGGTCGCTGACAGTGATGCTCCCACAAAGATGTGAAAAACTGGTCCGAAACCTGTTCGGCCACCTTGACCGCATGTTCCGCTCTTTTGATGGCCTGCATATCAGATTTTCCAACCAAACTTTGCAGAAATCCCTTGCCCGTCCGACGATGGTGAATGCTATTGAGTAGAAAACGTACGGTTGATTCACTGACCCGCAAGCCAAAGTGCTCACCGGCCACTTCCTCGATCTTATGGGCTTCATCAAAAACCACGTGGTCGTAGGGTGGCAGGAAACCAACGCCGGCCGCACGCAATGCCAGATCCGAAAAGAACAACGCGTGGTTGACCACCAACAGGTCCCCATGTTCCATTCGCCGCCGTGCCGCTTGGTAGAAACATTGGCTAAATGTTGGGCATCGCCGACCCATGCAGTTGCCAGAATCGCTCATTACCCGATCCCAAACCGCGGGACGTTCAAGCGGCCCCAGAGTGGACAGAGAACCATCGGTGGTCCCATAAGCCCAATCCTCGATCGCATGTAAAGTACGAAGGGCCTGGGGCTCTACAAACAACTGGTCTTGACGCTGTGACGCTAGTTGTAGTCGTCGGACCGACAGGTAGTTGCCTCTGCCCTTGACCAAGACGGCTGAGAATTCATCATCGATGACGGATTGCAATAACGGTATATCTTTCCCGACCAGTTGCTCCTGAAGTGCGATGGTATGCGTTGAGATGATGACCCGCTGGGGTGACCGGTCCGCGTCATTGCCACGCCGCAGCACCCGTTCGATGGCGGGCAGTAGATAGCCGAACGATTTGCCAACGCCCGTTCCCGCTTCGACAAGCAGTGTTCCACCCTGATTCATCGAGCGGCTTACCGCGTCAATCATCTGGGCCTGCTGAGGGCGATGCTCGAATTTCGCTCCTAGCCGCCTTGCGATCGGACCATCGTCTGCCAGTATGTGATGGGGGTCAAAGACCATGTTTTAGTAGGTTATAGGCGGTAAACAGAGCATTCTTCTGCTAACTTGCCGGTGGTGGGCTGCTCCAGCCCCAGGATCTGACCACAAAATCACCCTTTGATGGCCGTGGGCGTCTTGATGAGCCGAATAGACGGCCGATCGGCAATATGGCTCATCTGCCTTTGTTTTACAAATTCGTGCCCCATTCTAAGCCAAAGAGCATCGCCCGTCGCTTGCTGATACCAGACACCTTCGTTAAGGTGTCCGGCTCGATTCGTTGGTAGGACTTACAATCAATTTATGGCCAAGAAGCCCATTACATCCCAATTTAAGATCCAAGCCCCTGGTGGCTCCGCTACACCCGCACCACCCATCGGGCCGGCCTTGGGGGCCCACGGCGTAAACCCCGGCCAGTTTATCCAACAGTTTAATGAACGCACGCGCCCGTTAAACGGCAAGATCGTCGGATGCGTCATTACAGTCTACGCTGACCGCAGCTTTGACTTTGAGGTTAAAAGCCCACCGGCAGCAGTACTAATCAGAGATGCAGCAGGAATTGAAAAAGGGTCGGGTGTCCCGAACAAGGAAAAGGTCGGCACCATCACCCAACAGCAGCTCGAGGACATTGCCAAAGAGAAAATGAAAGAGCTGCCCAGCCATACCCTTGAGGCGGCCATGGCAACCATTGCCGGCACAGCTAGGTCCATGGGTGTAACGATTGAGGGAATGGAAGAAACGTAATCCGTGGCCGCGTTGTAATGGTTTTTATAGCCGCGCCATTAGGAATTCATTAGACCGAAGAACTGAACCGGCAACGAAAGAGATTGGCATGCGTAAACGTGGCAGACGCTATCGCAGCGACGAAGAATCCCTCAAAACACAAGAACCCTTGGCGCTTGATAAGGCGGTTGAAAAGGTTCAGTCATTCAAGAAAACAAAGTTTGATCAGTCCATTGAATTATGCGTGCATTTGGGAATCAACCCAAAACAAGATGATCAAAGGGTTCGTGGTTCCATTGCCTTGCCACATGGAATTGGTGCGGCACGAAAGGTGATTGCCTTCTGCACCGACGATAATATCGAATCGGCCAAACAGGCAGGAGCTGTTGAAGCGGGTGGCGAGGACCTGGTTAAAAAAATCGAGGGTGGCTGGCTTGATTTTGACGTTGCGGTTGCCAGCCCTAACATGATGCGAGTTGTAAGTCGATTGGGCCGGACCTTGGGCCCCAAAGGGCTGATGCCGTCACCAAAAAGTGGTACCGTCACGAAAGACGTGGTGACCGCAGTGACAGAATACTCTGCCGGAAAGGTCGAATTCAAGACCGACGCAGGCGGAAACATTCACGCTGCAATTGGCAAAGTCGGTTTTGAGGCAAATAAGCTGGTTGACAATGCCAATACGTTGATCGACACGATCATCAGGATGAGACCGCCAGCAACCAAAGGTATCTATGTCAAGAAGATCACGCTTTCAGCCACAATGAGTCCGGGTGTCCCGGTCGTCACCTGATCGTTTTGCACGCGGTGGAAAATACATGGCTGGTCTGCCCCGATGGAGAGTTTCCTGCCACGGAGTTGAATCATGAGCAAGCCGGTGAAAAACCTTATTGTGAACACCTATCGCCACCGTTTTGACGGCCTTAATAGTGGCATACTGGTCGATCTGCGTGGCATCAAGTCAAACGATAACAATGCACTGCGTATTAATCTCGCCGAGCAACAGATCAAAATCACCGTCGTCAAGAACAGTTTGGCTAAACGCGCATGGGAAGGAACCGGGCTGGATAATATGACCCAGCTTCTTGATGGGTCCTGTGCCCTAGCCTACGGCAGTGACAGCGTGGTCCAAGTCGCACGGGCGCTCATCGACCAGACTAAGAAGATTAAGCTCTCGTTCAAAGGCGCCTTGATGGAAGGCGAGGTCTTCGGCCCAGAACAAGTCGAAGACTTAAGCAAATACCCAACCCGTGAAGAAGCCCAGGCACAGATCATCGGCACCATTCTCAGCGCTGGCGGACAGGTAATCGCCACGGCAACGAGTGCCGGATCTGCAATTGCATCTATCTTGAGCACCTTGGAAGAAAAACTTGAAAAAGGCGAAACGATCACCAAGGCCTCGGCCGCTTAATACATCAACCAGCCAGAAAAGAAAGCTGATTCAAGACCTAAAAAGAACAAGAAATACGTGGCATCTAACTGGTCCCGTCAGGGATTAAATGATTGGCGGTCAATCACCTCTTGGATGCACGAACAAATTTGGAGCGAAATCATCATGGCAGCAGACGAAGCAACAGCCGAAGCACCTGCGGCGACAGAGTTTGACGCAGAGATCAAGGACCTTGGCGATAAGATCGCAGGCTTGTCCCTTAAACAGGCCGTCGACCTCAAAGAATACCTTAAGGAAA
Source organism: Phycisphaerae bacterium (assembly GCA_963579995.1). Classification (GTDB taxonomy): domain Bacteria; phylum Planctomycetota; class Phycisphaerae; order Phycisphaerales; family Phycisphaeraceae; genus UBA6626. Next base: position 12,334 of record CAUZIY010000045.1, read on the forward strand.
CCTATGGGTTAGAACCTGCCGCGGGGGGCGCCGTTATGATGGCCGGCCCAGCTGCAGGGGACGATGCCGGTGATGAAGAAGAGCAGATTGAGTTCGATGTCATCTTGACCGCTGTCGGCGACAAGAAGATCCAGGTCATCAAGGTTGTGCGCGAAGTGACCAGCCTCGGTCTCAAAGAAGCCAAGGCACTGGTTGACGGTGCACCCCAGCCTGTCAAGGAAGGGCTTCCCAAGGACGAGGCCGATGCACTGGCCGAGAAGCTCAAGGAACAGGGCGCCGAGGTTGAGGTCAAGTAGGGTTCGGTAGGCGAATACCAAGCGATGGAGGCCAAACCACGGTAGCCAGCAGCGGTATTTACCCAACTCCACATGCCCCAGAGAATGTAGACCCAATTAATCTGCAGATTCGTTCGGGACAGGATCTGTGCGCCTTAATTGCTTTGCCATGATCAATGATTCTTGGCCCTGTTCCAGGATCCGATCAATCAACTTCCAGCCAAGTTTTGCATGAAACAGTTTTTGGTTTTCTGTGGTTTCTAGATAGACCATTTCATGGCCCAGTGCCCTAGCTTCCCGGGCACCACGGATCATCAATGCCTGCCCCATCCCCCTTCCCCGCCATGATGGTTCGATGTACAGACTGGCTAACCAAGGCGTCAAATCCACCCGACGTGGATTGCCGTCTGCGATCAAACTGATGGCGCCAATCGGCTCATCACCATCCAGCATCACCAAGGTCAAGGGGATCTGAGACCGGCCCAGTTTCCTGCGCAGTGCATTAACCCAGCCATGCATCACGCTTCCGGGATGCAGTAACTGCCACTGCGCATACTCCCATTGTGCAACTGTTTCCAGATGCTGTGGATAATCAATCAGGTATTCGATACGTATCAGGTTCCTTGACAATGCCCCACGCTCAACTTTTATCTTCGCCGACCAAATGACGTACCCTTTCGAATTGCAGCCATAACACGAACGGTTTCGCGTACTGACTCGACTGTCACACGCATTGGCTCGCCTTTTTGAAGAACACCTACAACATTGTCATAAAACGTGCCGACGTCCGGCCCTTCTGCCACCATGGTCTTTTCCTGCCATGGCAACACATCATTATTGCCGTAAAGACGTCCCTCTGCAGCCCCAGGATTCACTTCGATTGGTGCAACCCGGCCGGGATCAAAGAAGTGGACCGTTGACATGCTTTTGGTGGTAACCATTGTGCCACATGATCCGCACAGCACCCAACTAGCCGGAACGGCACCAATATTCTGCGCATCTGAAAACTCCAAATCTGCAGTACAACCATTCGCCGCCCGCAAAAAAGCCTTACAATGATCTTCGGCATCACCTGGGGCCGCAATCTGCTGCAAATCACCCATCACCTCGACCACAGGCGCCCCCATCAGTTGCAATGCCATGTCAATCTCATGGGCGCCCTTATTGTTAAGAACGCCACCGCCGAATCTCGAAAGGGTCTGCCAGTCATTGCGACGATTGAACCCATACCTGAAATAGCGGATATGATACACACGTCCAATTATCCCTGACCGTGCTATCTGATTGATGTGGGTAAACAGACGGTTAAAACGATAATTCTGATGCACAAAAAGGTTCTTGCCGGCATCTTGGGCCAGCCGAATCATGCCATCGGCCTCACCAACGCTTAAAGCCATTGGCTTTTCAACAACGACATGACAGCCTGCTCGCAGTGCCTGTCGTGACTGGCGACTGTGGTAATGACTGGGAGTCGCCACGACCACCACATCGAGTTGGACCTGCTTGAGCATCCGCCCCAACGTTGTAAAAGCCCGGCAACCTGCCAGCGACATTGCTTCAGCCCGCCGCTCAACCAACGGGTCCACAATAGCCGTCACCTGTGCATCGTCCCGCTGCATCAACGCCTGGAAATGGTTTCGCCAGCCTGCGCGACCCAGGCCTACAATGCCGATCCGGATTTTTGTACTGCCTTTCATCTGTTTACCATCTTGAATTCACTGCCGTTGATCATCTTTGGATAAAGGGGCATTGCCGGCCAGATCTTTACGCAACACGGCGAGGCCGATCAGACCACAGGGCACCATCACCATAACCTCAATACCCCGTTCAATCACTGCTGCCATGGCAACATACCCCGAGTCGACCGCCATCATTGCCACGAGTATTCCCGTGACAGTCCATTCTCGAATTCCCAAACCGTTGGGCGTCAACCCAATGAGACTGACAAGCATACCTCCTGCCGCAGCGACCAGGCTCTGGCCGTAGGTCAATGGCAAACCGACTACCCGAAGCGCCAGCCAAAACCGCATTCCGCCAGCCAGTACGTCAAAAGTTTTAACCACTGGCAATAACCATACCAACTGCATTGACTGGGGCGCCATGCGCCTGGCCACCAGTGGCATCAAGCCGCAAACACCCGTCATAATGACCAACCCCAAAATGGGAACAATGACCTGTCCGGAAATGCTCCGCGCCCCAGAATATACCGTCCCACACAGACCAACTAATACGACCGACGCTGAAATAATTGCAGATAAAATCACGACGAAAAAGGAAATCACCAGTGATTGACGAAGTGGAACACCGTGATGCACCTTGAGAAACATCACCCGACTGATCAACCCGGGGCGTAACGGTAAATAATTCAATAGAGAACTGACTGAAATCAGTCCGGTCATGCGCCCAAGCCCCAACGGTGGATTGGCGTCAAAACCAGTGGTGATCCGCCAATAGAAGACCCCCGTTAACACCAAGTTCGCCAAGACCGCCACTGCGATTCCCACCAGTTCCAGGCGGGCGGCGTTGATGATTTTCTCCAGAGCGACTTCCGTAATGCCCTGATAAGCCGCCAGAATAATCAAGGCGAGGCCCAAACCATATCCGAGAACCCGTAATATTGGACTGGTCAACTTGTCAACCATGAGCTAAATCCTAAGACTTTCCAAAGCCAGACGCTAAAATCGATCGTATGGATCAACATGAAACCCACTGGATCATTCCCGGCTACGACAACCAGCCTATCTATGGCAATACACACCTACCCAAGACTTCAACACGCGGTGTCCTGCTGATCTGCCACGGCTTTAAGGGGTACAAGGACTACGGGTTTTTCCCCCATCTGGCTGAATTTGCAGCGCAGAGGGGGCTTGTGACACACCGATTCAACTTCAGCCACAGTGGCATGACCAATCAGCTCGATACCTTCGAACGGCCCGATCTATTCGAGATCGACACTTGGAGAAAGCAGATCCATGACCTGGAACAAGTTGCCACCGCTGTGCAGACCGAAAAGCTTGCTGGCGGGAAAAACACTCTACCTGTCACCTGGTTCGGCCACAGCCGTGGTGGCGTTACTGTCCTGCTCGCTGCTTCACAATCGTTGTCATGCCAACCTTCCCGTGTGATCTCTGCCGCCGCACCACACACCACTTGTCACTTAGATGAGTCGCTGCGACATCAGCTACTTGCTGATGGTTTCATTGAGTCACCTTCTTCACGCACCCGCCAGGTGCTCCGTATTGCTCGATGCTGGTTGGAAGAAATTGAGTCTGATCCGCAAGCCTGCGACCCCTGTCTCGCCATAAAAAAACTAACCTGCCCCACCTTATTGATTCACGGCGAAACAGATCAAACAGTATCACTTGCATCCGCACAGGCTTTGGAGCAAGCTGCCGAGGGTCGAGCCCAACTGGTTACCATTCCCAATGCTTCTCATACATTTAATGCACAAAACCCATTAGACAAAGATTGCATCCCGCCAGCCACGCAACAAATGATGAAAAACGTCATTAATTTTTCGCTAAGCATTTAGTGAATGAAAAATCGGATTTCAAACCACCTATCCTAAATATTGGCTGCCGGGAAGAAAACTCTTCACCAAAAGGGTTTCGGCATGAAGCAGTCAACGGCGGACCGTCCCCAAATCAATAACCACGCGACCTGGCTGGTAGTAATCAACGTTCAACCGATCACGGTCAATAAACGTAAATACGAGGAAATTAAATTGAAGCCGGTTGGCAAGCTTGATATCACCATCACCCGGACCCGCGTAACGTGAATTTTTATGTTTCTGGGCATGGAAATGATAGTGCGCAACCGCTTGGTAGAGATGTTCTATCATTTCCTGGGGAGGAATAAACTTGCGATCATGCTGGCGATACATGGGTTCGTACCCTTTTACCGCTGGTCGCCCGTCAACCACACTTACAACGCCTCCATATTCCGTACCGATATCTTGATGGTCAGCGTCCGCCTGTCGAAAGATCTCAGCAACAACTCGACGGTCATGCATCGCGGACAAAAGCCAGTCAATAGCAATCAGATCAGCCCAACACATCGATTGACGCCAGTGACTGAAACGCTGGGGCCAGCGTTCCATTTGTCCATCATAGGTTGGTCCCGCCATAAAGCTTGACCCATTATGAATCGTCGCATCGATTTGTTCCACGAGTATCTTGCGGCCAAGTGCCAATTGATCAGTTGAAAGGGTGGCGAGAACCGGCAAATGACGTAGGGCCAAACCCTGACGTTGCTCTGGTTGCAACCGGCGTACAATATCAACAGATGACCGCCAAAAGGACTGACGTTGGGGATCACGGATATACAACAACCAAAGTAATTCTTCCCGATTGCTAGGCAGCAAATGCAGGGACGCCGCAGCCTTCAGGTCTGTTACCAGCGGATCAGTGTCCGGCGCATTCATCAATCGCCCTATCAATGATTCATGAGCAACCAATCGAAACAGCAACTCCCAAGCTGCGATTCGATCTTTCGTGGAAGTGACGCTGTCCTGTATGCAGAAAATATCAAAAATGACATCTTCGACCGTTCTCCCGGGATTGAGCTGCGTAATAACGCGCCGTTCGGTTCGATCCTTATCTGCAACGCCATGCACATATTGCGCATAGTTTTGTACCGCGATTGGGGTGAGTTCCCTCCACTTGCGATCTATTGCCAGATTGAAGATATGGTTAATTGTTTTAACATCGCGCAGCAAGTTGAAGCGGTGCAACAGTGATCGCCGAAACGCTTGTTCGTCATGGACAACCAGTTGGTCTACGGCATAACAACGTTGCCATGCCGGATAGCGTGGCATCCACAGAATTTTCTCAAGTGCGGCAATCCGTTTCGGATCCTGGGGGAATTGGGATTCTGCCTGAATTGCTGCCGCACGACGCTTATTATAACCAGCTTGGTGATCGGTCATTACAGCGATGGGATCGCCCAACTCTCCCGCTACACATCCACCAAGCAGACCAACGCACGCCGCAATAAAAGTAATTCGTTGCATTACCACCGGTCCCATGTTGGCGGCCTCATGCCACGCCGCTTCATCCATCCGGCCGTCCAGCATGATCGGGGTGGATGCACGTAGGATGTCATAGGTTGGCTGCCGAAACCTGGCCGTCTTTCCGGGTTTGGGGCGAGCGGCAGGGGCTCGAACTCAGGCGAGCGCCGACAGGCTCTCTCCCACTACGGTCTTACCGACCAGCAGTTCGTAGGCTTCGACGTACTTCGACCACCCTGCGACAACAAACCACAGGCAGCAGCAAGTGATCAGGATGTTTTGCGTTCTGTGAACCATTCGCACACTATCCCTCCGAAAGCTCAGCCCTGGCAATCACCCAATCAACGCCCCGGTTCTCTCATTGTCAACACGTCGGCCGTCTCTTCGACAATGGCACTCGGATTCAGGCACCTTCTTCGGGCGTCGACGGAGTCCATTCAAATTGGTAGTCATCACCCAGTTGCTGACGTGTCAGATTGACGATTTCCTGTGTGTGCCCGCCGAAGTGCGGAATCGAATCGAAGATGGCCCCAAGCGCCGTCAACTGAAAGCCCTGGATCCGCAGTGGACGCAAAAGACCGTCTGCCGTGATCGCGTTGAGTGCCTCACGGGACGCGTCGACCGTCCGATCCAGCAGGCCCAGCAACTCGTCTCGAGAAACCGGACCTCGCTCGGCAAATTCCCTGCCCCGCTCCCGGGTATCGGTCTCGCCCCCCACGCCTGACACAATCCACTGGCGAAGGTTGCCCGCCAGGTGGAGAACCAGGTTGCCGATACTGTTCATCGGACAGCTGATCAACACAGTGCCGGATCTTCCCGACACTGGCCTCAAGCCGCCTGTCGGTTTCGGTGGCAATGGCTGTAGCGAGTTCGTTGGCGTTCATGAGCTGTCGTCATAAGACAAGTCGAAAGCAACCACCCACTCGACGTGGAATAAACCGCCTATGACTAATTTGGATAACAGTAGGTATGCTTCTTGCCCTGATCCCTACATTTATCACGTGCTGCCTTCTTCGTCAGAAGGTATTCCTTCATATCACCAGACTTTTCAAACCATTCATCAAGGTTATCCGGCGTCGCAAGTAGTTCATGTGCTGTCGGATCGATCGGATTGATCCAACCCGGCGTACCTTCAGGCACATCAGATAAACCCTGTGAACGCATTGTTTCCAAGGACTTCTTGACCTCCGGGGGATAGGTCGTCAACCAAGCAACAAACCTCTCATCCTCGTTACATTCACCACAAGAAAACACCATGGCGTGCACACCTGCCGGTTCACCATTGAAATCACCAGACTCTGTTTCCACAGGTGGGAACACATCGGGCGCCTGAGGGAAGAGCGCTCCCGTATTTAAATCATAAAACCATCGCTGTTCCGGCCCTCTCGTTTCTCCTTTACCGCCACCAAAGATCAAAAATGACAGCGCCCCAACAAACATCACAATAGCGATGACCGTGACCAATGCCGAGTTCTTGTTGGCCCATTCGCGTATGTTCATATCTAAACCCCTTTCGTTGTAGTCCGTGTGGTTTTCAATATTGGCAGTGCCGCCAAGCTCCCATCCACCAGCACGATGTAAACCCTACTCGCTAAGACGTTAACAATCAACATGTGACCAGAGTATTGCCCCGTCTCAAACCAACTTGTTGTCGGCTCAATTATTGCTCTTAATCAGGCTCGCATATTGTCGGTGGCTCGTCCTCCCCGCAGAACGACATGAGTTCACTCCTGATCTCTAAACCCCAAATGCTGGTGTGACCAAACCACTCGATTGGATCATCAAAACTGACCTGTAATCCACGACCTTGCTCCAACATCTTACCTCGACTGTACGCAACGTACGGTTCGTGACCCCGCTCAATCACCTCAGCCATAATTCTTTCCATCTCTGGCTTGGCGGTCTCCGTATACCGCTCAAGCCAAGCAACCTGCCGCTCGGATTCATCCTCACAGGATCCACACGATACGACAACCGCTTTTACAGCCTGCGACCCTGATGAACGCTTATAAGGTGGCACAATCTTGAAGTCATCTGTAAACACTTCCCCACTA
>CAUZIY010000046.1:0-19450 GCA_963579995.1 Phycisphaerae bacterium
TATTCGTGAGGCGGCAACCATTCAATACCGACTGCGAGGACTTAAGGGACAAGACGCCACGCTTCATGTTCAACCCATGATGACTCTTCGCGATTTCCATGGCCTGCTGCATCGCAATCACACAAGCCCCTTCACATGTAAAACAACCGACGAACATGTCACGGTGACCAGCGGTAATCACCAGGTTACTTTGGCTTGTGACCGGGGAACTTTTGTCGGCGAAAAAACATGGTGGTCAAACCTGCACTACCCCGCTGATTCAGACCGTGGGCAAGAGGATCATGAAGACTGTTTTGTTCCCGGTCAGTTTGAGATCGAACTCGACGGTGGAATCAATAACCACGAGATCATGCTCACTGTCGGCTTGGGCAAAATACCCATCCCACCAGAACCACAGGTCAAAACACGAAGTAGCCACCTCACGAATATTTTCAATCAGAACAATTCAGATGACACACCACCTGCACTGTTGATTGCCGCCGATGACTTTGTGGTTGATCGGAAATTTAACGATCGTGTCCAGTCAACCATTCTGGCCGGCTATCCATGGTTTTCTGATTGGGGACGCGACACCTTTATCGCCCTTCCTGGTCTTTTGCTTGCAACAAAACGTTTTAATGAGGCGGCAGAAACCCTGTCCGTATTTGCTGACGCAATTCACGATGGCCTGGTGCCCAATCGGTTCGACGATTACAACAGTCGATCTGCCCATTACAACACTGTTGATGCAAGCCTTTGGTTTGTTTATGCGGCCATTGAATATGTCACACAAAGCCAGGACCGTGGCGCGTGGGACAACTGGCTTCGGCCCGCAGTGACACAGGTGCTCGAAGCATATATCAAGGGCACGCAGTTTGACATTGCCATGTCAGGCGATGGACTGATCACGGCTGGCACCTCTCACACCCAACTCACATGGATGGATGCGGCATGCGAGGGCAAGGTGTTCACGCCACGATGCGGCAAGGCTGTGGAGATTAACGCCCTGTGGCACCATACGCTGCTGGCAACTGCTGAATTGATCGCAGATGATGACGCCAGAACAGCTGACCACTACAGACGTTTAGCCGGGCGCACACGCAGAGCATTCCTGAAATTATTCTGGAACAATTCCGCTGGCTACCTCCATGACCATGTGTGGGTGGATGCCGAAGGGAATGAACACGTCGATACGACATTTCGGCCGAACCAGATTTTCACCGCCATGTTACCCTACTCGCCAATCCCGCGAACCAAACAAAGCAAGGTCGTACAAGCCGTTGGCAAACGACTGCTGACTCCTTATGGTCTGCGCACCTTACCGATCGACGATACAAACTATCACGGGTCGTATAGCGGCCCACAACCAGAGCGTGACGAGGCATACCATCAAGGGACCGTCTGGCCCTGGCTGATTGGACCCTACGCCGAAGCAGTCCTGCGGGTCGGCCAGTTCAAACCTGATTCCATTGTCGCTGCAAAAAATGCAATTCAACCGCTCATTGACTTTGCAAACGGGGAAGGCCTGGGCCAACTTCATGAAATTCATGAGGGCGATCCGCCCCACCGGCCCGTTGGCTGCATCGCCCAAGCATGGTCAGTTGCTGCGATCCTCCGCGTGCTGCAGTTGATCCGCGATCATTAGCCATGGACCTCTCTGGAAATTCCAGGTGGCATCGATATCCGCCGAAAGGGTTGACAACCGCCCGCACCCCCGTCACACACCTCCTGCACCACGAGCTAAACCGCCGGAATTGAAAACCCGGATCGATGATTGCATATCCAGGCAATTTCTAACCTGGCTCAACCATATCGATCGTACCACATGACGGAGTGATACCGGCCTCGGCCGCCTCATGCAGAAGAAGGTCCACAGCACGGCGCCCATCATCACCGTAGTTGATGGTCCAGTCATTGACATACATACCAACGAATTGATCCGCAAGGTTTGATGACATGTCCCGAGCAAAATTCAGCGCGTAGGCCACCGCTTCATCACGATGGTTCGGATCGAGCGCATATTGGATGGACCGGAGCAAGACAGTACATATTTGGCGCATGGTTGAATCACCCAGGTCGCGCCGAATGCAGTTCCCACCCAGCGGCAGTGGCAAGCCGTGTCTTCCCTTCCACCATTGCCCCAGGTCAACAATGCACTTCAGACCGGAGTTACCATACGTCAGTTGACCTTCATGGATGATCAAACCTGCATCGAACTGCCCGCTGGCAACGGCTGGAATGATCTGGTCAAACATGATGACCTCATGGGCATAAGTATCTTTACCGAGCAATAACTGCAAGGCTAAATGCGCCGAGGTTCGCTTACCGGGAATTGCAATTCTCATCCCTGAACGCAGGTCATCCAGTGTTAGATCTCTTGATGCCACGACCATCGGACCATAACCGTCACCCATAGATGCGCCGCACGTGGTCAACGCGTAATCATTGGCCACATACGTGTACTGATGAATTGAGATCGCGGTAATTTCAAGTTCCGCACGCTCCGCCCGATCATTAAGGGACTGAATATCTTCAAGTACATGCTGGAATGCAAACGATCCGGTATCAATTTTGGGCCCATCGGTGAGCATTGGGGTCTGGTGCCCGCCATTACCCGGAGCTGACGCGAGGGGGTACCACATGAACGCATCATCGGGATCAGGAGAGTGACCGATTCTGAGAAGTCGACGTTTACTGGAGATGGCAGTACTGGTCATTGCTCGTCTACGAATTATGGGCCTGTTCAATGATCTTGTGAAGTAATCGCTGTTCAAGTTCTACGTCACGTTTGACCGGACGCCAATAGTCAGCAGCAATACCACGACGCTTCCACTCCGTTGGCAAAGCAGAAAGATGGCCGATGACACGATGTCCAAAGGTAGAACCAGTGATGTACGCCGTTGGTTTCACATGACGTTCGACGATCACCTCGACATGCAAGACATAATCATGCGACAGGGGCAGTGCCATGAACCCGGCGCCCGGCTTTTTGTCGGGTGGTGCCGCGCGGTCAATTTGAACCAGAATCTGACGTCGTTCTGCGTTGACCGTGCTTTCGACGGCCTGATTTCCAGTCATATTCAGCGATGAGCCCAGCTCAAACATCGTGGGCGAATCCATGGGTTGAGTGGTCACCGTACCGAATCGATAGTCTTCCCGATCGATTTGGAAACCTTCATTCCTCAGAATCCCAATCGCGGATTCGAAGTAACGGCCATATTCACCGGACGTGATCGGGAACGGATTATCATGACGCGGCACCACAGCTCTAGGTGCGCAACCCGTGTAAACCACCAGCACAACAAAGGCAAATGCGGACAAAAGGATTTGTTTGTTGTGTAACATTAAGATAAGAGTTTACCGCCTGCACTCCAACGCAGGCAAGCATCAGTGTTGCGCAACACCTTGGATTGACCTGCCTGAGTCTGCCAACGAATTGATTAATTCGATGCACTGGCGTTGCCGGACGGCTGAAGAGGACACTTCCCCTTATTAACAAAGAAATCCGACATCTGCTTAATACGACTTAATAAGCTGGGAGGCATGGCCTGGTCGGCGATACCCGCAATGAAGTTTTGTCCCGGCGTAATTTCACGCAGGATCATCTCCATGTGTTCTTCAAGCTTTTCATCATCGAAATATTTTTCCAACAGAATACTAGGCACACCGCCCCAGATAGTCATCTTATTGCCCCAGTGCCGACGTGACTTTTCAAAATCGCATTTCACCAGTGGCTGTGTAGCCAGGCAATCCGCGACGTCGTAGCCGCCTTGAAGAACATGATCTAGGAGAAGTGCCAAGTTCGAATCGCCATGGAATGCGGTCCATTTATTGGCCTCATGCATGCGTTTGTTGAATTCGATGATATAGGGCATGAAGTATTTTTCAAAAATCTTTACGGGTGTGATAGCCGTGTCGAAGTGAATGCCATGCATGAAGAATTCAGCCGGCGAATTGGCTGCGACCTCCCACATCTCACGATACTTTTCGTTGGCAACCTCAGCCGCATGATCGACCACCTCCGGTTTGTCCATTATGTGGTAGTAGGTGTTCTCATAGCCCACCCAATTCAACATCAAATCATGAATCGGCAATTCATGAATGATGACGAGCGGCAGACCCTTGTCGCCAAGCTCACGATCAAATTTCTCGTAATAGCTGTAGGTTGGCTCGTAGACCCGGTGCCGAATCACCTCTTCATAAATAGCGTAGTCATCGAGCGTCTTGACAGGAAACTCTCGAATCATGGCTTTGATGCCACGTTCCTCATCATCCTCCGCAAATTTACGCTCCATATGGAGCGTGCCACTGGGCGCTCGCCATTCGTCGTACAACCAGTACCCCTCACGCCACCGAACGTGCTCGACAGGCTTCCGATAGTACATGTGAAAGATCTGCGACCGAGGATTCGGGTCATCGTCAGGATGAGGAGCCTGGGACATTTCCTTCGGATCATGTGCAATTCTTGCTGACACACCCATCCCCATATCAAGCTGCATTTGTTCCAGAGATTTACCCGCAATTTCTTCGGGAAAATCGTTTTGATATTCACGAGTTTGATAATAGATGTTCAACCGGCAAACAATGGGAATGCGATCCGGCATTTCACCACGCAGAACTGTCCGGAATCGCTCACGATGGGTCATCTCACTCATGCTGATAAACTCACCTTTCAATACCCCCCCCGTTTCACACTGTATATGTTCTTTAATCGACCAACTGGCAATTTGCTGCCGGACTGCACCCGGGACATATAATATAACAGCACTCAACCAATTACACCAACGCCATGAACCAATGCTACTTGCCCATGTGTGATGCATCACGCAGCGCAAACACCTTGGCGTTATGCATCCACAGACGAAGACGCACGGGATCCTTTACTTGCGATGGAAGTTTCGCCAGGTTGTACCGATTCCCGCCAGTTGTCCACTCCAATGGATGGTCAAGTGAATCACCATCGATCGGCACTGCATCATCCTTGGTAAATCCTTCAATCGCCTTGCCGTCAAATGTCACAACTTCGGCACGGATCGTGCCAACCGATACATGTTTATAGTACGCCATGCCCATTGTGGTTGCGTTGAGAAAAAGATTCGGGTCTAGATAATCCATGGGCACCAGTTCAATCACCCCTACTTCTCGCTTACGGCTTGGCTCCATTGCCACAAAACGATCACGCCGAATTGACCCCAAGCCAATCTGCATCGTGAATCCCTTACGCCAACCCCTTAGCCGCCCATCGCAGTAGATACGAACCTCATCTTTGGCCTGAACCATGTGACATGAAGTCCGATGCCCCGTTGTCGAGAAAAGACCTTCGATCCGAGACGCGGGCATGAACGCTTCGCGATCTCCAACACGCGTGAAATGCACACCGTCCCTACTGGTCAACAACTGGATATCATTGATCTGCGGGCCTTCATCAATCGGCCCATCAGGTCCAGTCTTGTCTCGTTCAGCAAAACCCACCGCCCCCCCCACTCCCTCAAGACCAGAACCGTCGGCGTTGTAGTAATGTTCAATACGAAAATATGAAAGCAAGCCAATAAAGATCCCGTCATAATAGGTAATGGCGAGCTGCTGAATCTGCCCATCGTCCTCGCCGTCCTCATCATCCATACGCAAAAGCTCTCGGGCTGGCCCCCACTCAATAAAGTCCGGAGATTGAACATGCGACCAGGTTCGGATCCGCTGGCCATATGCATTGTCGATGGTGCGACGCACATAAGCATGAAACACCTTGGCCCGTGGATCCCACACAGCGCACTGAGTAGCATCCGCCTTTCCGCTGAAAGCGGGCTGACCCTTGGACGGACTCCAATGAATCCCGTCAGGGGAATATGCCACATAGTCATGACGGAAACCAAGGTCAGCCGAATCCTCCGGATGTTCCCGACAGTAAGAGTTGAAAAGAACAAGATACCGCTTACTAGGATCACAGTTTGGATCCGGATTGCGCAGGACACTGGGACCGGTCACGGTGAAACCTGATCCAAAGACGATATTGGTCTGCTTGATATCCTCGTAAGGATTATGGTCAAACAGGGGCTTATACCACTCGATTCCATCCTTGCTTTCAGCATAAGCCATGAATTTCTCAGCGGGGTAGTTCTTACCGACCGACATGTACCACATTTGATACAGATCCCGGTCTGTGTCGTAGTATGCCGTTCCAAGCAGGCATACACCGCCCTGTTCCCATGGATAATCTTGTTTAATCAGCGGGTTATCGGGGTGCATCTCAGCTCGCTGGACCACACGACGCATATTACCCATAGACGAGACATAGCGATCATCCAGGAACAGCTCCATTCCTTCAAATTCCATAATGCAATTCTTTCTTGTTAATTCAAAAGTCCGTGGTCCGAAAATTTTCACCGACAATACCGTCGAATACACCATACACATTCAAATATCGACAGCATGATCTACGCCAATCCCACATCTATTAATACCCATGACCTACCTACGGCCTCAGATTCACCAAAATCTCATAAACATTTATAATAACAGCTTACAGCTCGCTCTTGAACCGGGGCACCATAGCAAACAAGCAGCCATTCATCCAAGCAAATAATCAAAGGAAGCAAGCAAGGAGCTGTCGGTTGACTGGGGGCATGGCAATCACCACGCTTCTTCTATCTGAAAACTTCCCTATTTTCGATTGGGTCTGGAAAAATTCGCGTAATTGCAAGCCGCCTCGCCGATCAGGACACCCGCCACATCTTGGCAGACGCTCTGAACCACGCGGACCTGAGCCTCACGTGTAAACGCGCCAACATGCGGGGTAAGAATCACATTTGGCATCCCAGACAATTGATCACGTCCGGGCGGTTCCACCTGGCGCACATCAAGTGCAGCACCAGCGAGCTTGCGTTCGGTAAGCGCGCGAATCAACCCATCTTCACAAACCACCTGGCCACGCGAAGTATTGATGAAATACGCAGTAGTTTTCATCTTGGAGAACATTTCGTAACCAAGACTCTGGTGTGTTTTCTCAGTCGCGGGCAGATGGCATGAAATGTAATCGCTGCGGGAAAATAGTTCTTCCATATCAACCATCTGACCACATACCTGCGTCACTGCGGCCGCGTCAGGATGAACAAACGCATCATGTACCAAGATGTCCATGCCAAAAGCCCTGGCTCGCATCGCCGTCAGGAAACCAATACGCCCCATTCCGATGATACCACAGGTCTTATTGAACAATTCGCCGCCTGTAAACTCATGGCGCAACCAGTCGCCACCCTTTGTACTCGCATCGGCAGGACAGATATTTCTTGCCAGACCCAACATCAAGGCCAGTGCCAACTCTGCCACCGACACGGAATTCTGATCTGGCGTGTACGCAACCACAATACCAGCCTTGGATACTGCCGCCAGATCAATATTATCTAAACCTACCCCGGCACGGCCGATGACACGAAGATGATCTGCAGCTGCCACCAACGCCCCATCAACCTGCGTCTGGTTACGAACAACCAAAGCCTTGAACTGGCTGATGACCTTCAAAAGTTCTTGGGGCGCCTCATGAAGATCTGGCTCAAACACAACATCAAACGCTTTTCTCAAATCGGTCATGCCATCACCAACGATGTTTTCGGTAACGAGTATGTCAGACATGCAGACAGTTTAACGACGTCTATTACAAATTGGGTGAAAAAGTTGGGTTCACGGCCCAGATCGTCCCGCCAGGAATAATTGTTGGGAAATATCCTGACACAAAACCCACTTCCTTGGAACCAACAACGGAAACTTTTAATCGAATACACCGTGGATGATTACCGCAGGCGAATATCTGGAACCTCGGCAACAAAGTCGGTTATGGTAATTGATGCATCCTGATGGATTCTAAGCAGGGATGCAGGACAAGTTGCCGAAACCGGCCCATGCAACACACGCCGCACAACGGCTGCCTGCCAAGGCCGGTTGCAGTAGAACCGCAAACGATTTGCGGCAAGAATCTCTTTCATTCCAACCGTCACACAACGCCTTGGGACAATCGAGATTTCGCCGCCAACGGTATTACTGTTGATGGCCCGGGTCTCCCGGCTGACATCAAGACATCGGGTGGAAAGGCCAGCAAACTGCTCAACACTCATCTCTATACCAGGCTCAGGTGGCTCATTGAATGCAATATGGCCATTGATCCCAATGCCACCGAAGCAGACATCAACACCACCACGGCTCTTAATCAGCTTTTCAATCAAAGCCGGATCATCTGGTCTTGGATAAACACGGTGATCCGATATGGGGGCCAGTGCCGGTGATACCAGGTCATAAAATTTGCGGTTCATATACCCCAACAAACTCAATGGATGGCCCAAACCCAATAACTGGTCATCATCCGTCAAATATTCGTCCATGTTAATGATCATGACATCACGGCAGTCAATCTGTTTTTCGTTGATCATCCCGGCAAGAATGGGAAACTGATCTACAGGGCCAACGGGAACAATCATCGTCACCGAGCGACCTGCAGATTGAGCATGCACAATCTCATCTAACATGGCATTAGCCATATGCCGCGCCATGCCGTCCATATCGCCAGCCACCTGCACCTGCACCGACTGGTCCTTACCCAGACATGAACGTACTACACCGAGATAGTCCGGAAGTATTGATGTCATAAGATGACCTCCGATTCCCGCTTGAGAACAAGTGCCGTCAAGTCATCTGTTTGAGCCGCCGATCCAGCAAACCGCTGAACTCCATCCAACAGATGCTGGATGATATCCATTGCTGATTGCTCACAGTGGCTGCCAACGACCTGAGCTACCCGCTCAGGACCGAATTGCTCATCTTGTTCATTCTGATATTCGTAGAACCCGTCGGTCAAGAGGATAAAGATATCACCCGGTGCCAGATCAATCGGCTCTGGTATGCGTTTGGGTGGGTCATCGATAATCCCAAATGGGGGGGATGATGCGTTGAACCAATGAGATTGCCCCGTAGCTGCCTGGTAGAGAAGAAGCGGCCCCTGTCCATATGAAAAATACCTCACGCGGTGATGCCGTGGGTCCAACACACCCACAAAAGCTGTGATAAACCGGTCGGAAGCTAGATCCACCGTAAGTTGAGAATTAATATGCCGCACAAGCGTTTCCAAGTCCTTTGAATAGCGCAAGGCAATGCGTAACATTGCACGGACTTGCGTAACCGACAACGCTGGTCCAATACCGTGACCGGTTGCATCGGCAAGCAGTAATAACAGGTCACTGGAATCCACCGAAGTGCCCGTCGCGCCGTCAAGTGCGACCACGTCATAAATATCACCACCTGTTTGCTCTGCCGGCTTGCTATAGTCCGCCAGGTCATAACCCTGACATACCGGCAACTGTTTGGGCAACACTTCAAGTTGGATCTGCCGCGCAATATCAAGATCGGCTTCCAGTTTCAGTTTAGCCATCCGATCATCCATCAGGCGAGCACGCTGGATGGCAACTGCAGCTTGACTGGCAAGCGTCTCGGCAATCTGTTCATCAAAAGCGTCAAAACAGCCCTTCTTGGGATTTAACAACTGCATGACACCAACCAGTTCGTCGTCCAACCCAACCAGCGGCACGGCAATAAGGCAGTCTGTTCTGTAGCCAGTCTCTCGATCAACTTCGCGGTTAAAACGCGGATCCGCGTAGCAGTCGGGCACGTTTACAATCCTCCTGTCAAGAGCACACGTGCCGACGATACTATCTATATTGATTCCAATACGAATCTTCTTCACGCCCGTAGCAACGGTCGTGAATAGTTCCTGGGTGCTGGGATCATAAAGGAACACCGTACCACGATCGGTGTCAAGCACACTACGGCCGACATCGATGACGAGTCCAAGCAACTCCTTAAGAGTAGAGGGCCCTGCCAGCTTCCGCGACACTTCGAGCAGCTGTATAAAGGTGTTTGAATCGAGGTGATCTGTCATAGCGGTAGACATAGTAACGGCAAACAATCGCTTTGATTAGTTCATGCCGCACATCAACAACAAACTGAAAGTATCCCCCCAATCACGCAGCCTGTTGCAAAACCCTGCCGAGGCTGTAAGCCTTGATATCGCAACTGCCTCACACATTGCTTACCCGGTCAACTGGCAGAAGCAATCGAGTTACCGCCCCCCCGATCTCGCTCGGGAACTTGTGTGATTGCAACCATCACAAGGATGACCACGAGCGTAATGACCTGATGACCCGTAATCTTTTCACCACGCGCCCACCCTAATACCAAGGCGACCGTAGGGATAAGGTAGGAAACCATACCCGCATACAAAGGACCTCGACCCTGAATGAGTTTGAAAAACAAAAGGAGAACGAAGCCTGTAGACACTACCCCAATAATGGCTATACAACAGATCGGCCAGACAACCGATTCCACCGGCTTGAGATCTTCAAGCATAAGTGCCGCGGGAGACACCATCACGGTTGACATGCCAAGCACCGACATCACAATCGCTGCCGGTGGCACATGATCGAAACGCCGCTTTACAAATACATTGCTGCACGCGTAACAAACCGGGGTGTAACTGGCCAATATCAGGCTGTAAACAGAAATGCCATATGCCAACTCACCCCAAAATAAATACACCAGTGCAGCAAATCCCCCAATGACACCGAAAAGCTGGCGTCGTGTGGGATATACCCCAAGCATGGGGATCGATACTACAATTGTCGCCAGCGGCACCAAGCCCATCATTAAGCCGACCAATGAACTCCCATGTCCAGCCTTGGCCGCAAAGATCTGGATCATGTGGGGCTGAATGCAGAACGGGGCGGCAAATCCAAATATCGCCAAACCCAACAGGGGCAGAAAATCTCGACGCCCCAAGGGCCATGGATCCTTGCGCCATCTCCAAAGCAGGCAGAATAACACTGCCCCGATACCCACCCGGCACGCGGCCAGCCCCAAGGGGCCCACAAGCGCCAGGGCATCCGCCATGATTGCGAAATTGGTCCCCCAGATCACACCGCAGCAGATAAATAATATGTGTGCCATTTAGACCGGCAGTGTAACCTTTCTGCCACATGACATTAGAATCCGTTATTACCGGTCACCTGATTACGCTTTTATGCATTTCACTGAACCGCCGTCCAACTGCAAAACTTCTAATATTCATTTGGACCTTGATTGAATAATCACCGACACTAGACCCTTGGCATCAGGATTTGGGGCCCTTCGAAGTGGCAACAGATCGCCATATCACAACGTGGCCAGCATAAATCTCTGTGCCATCTCCTGCCCAGCTGATCCCCGGCGATCCAGTTCCGGCCATCTCGTCATAGCCAGGGCCTTGAAAGAGATTTCAACAGCCGGTAAGCTGAGTTACAGGGGTTTCGAATCTAGTCCTGACAAGCCACTGCGAATCTGGCATCGAACGAGGCAAACACCATGTTCACCTGGCATAATCGCTTGACGGTTGTTGCAGCAGTACTGAGTTGCATACCGACAGCTTTCGGGCAGGTTGAGTTGGATCGCTTCCGACGGCAACTCGACCAAATTCAGCGTGAAACACAACTGGCCATCAATCACGGCGTGCCTGCCACGCAACGGGCCGTCATCGATTACGGTGGCTATGTCACCTTTAATTTTCTAGCCACCGATGACATCAACCAAAAGACTCACCTCTTGCGTGAAACTTCGCTCAATGGCTATACGCTGATTAATTTCGACGGAGCGCACGAATTATTTGCTCGTGCTCGCAGCACATATCGTGATTTCAACTCAGGTGATGGCTTCAGTAATCAGAACGATGACTGGGCCGAGTTGATGCTTGATCGAATACACTACAAGTTCAATCTCAAACAATCTCTTGAAGCATACGAAGGACGCTCGATCAACGGCAATCTGATCATCCAGGGCGGACGCCAGCTCATTCACTGGGCCAATGGCTTGGCCTTGAGCCAAGAGATTGATGGCGGACAGATTACCGTCGAGTCCGGGCGGGTATCCTTGGAAACGGTTGTTGGCGTCACGCGGGAAAGCACCTTCGATATTGACAGTTCCAGACCCGGTTTTGACGGCAATACCCAACGTTCCTTTTACGGTGGGCTTCTGAGCATGCAGACCGATGCACGTCATCGCCCCTATATTTATGGTCTGTTTCAAAGAGATCGAAATGATGACGTTATTGCTTCAACTGATGTTCTAGGTACACCCGGCGATCTCTCTGATGACATCAGGACTCGATTTGATTATGACTCGCACTACATCGGAATCGGCTCCACTGGCAGCCTGGGTGACCGATTGACTTATGGCGCTGAAATCGTCTACCAAGGCGGGTCCTCGCTATCGAACAGCATCTCCTCCTTGGAAGCGGATGCGACGCAGCTTGTCCAACAACAAGAACAGATCGAAGCTTTTGCCGTTGACCTCCGCCTTGATTACCTCATGACCGATGTGAATCGCACACGGCTGAGCGGCGAAATACTCATTGCTTCCGGCGATACCGACCGATTGACAACGACCAACACACTTGGTGGCAATGCCGCCGGATCAGATGATCGTGCATTTAACGGTTTTGGCCTTCTCAATACAGGGCTGGCCTTCAACCCCAACGTATCCAACCTGATGCTCTTCCGCATTGGGGCATCTACGTTTCCGCTTGTTAACAGTAAAACATTTCGCCGGCTGCAGGTCGGCACCAACCTGTTTCTTTTTCATAAAGCCCGCAAGCACGCGCCGATCGATGAATTAACTACCGATGATCGACGCTTGGGATTTGAGACCGACTTTTATGCGAACTGGCAAGCCACTTCGGATCTCGCGTTGACCATTCGCTACGGCATATTCTTTCCCAGCGAAGCAATCCAGACCGACCACGACGCCAGGCATTTTTTCTTCTCAGGTATCACACTGGCATTTTAGGCCACAATTCCTTAATGGCATTATTTCATGGATAAAACATCACCAATCAAGTTGACAGATACGCCTCAGACAAACTCTCTGGCTGCTATCGGCTTGTTGGCCCTATTGCTGCTGAACGTTTTCACAATGGGGTGTCGCAGCGCAAAAGTCGCCGAACCCCTCACGGATAAATTAGCGGGCAATGACTCTGCCACTCAACTAGAGTTCTGGCATATACTCGCTGACCGACCTGTCACCAGCAACGACGAAGCGTTCCACGGTCTACTATTGTTCATCGACGGTGCGGACAACAGTGAAGACTACGCAGCGAGAATCGAACAACTTTCGGCCCGTCAAATGCTACCCAGCGGGTTTGATGAACCGGGCGACGAAGCCGTCAAACGGGGCACCGTTGCGGTCGCTTTCACACGCGTCTTGAAGATAAAGGGGGGCATCAGCATGCAGTTGTTCGGCCCCACGCCTCGATATGCATCCCGGGAACTGCAATACATGAAATTATTCCCGCAAGGCAGCCCACACCAGACTTTTTCTGGAAGGGAATTTCTGGGTGTCATCGGCCGCATCGAAGATCATCAGCGTACTGACCACCCCGTTGATTCGTCATCCATGCGGCCCGAACAACCTGAAACCCAAACACCCTAGCCGGCAACCAAAAATTGCTTGAGCCATTTGTTGAGATGTTTATGACCCGCCACATGATCAAGCTTGCGTCAAATCACGACGGGCCCAAAGGCCATAACCCGTTCCACCAGCCCCATGCAATGGGCCATGGTTCGCAGATGATCGCGATCATGGCAACATTCATGGTCGTTTTAACCCTGATCGCTCAAAACGCAACGGCACAGGACGCCGAAGTGGCGACGGCTGACGTAACCGAGGCACAAGACAAGACCTTGAATGTAACCATCGTAGAGGTTGGGGGACTTGTCCAGGTACGTAAATCAGATGATGACCCATGGCAAGAAGCTGAAGTTGGCATCAAATTAAACCAAGGTGCGGCCTTCCGAACTGGGCCGCGTAGTTATGTAAAAGTTTTGATTGAGCCGAATCAAATCATTGCGTTGGACCGACTTGGTGTGGTCAAGATTCTGCAAGCCGTCCGTGATGCCACAAACAAGGTCAAAACTGACATCGGCATGAAGTACGGGCGTACCCGCTTCGACGTTGAGGCTGCTGGCGAAGAACACGAATCCACCATCTACAGCCCCACAGTAACCCTGGCGATCCGGGGAACCGATGCCCAAGCACTTGATGGTTACGGGGGCCCTGCAGTTATTACAAGTCGCCATGGTCGCATCAGTGCGGCCTTTGACGGCCAAGACGCTTTAACCTTGGGCGGGACTAAAATGGTGCGTGTTGACGCCCAACAAGGCACCCCATCCAAAACTGCAAAACGACAAACAACTCTCAATCCACGCACCGTGTTTTCGAGTCCAACTCAAAGTGAGTTCTTGCTCATTGAAGCATTACCGGGGCTGGGTGGCTTTGATCCGGCGCTATTATCCATCATTAAAAATAGCGCATTCGCCATCGAGAACGTCAGCGTGGGAAGCGTGCAACTGTCCAACCTGCTGGTTATGGGCGGATGGATTGGCACACCCATGTCAAACGTAGACCTGGCGGTTATTGATCCTCTAGGCAATATCATCTCATCGGCCATGCCCGCTTCTTCCACAGGCGGCGTCCATGCCGGCGATGCAGTTGCCGACATGTCGGGGGCCGGGGTGGAATCGGTTATATTCGCCTTGGGCTTCCCCTCGGGCACGTACCAGATAAAACTGGATGCGGGATTGCCGTTGCCGTTCCCGATTACCGCATTTATTGAAGTTCGCCAGGATGGCGTGCCTATCAAGATGACCGGACCGACAATCTCTCTCAGCAACTTCAGCCCCTCACACACCGAAATATTTACTGCCACCAGTGCGGGCAAAAGCACAGGCGCTGACAGCCACAGTCATAACATGCTCAGCAATATCAATCTTGGCCAATGATGCTGTCGGATTAAGCACCCCAGAACACCCGATCACCTTCGACGTCGATGCACCAGCACTGCGGCGGCCATGCCCAGTAGAATCGAGGCGGACCCAGGCTCTGGAACTGCTTCGCGGTTACCCACAAAGGCACCACCACCGTGATGGTTCCAAAGCGACCGGGGCAAGCCATAGAGATTGAATTTTTCTACGATTGACTTGTCAAAGTTAAAGTTGTCCTCAGTGGATTTCCGGCTTAATCGAATCGCTGCGTGTTCATCATCGGTTGAACTGTAGTTGATGTCCCCCTCGATGCGATACAGGGTTCCAGGCAGCATGGGTGACGTGGTCAATAAGTCAAAATCAAACAGAACCCGCATGGCAGATTTCACACCACTGTTGACCTCTTCATATGTCACGGTGTCAAGAATATTCAGTTCTTTGACAATGGGTGGGTTCAGCCCATCATCAATCGTATAGGTAAAGTTCGCATTGAACGACGCGATATCACCCGGCGCCGCCAGGTTGTATTGGAGCACGAAGAGCTGGTAAACAAACAACGGGCCATTCCATCCGGAAGAATTGACATCGAACTTCAAATCAAAGTCAACATCAAGTTCACTTGCCCCCACAAAATCGCCCCCACGTTTGGTTTGACCAACCCCCATCACAGGGGGGTACGATGCGACTGCATAGCCGCTGGGGCCAGTATTTTGAAAGTAACTAATATCACCAGCCGCGCTGGCCGTGTCGAGTCCAACCGAATCGACAATCGTTTCGTTGAAGCGGGGCAGAGCAGGCAGTGGTGTCGCAAAACTCCCCAGCGTGTTGTTGAGAGTCATGGATCTGGTTGTCGCCATAATCTGGTCTGAGGTGAGCATGAAATTCGCCTCGGGACCATCGGGCGAACCACCCACACCCACTGGCGGTGAAATCAGATCAAATACAGGACCCGCCAAAGCGTGACCGCTGGCGGCAATGGCCACGACAATGGCCACGACAATGGCCAATACAGACTGACAACACAAACGCTCAAACATCTCAATCCCTCCTCATGAACCCAATTGAACTGGCCGATGTTCGTATTCTGGTTTCAAGAACACCAGGCTTTGACGGGCTTTCATTCGCTCCACAAATGGCCGAATAGACGTGGTGTACCGTTAAATCGGCTATGCTACAAATCAATGGTAGCTCAGGTATATCCCGGGTCAAGAGACCAAATCGGTTTAGACAAAGATTACTGTTTTTTGCAATTCAAACTACGTGATAGCCAACCAGAGACCTGCGATTCTCAAGTACAAAACCACACGACTTTCCGCAGAGGTTTAAAGGTCCACCCAAATTCAATGATTGTTTCTGGCCCTTTAACACCTACCGAATCGATACAACTTGCATCTAAAATGCTTGTGTTACGCCAACAGGAAACCACCAAGGGAATGTCCCGATAGGTCACCGATGCCTCGTATCGAACGAAAGCTCATGGTGCGGACCAGCGTCATCGGAACACTGCTGACACTGGCTGTTTTGATCATCAATGCATCAGGCTTTCTGACAACATTTGATCAGTGGCTTTACGACCAGCGTGCAATCAGAAACCAGCGGTACACACCGGCGCCGACGGACAAACTCATCCATATCGACATCACCGATCGCGCGTTGGAGGTGATCGGCAGATTTCCTTGGGGACGCTCACAAATCGCCCAGATTCTTGCGGAGATCAATCGCGCAGGCGCCAAAGCCATCGCGCCGGATATCCTGTTCACGGAACCGCAGTCCCCGGAAGTAAAAACAAATCCAGATGGCTCAATCACAACGATCGATCATGACCAGTTACTGGCACAAACCATTGCTGAATCGGATAATGTTATCCTCGCCACTGCCTTTAACATTCGTGACCCGAAGCCTGAAATTTCACTGCAGATTGAAAAACTGCTCCATGGCGACCTTGAATTGAGCCAAGATCAAGTTGCAGAGCAACTGGCATCCATCACGCAACAACCCCGCCAATTCATCAAGCCCCAAGTTGCAGACTGGTATTTCTTGAGCCGCCGCCGGGCCATGTTTGGCAGGATCATGGATGATATCCACCTGGAGGAACAAACCCGCCAGACTTTACGCAATCGCCTGCTGCCACGCACACCACGCGACACGAAGGGCTCACCGGTACTACGTGAATTCCTCCGACAACACAAAAAAGCGGAAGCGGCCCATCTGATACAAAGGTTTGCACGAGTCGAACAACAGGATACACCTCGTGCAGTACCGGCAATAGATTTTCTCCCTCCTATCGACCTTGTGGCCAAAAATGCCGTCGGCGCCGGTTTTGTGGACGCGTTGCCTGATAGTGATGGTGTGCACCGGTCTATACCACTATGGGTGACCGCGAGAGGGCAGTTGTACCCTCAACTTGGATTCGCACTGGCCTGCAAAATGCTCAACGTCGACATTCACAACATTCGACTCAAGGCTAAAAGGGTCGTGATCCCTACAGGACAGGGGCGTGAGATTGTCATCCCCGTTTATTCACGCTCTGTGCCGCAAATAGACCAGCCGGTCAACATGGTCATGGACATCCCATGGCGAGGACCGGCAACCCGATGGGATTGGATGTACGGCCCAGCCAGTCACCATCTACCCATCACTTCTGTCTGGATGGCCATCGAGATAGAGCGCAAGATTGCGGCAAGTGAACCTGATCGCAATGATGCAATCAAGGGCCTTTTGGAACTCCTCGACCCATCCAAATTAAATCAATTTATCAATGCCTTGGCATCTGAGAATCATGCAGCTCAAGAGCAGATTGTTGAGTGGACCCAACATGAGGTCAAGAGTTCAGGATGGCAATCCCAACTTGACGGCCTTAACAGGAACGATCTAACCGAAAAGGAACTGGTTTTCTTGGAGTCTTCACGGGCCCTAAAACACATTAATGTATTGAAAGACCAACTGATCCAGACCCGCACAGATCTACGCCGTCAAATTGAAGGCCGAGCAACCATTATTGGCTGGACGGCAAAAGCTGCTGTTGCAGACTTTGTGCCAACGCCATTACACCCACGCTGCCCCGGATCTGTTGTCCACGGCGCCATCTTCAATGGCATCATGACCGAAGACTTCTGGATCCGAACTCCGGCTTGGGTCACGATCCTGACCACAATCACGCTGGGCCTGTTGACAACCATCGCCGTTGCTTGCCTGGCCCCTCTCCGCTCGATTATCGCGGCGCTGATCATTGGCGGCGTTTATATTTTGACCGATGGAATCATTATCTTCGATCACATGAATATTTCGACCAGTACAGCGGGCCCCATAAGCACCATCATGCTCGTATGGCCGGGATGCATGCTTTACCGATTTATTGCTGAGCGGGCTGAACGCACTCGAATCACGCGAAGATTCCGAAGCTATGTCGACCCAGCTTTAGTGGACTATGTCCTTGAACATCCCGAACAAGCACATCTTGATGGACAAATTCGTGAGATGACGGTCGTGTTCACCGACCTGGCTGGATTCACCTCCCTTTCCGAACAACTGCGTGAACGCACTGTCGGCATTCTTAACGAATATATGGACCTAATGGTACCGATCATTCGACAACACAACGGCTACGTAAACAAGTTTCTGGGCGATGGGATCATGTTCTTCTATGGTGCACCCAAAGCCAACGCTCACCATGCTACAGATGCAGCCCTTACAGCACTTGAGATGCACCGGACCCTGATCCCGTTTAACGCCAAACTCATCGATCGTGGTTTGCCGGGTGTCAGCACACGCGTGGGGATCGCCAGTGGCAATATGGTTGTCGGTGACGCAGGCTCTCCAGACGCCAGCGACTACACGGTACTGGGCGACGTGGTCAATCTTGCCTCTCGACTGGAATCGGCCAACAAGTTTACAGGAACCTCAACGCTCATGAACTATCGCACTGCCATGTTCGTGGAGGATCAACTTTTATTGAAACCGATTGGCCGGCTACAGGTCGTAGGGAAGATCCAAAGCGTGATGACCTTTGAGCCCGTGTGCCCGATGGCCGATGCTACGGATGACCAAAAGCTCCTTGTAGCGTGGACGGACGAAATGATTAACACATACATTACCGGCAACTTTGACAAGTGCATTGAACAGACAAATAAGCTGGACAACCGATTTAATCCAACGCAACTGACTTTAATGTATCGCCGGATCAGCGAGCAATACATACGGACACCACCAAAAGATGTTTTTCTAGGCCAGATCGTGCTTGAAGACAAGTGACCGCACCAAGCAGAACTGGATCATTTCACTCAGCATCCCGACATGAAACAACCCAACTTCAACCTGTAAACATGGCCTCAACGAATTTTCCAGGTTCAAATGGCTCGACATCGTCAGGCGTTTCGCCAACACCAATGAATTTAACGGGGATATCAAGATGTTCACGAATCGCGACCACAATACCCCCCTTGGCAGTGCCATCCAACTTGGCAAGGAAGATTCCACTGACGTCGATCGCCTGCGTAAATAGATCTGCCTGCTTGATTGCGTTCTGGCCGGTTGTAGCATCCAAAACAAGAATCACCTCGTGGGGTGCACCCTCTATTTTTCTTGCAATCACGTCTCGTATCTTTGTGAGTTCCTCCATCAAGTGTTTCTGTGTGTGCAGTCTACCG
>CAUZIY010000047.1:0-19400 GCA_963579995.1 Phycisphaerae bacterium
TGGCCGCAGGCGAGGGATTCGTGGTTGGCGAGACGCTGCAGGTTCTTCCTGAACCGTCATCGATGACCCTCTTGATCGGTGCTGCGACTGCCGTGCTGGCTCGCCGCCGAACCCGGAGGTGTTGAGAAAGATTTCAGATCACACTGGTTAATACCAGGTGTTCGGTGTAACAAATAGTTAAGAAACGAGTGTAGGAACAAGCAAGGCAAACACGCATTAGTTATCGAAGGATAATGGTCAACGAAACGTTATAAAGGAGAAGAACCATGAAGCGCATCATCACAACTGTTTTAACCGTAATGACGTTACTGCTCATGATTAGCAGTACAAGTGTTTTAGCCGGCCCCCCGGTCCCATATTTGGACGACTCTCAGCCAGGGCTCAATTACCTGTTTTCGGGCGACCCCAACACCACGGAATCAACCGATGGTGTTCTGGACTGTGCCCAGGGCGCTGTGCGGGCAGGAACCGGTGGCGAGGGTGGAAAATTGCACAACGATTTTCTCAACTGCGATAACTGGGACTTTCAGCCTACAGATTGGGGCCAGGCAAGCTTTCTTCAGGGCGCCTTTATACTGGGCGAATCGCCGTTTTCCGATGACGGTGGTTGGGAATGCTCAGGCAATGACGGGCCAGGCGGCTATAACCCCTGCGTCAATTCCACCATTCGCGCTGTAACAACTTACAAGAATCAACCTGCACCAGGCCCAGGCTCCAATGATGGTGCAAAGATGGATGAAAGTCGTGACTGGGTTCTCAGTTTCGACTTCAAACTTGAGATTCCTGCGGGCGACACCGCCGGCAACGATAAGATGTTTGAGGTCAATGGCGCTTCAGGCGGTGAGAACGGGCACGGTACCGATACGATGGTATTGCTGGCTACGGGTGGTCACACAACGACCGGTCACTACACGCTTTATCACGCTACATGCGATGACGCGGGAAATTGCCAAGACGCTTCAACGACGATCGATAAAGCTTTGACAGAGGGCAACATTTCCATGCACTATGACTCGGCCGAAGGCAACTACAACCTCTGGCACGACAGCGACCTCTTGGTTGCCGATTTCGATTCATTTAACGATCGTTATGATGCCTCCTTCCTCCAAATTGCTGGTGGTGGCATTTCTTTTGAGAATGCGCTTTACGACAACATCATTTGGGGTGTTGTGTCTGACGCCGCTGCGTGTGGCCCAGAAGGTCCCGGCAGCTCAGTTCCTGGTGACTTTAATTGCGATGGCATCGTGGACGTGGCTGATCTGGGCATCATAGGTGCCAACTTCAATGGTAGTAACGTGACATACGTTGACGGTGACGCCAACTTGGATGGTGGTGTTGACGTTGCGGATCTGGGTGTTGTGGGTGCCAACTGGAGTGCAGCTCAGTCTGGTTCGCTGGCATCAGCACTGCAATCGGCTGGTCTTAGCGCACTGATTCCAGAACCGGCAACAGTTACGCTTGTCGGCCTTGGCGCCCTGTGCCTGGGTCGTCGTCGACGCCGATCCGCTTGAAATAACAAGTGGAACAAGATGAACAAAAAATGTTCACATGACATTTAAATAACAGGTAAAACGGTAGGCCCGGCAATCTTGCTGGGCCTGCCTGTTTTCATGGGGGAAGAGAGGCCAAGATGAAGACTTGCTTGCAAATGATGTTCCAGGCCATTGGTGTTCTTGGCTGTTCGATGGTTGCGGTGGCCGGCCCTCCCCAAGCCGCTCTCGACCCCAGTTCACCGGGTTTGCATGTACCATTTTCTGGTGATCCCGACACGACTGAAGAGGGATGTCGTGAGCAAGAAAAAGATACGTTTGGCCAGTTCCTGGATTGTTCCTGGGATTTTGCTCCGCGTGACTATGGTTCTGTCGGTAATTTTCAACAGGGCGATTGGCGGATTGATCAATCCGGTTCATCAGATGATGGGCAGGCGGTTTGTGCCAAGCGGGATGGCTTTATGAGTGGTTTCTGCGTCAGTGGCACGATGCGATATTTAACTTCATTGAAAGACACCCCAACACTCGATACGAGCAACGGACATTCAATGGATCCCAATAATGATTGGGTTTTTTCCTTTGATACTTCACGGACGATTGATGCAACGCTTACGAATGGAGATTCAGATTTTTTTCAGCTGCATTTTGCCAGTGCTGGTGGTAAGGAGGGGCCACAGGCTCTAGGCCTGACCGGCGAACCTTATTCAATCGGGGTGCCCGGGCGGTATCGCTTCAATTCAGCGGGTGTGGAAATGTGGGTCACGGACGATTTGTTTGATGTCCAGGATGTGAATGTCACCGTCCACTACAAGGCTGCGACCAAGACATTGGACTTCTGGTTCAATGATGTTCTTGAACTCGAGGATTTTGTGTTGCAAAACGATCCGAGTCTAGGTGTAGTGGCCGACGCTCACTCCATACAGCTTGGCCCAGGGCGCAGCACCGCAACTTATCTGGCGTACGACAATCTTATTCTTGGTTTGCTCAGTGAGTCCAATGGTTCGATACCCGGTGATGCCAACGGCGATGGCGCCGTGGATGTGGCTGATCTGGGTGTCTTGGGGGCCAACTTTGGGATGAGTGGTGTTGTATTTTCTGATGGTGACTTCAACGGCGACAATGTTGTTGATGTGGCGGACTTGGGAATTCTGGGCGCCAACTGGAGTGGATCACAACCGACACCCTTGGCACAGGCGATCAATTCCCCGGGCCTTAATTCGCTTATTCCTGAGCCATCGACGGTGGTGTTCATTGCGGCAGGCTTGGCTTGTCTTACGCGCCGCCGAAGACGCAACTAGTAGAGTCGTTCCGTACGCTTGGGTCCTTAAGATATGACGGCTGGTTTCCATGTGACAGGAGCGGGCGAAGTAGCAAAATCAAGGGGTTGGAATAAAGAATTCGCTGTCCAAGATCGACCAATGGTGCCAACCTCTCAATGCACCCAATAGGTTTGTGCTTGTCGGCATAGATGGCATGGAAGAGAAGATGATTTTATGAAAAGCATGAAGATTTTATTTGGTATTGTGTTCTTAGTACTCGCCACAAGCCCCGTTCTCTTGGCCGCACCACCCGCGGCTTTTCTTAGTGATGACGATCCGGGAATTAACTTTCTGTTTAGTGGAGATCCACAGACCACGGAGGATGGGTGCACGCAGGATGGGCGCCGCGCGTCGCTGGGTGATCTGGGCAAGAACCACAATGAATTGGCTGAATGTGATAACTGGGATTTTAAGCCCCAGGAATGGGGCAAGGCGGCTTTTTTGCAGGGCCAGTTTATTTTAGGCCAGTCACCATTTTCCGATGACGGTGGTTGGGAATGCTTGGGCAACGCCGGACCAGGTGGTTTCAACCCCTGCGCCAATTCAACCGTCCGAGCTGGATCGACGTTTAAAAATACACCACTACCGCCCGGCTTATCTCTGTTTCAGGGGATTCCAATGGATATCAGCAAGGATTGGGTGTTCTCATTTGACTTTAGAATCGGGATTCCCGTCGGTGATACCTTTGGTAACGACAAGCTGTTTGAAACCATTGCTGATACAGGCGACATCATGAAGCTTCTCGGCGCTGGCGATAGCGGCGGATCATTTCTTAATGGAGAGGCCGATCGCTACCGGCTTTACCATGGCGATGGCGCGGGGAACCACATATCCACGCTCATTAATGTGCCGGTACAACAAGGTCACATAACACTCCATTACAAGGCCGCAAATGAGAGAATGGATCTTTGGCTTGACGACATGAAACTCGTTGGGGACTTTGCGTCATTCAACAACGGATATGGCATTAACAGGATACAACTGGGCGGAGGTAGCCCTTCCTTTGAAAACGCGTTGTATGACAACGTGGTCCTTGGCATTGTGGCTGGCACGGTAGCGTGCGGGCCTCAAGGTCCCGGTAGTTCGGCGCCTGGCGACTTTAATTGTGATGGCACCGTGGATGTGGCTGATCTGGGCATCATAGGCGCCAATTTCAATGGCGGTAGCGTGACATACGTTGATGGCGATGCCAATTTAGATGGCGTGGTGGATGTTGCGGATCTGGGTGTTGTCGGTGCCAACTGGAGTGCAGCTCAATCCGGGGAATTACTCCACGCGCTGCAGTCAGCGGGGCTTGGCGCACTGATTCCAGAACCGACGACCGTCACGATGGTGGCAGTGGGCGCCTTGGGTCTTGTTCGTCGGCGGGTATCTAGAAGGATCCAGGTGGCGAAGAAAAAGTGATGGATCTGAAACCGATCAGGTTGCCCATTGCCCGGGTGATAAAAGCAAAGCGGATCTTTTTCGATAGCTTGTAGTCGTGGTAATTGCGCACCAATTGCTATGCTCGAGGATGATACTTGGCGATCGTTTCCTTCAATCTTCCTATGTCAACATGTGTATAGACCTGTGTGGTTCGAATATTTGCGTGCCCCAGGAGTTCCTGCACGACTCGCAGATCAGCACCGCCGGCCAGCAGGTGGGTTGCGAAACAGTGCCGCAGCGTGTGTGGATGCACATCATGGAGGCCTGCTTGTGCTGCATGTTTTGCCACAATTTGCCATACCACGATTCGGGTGATCGGGCGCCCGGTACGTGAGAGCAGAAGGCGATCCGTTGGTAAATGCGATTTGGCCAGGCAGGGTCGCAGTTCGTCGGTGTAACGTTTTGCCGCTTTCTGGGCCGGTCGGCCGATCGGAACGATCCGTTCCTTCTGTCCCTTGCCCATGACACGCGCAACGCCGATATCCTCGTAAAGGTGTCTGGATTCTAGAGTTGCAACCTCCGATGCCCGCAGGCCTGCAGCATATAGTAATTCCAGCAGTGCCACGTCCCTCAGGTACATTGACTGCGACGGATTTGGTGCCGCCAGCAATGCGGAGATCTGTTTGGGCGCCAGGATGCCGGGCAGCGTCTTCCAGACGGCAGGTTGATGAACGAACTGGGCGGGATCCTCGTTAATGTGTCCGCACGAGGTCAGGAAACGACAGAAGATGCGCAGGGTCGCGACGTGCCTGGCAATCGAACTGACCGCCAGGCCACGTGAATCCAGGTCACGAAGATGTTCGGTGATTTGATGTAGGCCGAGCTGTTTCCACGCGATCAGGCGATGGCGTGTCATCCATTCAGTGAGATCGCGCAGGTCACCCCGGTACGCCTGTTGGGTTGCGTCGGCAAAGCCGCACTCGATACGACAGTAACTTAGAAATGCATCAACGGCTTCAACAAGTACCGGTGCAATGGGTACCGGGGGTGCGTGGCGCGACAGTAGTCTGCCGCGGCCGTTTTGGTTCGATGGATAATTGGTGATAGATCGCACAGCTGTGGTGCTCGTGGAGGCACAGACGCATTGCCTCATCAACGTTACTGAGGGTAAACGTAGCGTCGCAGCGGGGGTCGCCGAGATCGATTAGTGGACAATAAGATTGTTCAGCGTCTTGGCGGCGTCTAGCCATGGACAGTACGATTCCCATTTCAGACCCAAGTGTCAGTATCGGATAGGCTTCTGAATCAGCGTGAATTTGCCGGTCGAGGGAGTGGTGGAATTAATAATCTGCCGAGCGGCTACTGATACTTTGGACCCTACCGCCGACCGCCGGAACGTATGTGGATCCGATCCACTTCACAGTTCATCAATTACAATCATTGATCTATTTGGCGCAGCTTCTAAGATTTAGGTTAAGGCGACGTAGCTCAGTTGGTAGAGCAAGGGATTCATAAGCCCTGGGTCACTGGTTCGAGTCCAGTCGTCGCCATTGAAGATAACTCAAGCTGAGTTGCCATGTATTGCCTAAACTCCTCTACTAGAAAGTTTTTGCAAACTCTAGAACAACAGGCAGAATGAAGTTTAGCGATGAAACTGAGATTCGACTTGGTAAATGACGCCACCATTTAATGGGTGCTCCGGGAACCACCATGATCTGTGAACACGCCCTAGGCCAACCCGCTATTGAACGAGGTCTTCACCTCAAAATCTCGTGGGAACTGGAGGCAGTGCCTACTTTACCTGCATGCTGATTCGCCTTCGATTCGTGGCAGGATCATTGGCATGGCCCAGCATGAACCTACGCCGGACGGTTGCGATCTGGTTGGCCAACGAACCGATTGGCCGTATACAACGGTGTATGATGCCATCATCGATGGCTGGCAGATCATACATTTCCCCAACCAGTTGGCGCCCTTTGATGATCGTGAGGTCGATATCGTGGGTTACGAATTCATATGCCATAAATGGAGGCGCATCGATGATGAATGCGAGTCATCGACTGGATGACAGCGGAATGCGCGATTTTGTCATCTACGGGTACCTGACCTTGAACCCCACGCTTCCAGCCGCGGTCAATGATCAGATCGATGATGATAGCGAGCTGCTTGTCAGTGAAAAGAAACTTCTGGGTAACCATGTCTATGAGCAGGTGCCTGCACTTACGCAGATATTTGAACATCCACAAGCCAAAGGGGTCCTGCAGAGCCTGTTGGGTGATGATATGGTTAAGCACCCGCACCGCCATTGCCACATCCGGAAGCCGGGGATCCACGGTGGCCAGTGGCACTTGGACGATATCAACATGCGTCACCACCAGGTTTGCCGTCTGCTGGTGATGTACTTCCCGCATACTGTTACCCAAGAGCTGGCACCCACGATCATTCTTCCAGACACCCACTTGCGAAATGCGTTGACCTCACGGATGGCTACATACCAACTTTCATGGCCAGAAGGCCCTGACCGTTGCCGCTGGGACCGTGGTTGTGATGCATTACGATCTTTGGCATACCGCTTCACTACATCGCGGTCATCGTGACCGGCACATGCTCAAGTTTATCTTTGATCGCGTCAGCGAACCGACTCGGCCATCATGGAACCACGACCCCCAACGCGATGCCAAGATCCGCCAGGATTTCATCCATAGTAGGCTTGATCACGATGGCGCGAGTGACAGGTACAAACTGGTGGCACTGCGTCTAAAGCTTTGGAACTGGTTGAAAACCGGACAGATGCAAGCGGTCGCGAGTATTGGCGAGGAGGAGAGGGTCATCACGAATTATCGGTAAAATCTCAAAGGTGGGATTTACACCCAAATCATTTATCCGTCGTCATGTTTTAGTCCAGTTGAATCATAAAGGGTGCATATGATCGATAACCATGGGCACATCGGTGTTTGTCATATTCCATCAGAGGATATTGTCGACGGCTACGACCCCGAAGCGCTTTTGGGGCAATCTCCCCAGCAGTTTATTTCACTGATGGACGCGGTTGGAGTCGATTTGGCTGTGCTTCATTGCCTGAGGTCATGGGCCAACAAATACCACGCACGCATCATCAAAGAGCATCCGGATAGGTTTATGGGCGTCTGTAAGATCGATGAATCAACGGCGACAACGGATGCGACGCATGAGGTACTCCGGGCTTATGTGGAAGACTGGGGGTTTAAAGCTCTGTATTACGATCCGATAGCTGACAGCGATGCGGCCGACAAATTTCATACGCAAGCGTATGCACCCTTCTGGGAGTTTGTGGCTTCCCTTAAGATCCCAGTCTGTTTTGTGTCTCTGCGCCGCAACTTCAAAACACTGTGGCACCAACTTCTGCAACTGCTTGACCGCTTGCCGCAACTGACGGTGGTGATCGTTCATGGTTTGTATCCGGCGTGCCTCCTGGCCGACGACCACAGCGTTGTGATTCCAGATGAGGCCTTGAAGTTGGTTCGAAATTTCGACGTTCAGTTGGACTTGCTGGCGGGGCTTCGCACGAACCAATATGGGCCGAACGATGAAGTTCTTGGCGTTTTGTTCGACACTTTCGGACCCTCGAAGTTTTTATGGGGATCGGAGTTCACAAAGGTCAAAAGTCCCACGGCGAAGCAATATAGACACCAGGCCCATTACGTTCGCGAGCAATGTCCCTACATGTCTGGCGAGGATATTTATCAGATCATGGGTGGCAATGCACGCCGGGTCTATGGTTTGTAATGACGCTACATTCTTGAATTCAGTCGGTGGGTTGGTAGACCCACCAAAGAAAGGTTGCCATGTTAGGAAACGAAGTGAATAGCGAAGCATGCAAAACATCCCGCGTAGACAAAGAGGACATCAAGCGGGGTCTGCGGGAACTCGGGGTGCGTGAGGGTGAGCTGGTGGTCGTGCATTCGTCACTCAGCTCCTTTGGATACGTTATTGGTGGCGCTGATACCGTGATCGACGCCTTGCTCGAAGTCGTTGGTCATACAGGTACCGTGATCATGGGGGGTTAAGAAGCACGACTTTGAGGCGTACGACCCGTCCT
Source organism: Phycisphaerae bacterium (assembly GCA_963579995.1). Taxonomy (GTDB): domain Bacteria; phylum Planctomycetota; class Phycisphaerae; order Phycisphaerales; family Phycisphaeraceae; genus UBA6626. Next base: position 8,253 of record CAUZIY010000047.1, read on the forward strand.
CGACACCCGTTCGAAAGAGCATTGGCCATATCCCGGATACGTTTTGGCGTCGCCCCGACGTGATTCGTGGCAAGCACCCGCCCTGATCGGATTTAGCGAAGGCCAGCCGGTGGAGGCAGGGCACTACAAGGATATCTTGACCGCAGTGGCCGACGTTGACGGTCACGTGCTGTTACTGGGCTGCCGCAATCGTAATCGCAACAGCACCAGCATTCACAGTGCACAGGCCTCGGCCTTTCTCGCCGTCGAAGGAATCCCCAGAGCGAAATGTGAATTTCTGCGTTCGTTGCCCAAGCGACCTGAGGACTTCGATCAGCTCGATGAGCCGCTGATTGAAGCAGGGGCAATGCGTATCGGCCGAATCGGAGACGCCGAGATCCGATGGATGCGATCCCGAGATCTGTTCTCCGTAGTGAGGCAAGTTTACGAGACCAGGTATCGCGCCGCCGCCACGACTCGCTCTTATCCCGAAAACGTTCCCGACGCCGCATCTTTGGATGTAAGATACGACGCTTTCGTTCATGATCTAAGAGAACTTCGAGGTATTCGCGGCACAGAGGGATAATTGGTCAAAAAGATCCAATTAATTGGGTTGAACGAGAAGATTCAGCCGTGTCAAAAATGCATTCCAAGGGCTTTACGTTCATTGAACTGCTCGTTGTGATCTCGATCATTTCGCTCCTGATTGCAATGTTGCTGCCATCAATTGAAAAAGCAAAAGAGTCGGGCCGGCAGATTGCTTGCCAAGTTAACCTGCGGCAGATGGGCGTGGCGATGGAATCGTATATCAATGAGTGGAACGATTGGATCCCATACTACAAGGCTTGGTACGAGGATCTCCATCGGTCGAAACTGGTCGTCAGTCCAGACGGCAGTTGGTACTGAAGGAAGGGGCAGAAAACGCTCGGTGCCGTGATAAACTCCTACCTTGATACGGCGGGAGATGCGAATGCTGACATCCTCAATACGAGCCAGGGACTCTGGTGCCCCAGTCATCCGGGAGAGATCGTCGAAGGGACGGAATATTTTTCGGTCTTCAATGGAGCAATTCCCACGCGTACGAGTGCGGCCACTCACGGCCATCTTGCTTCCTACGGCTACAACCACAAATTCCTCGGAACCCAATGGACCGACGCGCCCAATGCCAAGAACTGGTTCTACCGAAAAAAATCGTGGGTCAAGTTTCCAAGCCACATTATTACGCATGCGGATAATGCGTATTCCTTTCCGCCCAGCGACACGGGCTACCACTACTGGACCAAGATCAACCGAACGGACCCCATCTTTAATTCACGAGATCCGTCTGATGCTGATACGGCACTTTCAGCCGACATGATCCCCGAGTTCCATGATGAACTGCGGTACCCCATTGGTGAGTGGCATTTCAAGGGCGCCAGTGTGGTGTGCCTCGACGGCCATGTAGAGTGGCAGACACAAAAGAAGTGGCACGCAGCCGAATTTGACCACCGGTGGCAAGAGCCGCATGCAGACTTCGTGAAACGGATCCCCGATTGATCACGTTGTAAATGTGGGTATTTGGCACTAGCTTGTATTTCTAGGCAAGCGTTATTTGGCTTTATAAAGGATGGCAATATGTTGACAACCTATCTTGCGGCTTCTTCTTTTATTATTTCTTGTTCCATCGCACCGGTATCTACGGGTGTTGATCTAGCTCAACTGGATGGTTGGGATATTGTATTGGCGCCCGATGCCATTGCGTCTGAAGTCTACGCCGCTGAGGAATTTCGTGACCATCTGGTTCTAGCCGGTGTGCCGGAACTACCGATTGTCAGGACGGTAAAACGACCTGGCCGCCATGTCTTTATCGGGTCGAGCCATGACATGCAGCGTAGCCCCGTGGGTTTCGGTACAGATGGTTTTGGATCGGATGATCTGCGGATTGTTGTACGTGACGATCACATCGCAATTGCCGGAGGTCGTCCCCGTGGCACACTTTATGGGGTGTACACTTTTTTGGAGGACTACCTAGGTATACGTTTCGTCACGGCCGACTTTACACATGTGCCGCCGGTGGGCCACTATCGGAACATTGGACCCATTGACCGTTTCTATCAGCCGCCGCTGATCTGGCGCTGGGCTGACTTCGAGTCCAACTATGCTCGCCCCGACTTCGCCGCCCGTCTGCGTCTCAACGCGGATGCCGTCAGCACCGGCCGGTCCACCAGGATCAAGCGGATGCCGATTGGCAGCACGGACTGGAGCATCGTCGGCAAATACGGCGGCCGGTCATCGACGGAGATGGTGTTGCATAACCTTCAGGACCTTATTCCCCCCGAACGCCACGCTGAAGAGCACCCCGAGTATTACCAGATGTGGGAAGGGGAGAAATTAGTGAACCAACGGTACTCGGACGGAAGGTTCGTCGAAGGGCTGCAACCATGCCTGTCGCATCCGGATGTCCGTCAAATCATCACGACAAATGTCTTGGACAAGATGGCAAAGACTCCCGATCAGTTGAATGTGAATGTCGGCCAGAATGACAGCAGCAAGTATTGTGACTGTGATCGTTGTGCGGCAATAGATAATTACGAGGGGTCGCCGTCAGGATCGGTGATGACGATGACTAACCTGGTCGCCGACGCGGTCGCCAGAAATTATCCCGGCCGGATGGTTGGCACATTCGCATATTCGTATTCCGAGGAACCTCCCAAGCACCTGCGGCCGCGTGAAAACGTGCTGATCTGGTACTGCCAGCACCAGTGTTTCATTCATGCGGCGGATGATCCATCGTGTGAACGCAATGTCATGCAGTACGACAGGATAAAGCGATGGTCGCAACTGACGGACAACCTATATCTCTGGACCTATTACTTCAGCCACGACCGTAGAGGTTTTCAACTTCCCCTGCCGAACCTGCAGTGGATCCAGCGCGATTTTCGCTCCTTCGCGGCACTGGGCATCAAAGGCCTGTTCACCCAAGCATTCAGCAGTTCACACGGTAACGAGTTCGAAGGTCTGCGTAACTACATCCTGAGCCGGATGATGTGGGACCCCACCCAGAACGCAAAGCAGTTGATGGATGAGTGGCTGGACCTCTACTACGGCCCTGCCGCGCGACCGATCCGCCGCTGGCTGTGGCGTCTGCATGACCGCGCCCTCGCCAGCGGGCTTCACCGCCCCTGCCTAGGCGGACGTTACGACGAGTACGGACTGGACGAATCGGATGTTCAGGCCGGATTCGACGCGATTGACGAAGCGATGACGCTCGCCGACAGCGACGCCGTGCGCACCCGCGTCGAGTTGGCTTCCATCTGGGCCTACCGCGCGGCCCTGGAGCCGGTGTGGTACGTCACGGCGGACAAAAGCGTGGAGCCGGAAGTAGCCAAGCAGGTTCGTCCATTTGCCATCAAGTTCTTCGATCTTTGCCGCAAACACGGTGTGCGTCGCGTGGCATCGGGCGGGTACTTTGCGATGGAAAAAATGGAAATACGTCTCAAGGACCATCTTGGCGCTTGGTGACCGGATCTAGCCCCTGCCGTTTACATCCAGGTGACGGGTCGTTGGCTGTTTGCGTCCAGCAGTTGGCTGCCATCAAGTTTATGATTCATCATGACGTTTGATGAAATAAATTCCCATGAGGCCTTTGCCAAATTGCTTGATCAGATCTGCAGTACTTCCTGAAGAACCAGTAGCTCTTGGACAAATGCCGGGCCAGGTTTGAATGCCTGCAGTCTTACATTCGACATGCGCAGGAGATAATATTCCATTCTTTTCGAAACCCCGGTGCCCCCAGCAGCACATACAAATCCTCCGCGGAAAAGCCTGCTTTTAAGTGCATACCATCCGGCAAGCCCCTTGTTTTGAAACGATGGTTCAAGATATCCCATGCGTGCGCCGTGCAAGAAGGCAAAGGACAGCCACGATGTGTAGTGCTCATTAACAGGTGTCGAATGCCAGTTAAGGATCGAATGAAACCCACCTTGGGGACCTTGAACAGCTGCGGCTGCTTCGCACAGGGACGTGAAGATCCGTACGAGTTCACCGTGCCGGGGGTGATCGGGCGGGAAGTCGTCGAGAATCTGTGCAAGACCTACCGCGCACCACCCCGTGCCGTGACCCATCGTTCCGGGAAGTCCCTTAGCCGCGGTACCATGGGCGTACAGTCCCGTATCGGGGTCACGCAGGTTGTCTTCTAGTGCCTTGACATAGTCAGCCACGATATCGGAGAACATTTCCAAACGGTCCACGAAGCGTGCCAACCGCATCATGGCCAGTGGGATCCCCATTTGTTCTCCATAGGTTCCCATGCCGCCACCTTGCGGCCCGACTGCCAACTGGGTTTTCGGTGTCATGGTGTTCCATGCATGGCACCATCGGGCGGCGCCGGGCGTGAACTCAAATCCCGCCCCGATCGTGCCAAGACGTTCAAGGATTACATTGCGAAATGGGTCCTCGCCAGTGCGTTCATACATCCACATGAAGTTCACCAGGCCAATTGAAAACTTTTTTATTCCCGGCCAGGGTTTGCCAGCGAGCATCCTGCGAGCGTGATCTTCAAATGCAGTCGCATAACGATTGTTCCCTGTGATCTGGGCCGCATCAAGCAGGGTCTTTGCCAGGTAGTAGCGCCCCGTCGCAATGTCCGTGCGGTTCATCTGTTCACTTTGGAGAACCCCATCCATGATGACCGTGTGAAGAGCAGCATCAGATCGGGCCAACATCTTTTGGCGAAGGGTTGGTGCGTGGAGTGTGAGTTGTGGGGGAATGAAAAGCGAGTATTCCAGCCAACGCAGCTTGGCCATCTGTTTTTCAGAGCAGATGACGAGCCAAGTGGTATTGTTCTCATGCAGTGCGATGCAGATTCCTCTGACTGCGGGATGAAAGGCAGGCGGCGCTTCGTCACCCGCCGCGCGATCCCAAGGTTGATCGCCATCGCAATAGAAGCCACGGAACCCCTGCAGGTGGTGCCTGATCCGTGGAATGTCGTCTTCGGTGACGAGGATCGCCTTGATGCCATCAAGTGATTCTGGTGGTTGATTGGGGAGCGAGTCACCTGGTCCGAATGTGAAATCAACACCCGCATTGATGAGATACCCAAGTACTTTGAAAAATGCGTCAGATGGTTCAGGGGGCTCAACGATCCATAATTCTGATGGCTGGAATTTTGTCACGCGAGATGTTCCGTTTTCTTTCGAAAGCAGCTATACACTTCAAGCAAGATGTCCATTTTACGGTAAGCCTTGCATGCAAGGCATTGGGCACAGGATGTGGATGGCAAAATTCAGCCTGCAGCTTGCCGAAGCAGGTGAGCTGTCTGACTCTCGTGAAGTTGCGATTTACCAAAACCCTGCAAGGCACCCAGGTTCACCGCCGCCATCTGGGCGTCGGGGTGGTTGGATATCAACATCATGGCCATGGTGTCATCGTTTGTAATCAGTTCTTCAATCAGTTCCACCCCACTGTCATTTTCAAATTGACCATCGAGCACGCGGTTAACCAGAAGCACTGCGCAAGAACCCCAACGGGCAATATGGTCGATTAGAGATTGGCTGCTGTCTGCTTCGAGGACGGTTACGTCAGGCAGGGCTTGTTCGATTGTCGATTCGAGCGATCCGCAATCTGCCGCGCAGTGTCCAACCAGGATAAAGGTTTTGGGTGGTTCCAACGGTAAGTATTCCGTGTTAGCGTAAGGGTCAAAGAAAATCATCCGAAATCACAGGGTTCCGCAGCATGCCTTGCAACCCCTGGGTCACTGCGTACCAAACCAGTTAGTCAGGGTCCGATGCCGTCTGGGCAAACACCTCAAACAGAGATGCATCGCCTGGCTCCAAGTGTAGAGGCAACTCGATCTCCCCACTACTTTGGGGCACAAAGCTGTCCCCCGAGACGCAATCGATGACCTTGGTCACACAATCCGTATTGAGTTGATGAAAATCTATTTTCTGGTTCTGCGTGTTCGTCATATCGTGACTCATCAGCATCAACAACCTTCGTTGCCCCCTCTTGAAGCATGCTGCTTGGACTGGCCAGCGGGGTCGGATACCACGCACCTCTTGTACTTGTGCCCCAACGAGCGCGTTTCCGATGGTATGGATCTTGTTGATGAACGATTTAAGTTCCTTTTCTGGCCCAACGCGTAACGTTTCATCAGGGTTAAAGATGGCATACCGCATCGGACCACCTGGTCGAGAGTCGTATCTGGAATGATAGTGATAGAAAATAACACCATCCGTCCAGCCATTGGCCATGGCGAGAAAGGTTTGCTGGCGCAGATCAGACAACAGCGGAATTCTCTGTCGCGCTTCGCCCGGCTGATACCCCCAGCATTGCACCAAGGTAATGTGTCTAGCCTCCGGTGTATGCGTGGCGATCTCACGCAGTGCCTCGGCCTGTGTGCTGCCGACGTTGTAACTGTCGTTGACCAGAATTCCCGGTGGTGTGTGTTGCATCACAGGAAAATTGTCCCAACTCAATGCCGGTGTTCGGGCCACCTGCCAAAAGGGGGTAGTCATGTAATTGTAGGGAACATAAGTGGGATGGTGGGGGTCGAGTTCTTGGAAGCGAGCGGTTGCACTCGCCAGGCGTTTGATATGGGTCGGACCGGGGATATCGTTGATAAAGTACATGGCTAGGGCTGGGTGGTCAGCAAACTGCTCGACCTCCCTGTCCACCACATCCACGACTTTCACAGCTTGGTCATTGACACAACCAGTACGCACCCAGGTGTGTACATTGCCACAACTGATGATGACTCGAAGGTTGGACGCATGGGCTCGATCCATCAATTCTCGTCGTTCTTCTGAAGCGTCAGCGCCAATGACCACAAGATTACAGCCCAGGTCAGCGATCTTGCCAAACATTTTTTCGATGTACTGATGGCGGACATCGGTTTCATGCGGAACCCATTTACCCATCCAAACCCAAATCCCCACGGGGAATTTTGGTGTTCTTGTTGCCAAATCAACTATCTCCTATTAGCGGTAAGCTGCAACGTGTAAGTGTTGAGAATAACTTGCATGTTAATGATATGCTACGTTCGAATTGCTGCGATATAAATCGGCGAACTCCCATCTCGCAATGGTGAATCAATGGAGAAAAATCTTGCCAACTAGTAAACCAATCTACAGGGATGACTTTTCCCTTCCGAGTCTGGATGATTGGCATATTGTTGCCGGCAATTGGTTAATCAGAGAACAGCAACTGGTTACCAAGGTGCCACCGCTGGATTTCCAGATGATCATCAGTCCAGTGCGCCTTGTCGAGGGGACAATACATGTGCGTATGCGATTGGATCATGCATCGGGACGAATCCGAGGTCGAGCGCTCGGAGTAGTCCTGCGATATCCTGGTGACAAAGGCTTCACGTTATTGCGGTTCTGTAGTGCCCGGGGGGTTCACCTGTTAGAGCCAAGTGCGGATTTGGATGTAAAGATAAGCGACTTTACCCTGGAACCTGGCCGGGTTCACGATGTTGAGATCCAGCTTGCAAGTCCAACGGTGACCGTAAGCGTAGACGGCAAGCTCATTGCCACAACCGATCTGATCGAAGCAGATGCGCTGGGAACGGTCGGACTATCGGCGGAAGGTGCCTGCGTGGTTGATCATATGGAAGTAAAGGGGGATTGGCATCTGGTTCGTCGAGACGTGTGCCAAGCTGCTGGGAAACCGAAGATTGAGATGGATTTTTTGGAATGGCAACTGCACCATCCCCAGCCATCTATTAGCTACCGCGTACCGGGCACGGTTCATGCCTATTACCGAAATATGGGTGATGCAGGGTTCGTTATCAAGGAAATCCAGTTTGCGGACAGTGTTATCCAGCCGAAAACACCACCTGACTGGATCGCTTATGTACGACAGCAGCCGTACTGCATTGAGGGTGGTCAAGTCGGTCGCCTGGAGATCCGGTGCAAAAACCTGCCCGAACCGCACAACCTTCTTTCGCAAGTCAGTACTGAAGAAGGGTACCACGTTCCACTTGTCATACTTCCTGAGCAAGGAGATGCAGTTCGTGCACAGGTCGATCTCAACAGGAATTGTGCAATACAGATCAATTTCTTTGGATTCAGTGAAGACCTAAAGATCCTTTACTTATATGTGCAGAAGAATGACGTGCTGTACGACGCGCGGGTCAAGCCCGTGGACATCGCGGGTGTGGAAGTGAACGGCTCAGATATGACCGAACGGGCACGCTTGGGCGCCAAAACCGTCTTTCGTGATGTGGTTCCGATCGAAATTGCATTGGCTGAGCCCTTGGCCAAGGGTCAAGCGGTACAGGTCGTTGTGACGATGGCTGATGGTCAGCGGACGGGCCATGTCCTTAGAGCGTTTCCATCCAAGTTCAACATCATTACTGCCGTCAACCAGCCAATGGCACGCAAAGATTACTTGGAAGATCTTCATCATCATGGGGTAACGGCGCTGATGGGAAACTTTGATGTCAAGAAGGCAGATCAAATGGGGTTCGACCGGGTGGTGTTTGGTCAGCATATGCTGGTTCATGCCTTGCGCCGTCGTCAGTCGATCGAAGCGCTCTGGGTGGATGAGATTGATAAACCGCTCCGTGAAACATCGGCTTCTAGCTTGGTGCAGAATTTGGACACGGCGCAGCAGTCCCTCAATGCCTTGGACGAGCCAATGCCGATGGTTTTCTTTAACCTCGTCTGGCCAACCCAGAGTGCGGTTGCCGGTTATATGACGGTTCCTGACGCGGTGACCAATTCGTATGGATACTTCATGTGCCCCAGTGTCGATCGCGGCTTTGGTCGTGTTGCAGCGTTACATACCCGCGAGTACCGGACAGCCCGCCGGCCATTTTGGCCCTATTTTCGCGACAGCGAGATTGCAGTACCCATCGATCGGAAAAAGAAGGTTCAACTTGAACGGTATCCGGCATTCCAACGTTGCTTGACACCCAGTGAGCATCGTTGGTTGACGTTTGGCTGTTTATTGCAGGGCGCTAAGTCCATGAGTCACTGGGGCTATCGCGCCTTGCGGTCGTCATCCCATTACTTCAATAAGGGTGAGCAGCCGGTGCTGCGCCTAGGCCTTGGTGCCCCGGCGTATGACAAGGTTGGGCCATACGTCTTGGAGCCGGCAGTGGCCAACATGCTCAAGGAGACCTGGGATGAGCATGGCCGTGTCAACTGCGAATTGCGAACACTTGGACCACTGATTGCCAAGAGCGATGTTTCATACTTGGCACGGGTCACCGATGTGGATCCGCCCATCGAGTCCTTCGGAGCTCCAATTGCCCAAGCCGTGCCAGCTGCTGAAGCAGGTGCCCTGATCTGCGGTTTGGATACACTGATCATCGTGGTTCTCAACCACAACATTCGATTTGGCGAATTTTTTAATAGTGCCACAGGTCCCTTAAGTAATTCACAACCACCTCGTTTTGACCCAGTGAATGTGACGGTCGAAGTGAGAATACCATCGTGCTTAAGCCCCAGGTACATCTTCGGCGTTGCGCATGACGAGATCACCGAGGTATCACCCAACCAGAAAGATGATCGCCTTCAGTTTTCGATTCCCCAACTGAATGTATCAAAGCTTTTTGTTATTACAGCGGAAAAGCAAGTACGCGACGAATGTGTTCATCGCCACCAAGAGATGTGTACTCTGCTTGGGAAGATGGCTGATGCAAAGCCCGCGGCCGACCCCGACTGGCTGGATGTCGATGCGTGGAAGAAGATGCGATCGTGGATTCTTACTTCCTGATGTCGTCGGCAAGCCCGGCGTATCACTATTTGGTTTGGTCTTCTCCTTGCTGGACTGCGTAGATGGATTGATATCCGCCCGACCAGTCAGGGGGGATCTGGCAGGGCTGCTCGTCGTGGTGTGCCCACTGGACAGGCTCACCTCGCACGATTTCACCACAGTGGGGAGTGGGAATGGGATTGTAGGTGTAAGGGTAAGCATCTGCCGAGGAATACACGTTGAGAAGAAGCGGTCGCCCCTTCGCCGAATGGTTTGGTTTGGATCCGTGAATCACACGGCAGTTGTGTACTGTGACAGATCCGGCGGGCCCGGTGAGGTGGTGCACACCATCCAGATCAAGTTCAGTGGTTGTTTTATCCCCCAGGCATCCCATCCATGTTCCGTCAGGACCGTATTGGTCGAAAAGGGGGCCTTTGTGACTTCCGGGAAGGATTCCCATGGGACCCTGGTCATTCCCAACTTCCAAGAGATAGGTTCCAATCGTGAGTGGACTGTAATTGGTATGTGGCCAAAATGAGATGTCTTGGTGCCATTTCACCTCTTCGCCGCCTTTGGGCCATTTGAAGTTCAGTTTTGAATGGTGGAATTTGACATTTGGGCCAACCAGGTCGGCTGCTACGTCAGCGAGCATCGACTCAGATGCGTATTCCCAGTACGCCGGTTCGTGATCGACGGGACTGGATACCCGGCGCAATCTTGGTTCCTGAGCGCAATGCCCTGATTCAAGGTCAAAAGTCGAGTCGGATTCCGTTATCTCCCGGCTACGCTTGATCATCCGGTCAGTTGCTTCGCGCAATCGCGTGAGCCACTCTTTCGGAATGAACTCCTCCAGCAGCAGGTAGCCGTTGTCGAAATAAAACTCGCGTTGTTCAGTGGTAAGAACCTTGGCGGGTACGGCGAGAATGTCATCAACTTGCATCTTGTTGTTCTCCTGCCTGCAGGTTTTCTACCATACGATTCGACATGATGTTAACCATCATATGCATATGAGAATGGTTGATGGCTTAAATCATCGCTTAAGTTCATCGGGCAATCAACATCGCGTAATGTTGTTGGTCCAAGGTGGCCGCATGATATTGACCGTAAATTGGTGGCTTGTAGCGTGGCTTGCCGGGCGACCGATATGGATGGTGGGTAAAGAAAATGATGAAAGATACAAAATCCTTGGTTCTGACCGGTGGGCCAGTTTCATTTGAAGGTGCCGTGTCAATTGAGATGACACCGAACGGGGTACATCCCTGGCGCATACCTGTAATACATCGGGATCTATTTGACCCCAAGCTGGTCAAGATGGCGTCGGCACCGGCAGGGGTGAGGTTGACGTTCGTAAGCAACACCTCGTCGGTGATCCTTGGCATTACTCCTCCACTTGTTGAAACGGATCCACCTTGTGTATTTGATCTACTTGTCGACGGGAAACTGCATCAACGCGTGGTACCACCGATCGAATCCAATGTAATCAACTTT
>CAUZIY010000048.1:0-19277 GCA_963579995.1 Phycisphaerae bacterium
CCAAACTCAACCACCCGACCACCGTCAAGCATCAGCACCAGATCACACTCTAGTGCAATTGAGATGCGATGGGAGACAAGCAGGGTCGTACGACCCTTGAGTGTTGACTCGAAACTATCAACCAATTGGGCCTCGGTAAGAGCATCAACGGCGGAAGTGAAGTCGTCGAGAACTAGAAACTTCGGATCATAGAGCAGTGCTCGTGCCAGACTCACGCGTTGCTTTTCGCCTCCAGAGAGTGCCAAGCCCCTCTCGTGCGTCGGCGTGTGATACCGCAAAGGCTGCTCCTCAATAAAATCATGAATCTGCGCAAATCGTGCCGCTGCGATGACAGATTTGTGCGGAGCATCTTCAGATCCGTAGCGGATATTTTCACCAATCGTCCCACTAAAGATAAGCGGTTCCTGGGATACAATACCGACATATTCACGCAGTTCGGCAATAGCGAACTGGTCTACCCCAATGCCACCAAACCGCACATGTCCTCCCGTGGGGTCATAAAGTCGGCACGCCAACTTGGCTAAAGTGGATTTCCCCGACCCGCTTGGCCCCATGACGCACAGTCGTTTACCCGCAGGCAGAACAAAGCTTATGCCATCCAGCGCAGCTGGCCGACCCTTAATATATTGCATGGACACGTTGTCAAAGCACAAGGCCGAAGGTCCATGTGGGACAGGAGTGGTAACGGCTGGCTCCGACAGCGTGATCGGATCATCTAAAATGTGCATGATTCGATTCGTACGCACCCGAACCTTGTGAAAATTGGTAAACATTTGTGCAAGATGAGTAGCCGGTGTAATCAGGTAGCCGGCGGATCCGTAGAACATCAGAAATTCCCCGATGGTCATTCGTCCATCACGCACCCGTAAGACGCCTAGCCACAAGACACCAGTCATACATATTCCCATGATCACCCCGCATAGAACGGCAAACCCACTTGTCAGAACCGAAGCCGCCAAATGATTCTGCAGGATCGGCTTGGCCTGGCGCACGAAATCAGCAGTCTCGCGACTTTCGCGATGATAGGATTTGATCAATAGAAATTGGCTGATGCGATTGGCGATATGCCCGTTGAGTCGTCCTTCGCGTTCACGAAGGTTGGAGTTGACAACCCGTAATCTTGTGCGAAACCACCGGTACGCCACGACATACGCCGGCAAGGCGACCACAACAAGCCAAGCCAATGTACTGTCCAGAACAAAAACGATCACCATGCCAACGATGAGGGACAAAATACTCGTTGGCACCACCTTGATAACACTGGACATACTACCTATGACGATCTGGATATCGGAAAACAAGTATGTCAACAGCTGGCCCGGTGAATGGCGGTCGTGATAGAGCTGTGGTAACCCCATCATTTTTGCATAGAGATGACGGCGTAACCGGAACCGAACATTCTGGCCAATGTAGATGATTCGACTTTGAACCCAATAGCGAACCAGGTGCCTTGCCAGTTCCATCACAATGAGCAACGCTGCAATCCCCCCCAGCAACCGCATTTTTTCATGGACGGAGCGTCCGTATCTGGTGTCCAGTTGGTTGGCTAATCCAATTGTCCCCGATGGAACCTGTTCATCTGCATGCCCGTAGGAACCAGATGGAAATAGCCTTGATTCACCAGGCAGCGTCGGGTCGATGTACGCTTCGACCACCGGCATGACTTGTCCTTCTGACGCGATGCCAGGGAGACGGTCTGAATGCTCAGATGAAATCTTCGAATGAATCTGAACAATATCATCCGCAATGACCTGGGTTGCCCAAGCGTACACGAATGCACCAGATCCACAGACACTACTCAGGATGATGATGACTGCAAGCCAACGGCAATATGGCTTCAAAAAATATCTCGTACAGAAACGCCCCATCGGGCGATTCTCACAGTTAAATTGCTCACCTTTAAGTGAACGTTCGTTGATTAACTGCCATAGAGTACGTGGCCCGTTCATCCCACGGCCTCCAAAGCTCGGGTAGCGGCACGGGACTGAGTCACAAACATTTGACGGTACCGCCCCTGTGGGTTTTGCATCAGTTGATTGTGATTACCGGTCTCCACTACTCGCCCAGCATCCATCACAACGATCAGGTCTGCGGTGGTAATCGTGCTAAGACGATGCGCTATTATAAAACATGTGCGATTCCGACGTGCGCCATTTAGTGCCAGCTGGATCATCGTCTCGCTATGGGCATCAAGACTGCTGGTGGCTTCATCAAAAATAAGGATGGCCGGATTGGCCAACAGGGCACGGGCGATACATAGACGCTGCTTTTCACCAATGGAAAGCGTTAGCCCATATTCACCAAGGAGAGTGTTGATACCCCGAGGCAATCCTTTGATCAGATCACCCAATGCCGACATGCGTGCAGCCCGTTCGATCTCATGAGGCTTGGCGTTTCTGCGGCCGTATGCAATGTTCTCAGCAATGGTGGTATCAAAGACAATTGGATTCTGTGGCACCAATGCAAGCTGGCGGCGGTACCACCGCGTATCGTATTGGGTGATATCGTGACCGTCGATCTCCAAGTGCCCGGCCTGTGGTTCGTAAAAGCGGTACAGCAGACTGGTAATGGTTGTTTTACCACAGCCGGTCTGGCCGACGAGAGCAACTGTTTGACCGGGTTGCACGTGAAGATTGAAGTAGCGTAGAACAGGTATATCTGGCTGATAATTAAAACAGATGTTCTCAAATGCCACCTCACCCTGGAGTGGCTGGGATTTTCGAATTCCTGGCTGATCGATGGTATCCGCTTCTGCCTCCATGAGCTCGAAAATTCGGTCGAAGGAAACTTTTGCTTGTTGAATCTGGTTGGACAACTCAGCCAGTTTGAGGGCGGGATCTATCAGCCGCATGGTAAAGGCAGTCATTGCCATCACCGCACCAAAGGTCAACTGTCCCATCACAACAAAATATGTACCTACCAGCATAACAAGCAGGTAACAACCCCACCCAAGAAAGCTGGCAACATAGCTATAGAGACAGTTGAGTACCCGGTATCGGTGCAAAGACCGCTCAGAAAGAAAATTGCACTGAACAAAATGGCGTAATGCGATCCGTTCGTTTCCAAATGACCTCACAACCAGGCCGCCTGCCAATTGTTCCTGCGCAACACTCGACAACCTGTCCATTGTCCGTCGATAGATCCGCTGCGTTCGACGAATTCGCCCAACAAACCATTTGTAATTGACCACATAAAGGCCGACACCCATCAAAACCAACAGCGTGAGGCGAGTGCTAAAGAAAAACATGACCAAGATCATTACCAGCCCGGTAGCCGTTTGCACGATCAATGTCGGCGTCTGTTCGGTGAGTAGCATCTGCAGTTGCTGAACATCGCCGCGAAGCCGTTCGAGAACCTTGCCGGTGGTCGTGTTATAAAGAAAATTACAACTTAGCCGCTGAACTCGATAGTAGAGTTTACGCCGGATATCAAGTATGAATCGCTGACCAACCAACGCCATCAGGTAGTCGCTGATACACCGACATACCCCGGCGACAAAAGGCAGAGCGAGGAATGCGAGCATCAGCGGCACAAGCAGGTGATACTCGCCGCGATCGATCACCGTATCAACGAGCAGGGCAATGATGAGGGGCGAACCTACGTCAACAGCCATGATCCCAACCGCTGCCGCCAAAGCGATGATCAGCCGCTTACGATGCGGGCGTACGAGGTGCCGGATATAACAAGCGTAATCCATGACAAAACATAGACCAGCATTTTCAACCAATTTAGAAACAACGGATTACGTATTGTGACCCGCAATGAAATGGTTTACTGGACGCTTCTCCCAAACATAACTGCTTTTCCATTCAGCTAGCTAGTTTGGGTCGACGTGGACCACCACCAGCAGCTCATATGTTTACATCATACCGATTTCTTCGGCAATTCCCAGCTATATCGAGCATATTTAACCCTAAAACCCCAGCAGGAAAACCAACCAAAAACCCAAACTCAGGCGTTGCATAGGCTGATCACCTGCCGCACTCGGTCACATACATGCTTAAAAAAAACAAATCAAATAACCAAAAACAAGCCAAAAAGGGCGATATTTTGGATCCAGGGGGTTACAGATGTCATTATGCTTTGCCTGCCATGCAGGCATCAACACGCTCACGTGACCCCTGGTCTTTGAAGGGGAGAACCGGCTTGCAACATCCCAATCAATTTGATTTGTATGGATTGAAATTTCTTTTCCTTGCACTGTAATTTCACCTGTATTTTGATGTTCGCGACTTGGCCAGCCAGTTCCTATCCCTTTTACGCTCCACCATAGTCCTCATATAATTAGGCGGTGACCATTGATTCAACACCAATCCATCCAAGCCCGCCAATTCGTCCGCCTGACTCTGGCTACCAGCAATGGGTCGCCTATGCACTAAAAGACGAGCCATTGCCCCGAGCCGACGCAATTTCCATCTTGCAAGATAAAACGATTGATCTTTTGCTATTGATCCATGCAGCTGGTCGCGTGAGGCAGCACTACTTTGGCCGTCAGGTTCAATTACACCAAATCAATAACATCCGAAGTGGCCTGTGCCCGGAAGATTGTGGTTACTGTAGCCAATCCTCAATATCCAACGCCACGATCAACAAGTACAGGATGAAAGATGCCGATGCAATCGTGCAACAGGCGTACGAGGCCAAAGCACGGGGCGTGTATCGCTACTGCATGGTGGCCAGCGGACGTGGACCTTCGGATCAGGACACCGAATTCCTGAGCCATGTGATTCGAAGAATCGTCAGTGAAGTTGGAATTCGCACCTGCCTGTCAGTGGGATTGGTGAATCAGGAGCAAGCTAATCAATTCAGGGCCGCGGGGCTGGACCGTCTCAACCACAACCTTAATACCAGCGATGCACACACGACAAAGATTGTTAAAACGCATACTTACCAAGATCGCGTTGACACCATCAAGGCTGCCCACCATGCCGGGCTTGGCGTCTGCAGTGGCATGATTACGGGAATGGGAGAAACGGATGAAGACATTGTCGATGTGGCATATGAACTGCGGGCGCTTGAGGCGCCATCGATCCCCGTTAATTTCTTGATACCAATTGAAGGTAATCCTATCCGTGAATTTGGCCAACTCACACCGCAACGATGCTTGCGCATTTTAAGTCTGTTCCGTTTCCTCAATCCTCGGTCTGAAATTCGCGCCGCCGCCGGGCGCGAAGGGCACCTTCGTGGTTTGCAATCACTGGCTCTCTACCCTGCAAATTCTCTTTTTGTCGATGGCTACCTCACCACAGATGGTGATAAACTTCAGAAAGTTCGAACCATGATCGAAGATGCAGGCTTCGAAGTAGTCGACCATGAATAATCATCATCCCAGTATCAGCCAACCGGTGATGCCATCTTGATCTGGTTCTGCCATCTAACAGGATAAAATCGATTACCGGCTCGAAGTTGCCCTTCCAGTTGATGTCAACTGAATTAGCTTGGTTAACCTTTACCCTGAAAATCATCAACGCCAATTTCGAAGCGGAGCCGAAAAGACACAACTGATATCCCTATTAATTACACCTTTTCATCTGCCGTGGCCAGCGTTGGCTCCACGTTTGGATCTATAGGGACATCTGCTAAGATGGTTCGGCTTGATCGCAGACCCATCAAGCATGTGAACAAGAGTATTCAAATGAGCATGACAGAACCATCAATAGGATTGGCAGCCGAAGATGTGAAGATCCCAGACAAGCTTACCGGCGGGCACTGTGCGATATGCGGACTGCAGTGGGGCGATGAGGGCAAGGGACAGATCGTGGATCTTCTCACTGCAGCATTCGATATCGTCGCACGCTACAACGGTGGGAATAACGCGGGACACTCAGTCCACATTGGGGACCAGAAATATGCCCTGCATTTGATTCCATCGGGGATTATCCACAGCGGAAAACTTAATGTCGTGGGTAATGGGCTGGTCATTGATCCGGCTGGGATCATTGAAGAGATCGACAATCTGACCAGCCGGGGTGTTGAGGTGGATAGTAACCTGCGGATCAGTAACCGGGCCCATGTGGTTCTGCCTTATCACAAGACACAGGATGCACTTTTTGATCACGCCGTAGCGCAGGCATGGGAAGGCGTGGCGCCCCTGGGTACCACTGGCCGTGGAATTGGACCATGCTACGCAGACAAGGCTTTGCGTACCACCGCAATCCGCATGATCGACTTGATACACACCAGCCAACTCAAAGAAAAATTACAGCGGATCGTCACACTTAAAAATGCAATGCTGAACGCACTGGCGCAGGTATGTGGTCAAACATTTGAACCATTTGATCCTGACACTCTTTACAAAGATTGCTGCCAGCACGCCGATCGTCTGCGGCCATTCGTCTGCGATACAACTCGATTACTTAGCCAATCCATCGAGCAAGGCAAAAAAATACTCTTTGAAGGCGCAAACGCGGCACTACTCGATATCGACCACGGCACGTACCCGTTCGTCACTTCAAGCAGTTGCTCATCATTAGGAATCTACGCCGGATCCGGAATACCTGGCGGCAGCCTTGAAAATGTCGTTGGAATCGTCAAACTTTATACGAGCCGGGTGGGTAGTGGACCATTCCCGACCGAGCAAGACAACGAAATCGGATCAAACCTACGCGAAAATGGTAATGAATTCGGCACCACGACCGGTCGACCCCGACGGTGTGGCTGGTTGGACCTGGTGGCCGTAAAGTATACCGCCAAGTTGTCGGGTGCGACTGCAATTGGCTGTACGGGCCTGTCGGTACTCAAAGGCGTAGAGAATATCAAAGTCTGTATCGGCTACCGCCACAATGGCGAGGAGGCCGATGGCTTCCCAGCAGACGCTGGTGTCCTGTCACAGGTGGAACCGATTTATGAACAATTCGAAGGTTTCGACCAGCCCATTGATGCCTGCAGTAGCTACAACCAGTTGCCAGCCCAGGCCCGCACCTATGTAGAGTTCGTTGAACAATATCTTGGCATACCTATCAGAATGGTTTGTGTGGGAAAAAGGCGGGACCAGATCATTGTCCGACAGGCCTAACCCCCTAAATTCCTGCCCAATAGAACAAGCCGTGCCGCAAGTTAAAACCGGAAATTCATCGAAAACCAAAACCGCGGATACCGCCCAAGCGTTGGTAGATTTGGGACTGGACAAGACGGTGCTGCCTCGACACATCGCCATCATCATGGATGGCAATGGACGCTGGGCGAGTCAAAGAAACCAACCACGCCTATTCGGCCATGAACGTGGCGCAAAAAGCGTTAATAAAATTGTCACCCAATGCGCTCGGCTGGAATTGGATGTACTGACGCTCTACAGTTTCTCCACCGAAAACTGGAACCGCCCAGTCGAGGAAATCGACTTTCTGATGGACCTTTACGTGCGGTACCTCATCCAAGAACGAACCACCATGATGGACAATGATGTACGGTTCGTTCAGATCGGACGTCGGGGAAATCTGCCTGATCGTGTCCTTGAACAGTTGGACGAAACGGCACGGATCACAGCAGGCAATACGGGATTGACTTTGGCACTGGCAATCAACTACGGATCTCGAGCTGAGATCACGGACGCAGTTCGGAATATTGCAAATAAAGCTCGCAATGGAAAATTAGATCCGGATGAAATCACAGAACAGACCGTGACTGATCACCTTTATACGGCAGGACTGCCTGATCCGGACCTGCTGATCCGCACTGCTGGTGAAATGCGTGTGAGCAACTATCTCCTTTGGCAGATCAGTTATGCGGAACTTTATATCACCGACGCATGCTGGCCCGACTTTGATGTCAACCAACTCCATCATGCGATCCGTGAATACGCCCGCCGTGTCCGCAAGTATGGTGGCGTTAGCGACTGAGTAACCAAGGGTCCAGGGCCATCCTTGACATTGAGATCACCATACAATCCATACATCTTGTCCAGATATCCCTCATATAACCCGATTGCTGGATATGGATCAGCGCAGACGCCCACAGGAATGTGGCGATATCGACCGAACCAACAGCAACACCGACGAGTTAAAGAGGTACAATGATAATCAGCGCACTGATTACTCGACCAGCCATCACTTCGGCTGGGTCCCTGATCGTCGCGAGGTAACGCATGGCAACAAAACAGTTCCTGCTAAATCCATCTCGTACCGGCAAGCAAGGTACGCAGATCAACATCGGCAAGGACAACGATGAATACAAAACGATCGTGAATACGTTGACCATGCATCCAGATGATATGGCGTCTCTGGGCGTATCCCAGGGAGATTCCGTCGTTGTCCGAACCGAATACGGCGAAGCCACATTCAATTGCGAATCGGGCAACACCCCTGAAGGCATGCTTTTTGTCCCTTATGGCCCACCAACCTGCCGCTTAATGGGCGCTGCCACCGACGGTACGGGCATGCCGATGTCCAAAGGCTGGCTTGTTGAAGTTGAACCGGTGGATAACGAACTCAAATAAAATCGGAGCCTTCGTCACCAGGCGTACCATGCTTGATGAGAAAGTAATCCATGCCTGCCAGACACCCGCATTCATTCTCGACCGGCGGGACCTTGTAACCAACATACGCTCAATCCAGAGCTTTGCCGTTGATGCGGCTTGCCGAACATTGTTCGCGTTAAAAGCCCTCACACTTCACGAGACTCTGACAACGACCGCCACACACTTCAACGGATTCTCGGCAAGCTCACTATTTGAAGCAAGGCTCGCCCGCGAAATTGGTGGCGAACAGATGTTCTTAAGTTATATCAGCCCGGTCCTGAGAGCGGATGAAATACAGGAAATTGCAGCACTTAGTGACAGCGTAACCCTCAACTCGCTCTCCCAGTTTGGCCGGTTTGCCCCTGACCTGGCTCATAAATGCCAGATTGGACTTCGCATTAATCCCGAATGCTCCTTTGCGGCAGATGAAAGATGCGACCCGTGCCGGGTTAATTCACACCTGGGAATACCGCTGGGGCAATTACGCAGCGCAATAGGACAAAACCCAGACCAATTCAAGCCACTGTCGGGGTTACACTTTCACTCAAACCACCGCAGCCACGATGCTGGACAATTGACAACGACGATCAGGAAAATGGAAAAGATTCTCGGTAATGATCTACATCAAATTCAATGGCTGAATGTCGGAGGCGGCTATTTCTTCGATGAACACCACGGGAACCAAGCCGCGGCATGTGAACTGCAGCGTATCCGCTCTCAATATGAACTGGAAACCTTCATTGAACCTGGAGCTGCCGTAGTAGGCTCATCAGGATACTTTGTATCCACCGTACAGGACCTAACTGACGGATATGATTGCCCAATCGCCACCCTAGATATGACAGTAAATCATTGGCCTGAACTGTTTGAGTACCGGATCAAGCCACTGATCAATGGCACCATCAAGAATGGTCCCGGCGAATATCTACTGGCTGGTTGCAGTTGTGTACCAGGCGACGTATTCGGCCGGCACTCCTTTGCCAAGTACCTAGACATCGGAAGCCGCGTCGTGTTCCCCAATGCCGGTGCCTATTCCATCAGCAAAAGCCATACGTTCAATGGCATCAACCTGCCGAACATCTATGTGCTAGGGGAGTCCGGTGAACTTAAACTTGTAAAGCAGTTTAGTTACGAGGAATTTGTATCTAGATGCGGGATCGATACCCGCATATTTGTTTGATTATCTGGCCCGCTAATATACGATAGTCAAAAGCATGAGCAAAAGAAATGTAAAAACTGATCCCAACGGCTCAGACTGTGAACACGTTGAAAGGTCTCACATACCACTGAAGCACGATGGACACGCGCCCTGGGAGGAAATCGAGAAGGGGCGGTTCATGCCTCGTCGTATCCGTGGAAGCAACCAGGGGCGGGCATTGGGGTGAACGTTTGCCATCCCCTCACCCGGTTCGGGTGAGACCAAAGACACAAAGTAACTACACGTTCACAGGAGCCGATATGGTTCTCAACATTGTAAAAAATGCAACATGCA
This sequence comes from Phycisphaerae bacterium, assembly GCA_963579995.1. Lineage (GTDB taxonomy): Bacteria > Planctomycetota > Phycisphaerae > Phycisphaerales > Phycisphaeraceae > UBA6626. The sequence goes on from CAUZIY010000048.1 coordinate 9,945, forward strand.
CTTTCTGTGGTTGTGTTTGCGATGACATTGAATTGCATGCAGATGAACACCGTATTACGGAGGCCAAGAAAGCCTGCATGCTCGGTAAGGCCTGGTTTCTCAATCATACGGCGGAACAACTCTATCCAGATGCATTGATTGATGGCAAAGAAGTATCCGTGGATCAGGCGGTCGAAGCGGCGGCAGAACTTCTTGATCAAGCCGACATGCCACTCATCTATGGCATGAGCAACATTACATGTGAAGCCCAGCGGGAAGCTGTAGCGCTGGGAGAACGCCTGGGAGGTGTGGTCGATAGTCACACCTCGTTGTGACACGGTCCAACGGAAATCGCCGCCCAGTTGGGTGGTAAAGTCACTTGCACGCTTGGTGAAGTTAAAAACCGGGCGGACTTCATTGTCTATTGGGGCGGCAACCCGGCTGAATGCCATCCCCGCCACTTCACAAAATATGCACTGATTCCCAAGGGCAAGTTTGTCCCACGTGGGAGAAAAGACCGCACCATGGTGCTGGTTGATATTCGTGAAACTAAAAGTGCCCGGGCATCTGACATCTTCCTCCAGATCAAACCCGGCAAGGACTTTGAGGTGCTTACCATTTTACGGGCATTGGTGAAGGACCAGCCTGTTGATAGATCGCAGATCAGTGAAACCGGACTGACCATCGAACAATTACAAGACATGGTTGAGCGCATGAAGCGAGCAAAGTTCGGTGTGTTCTTCTTCGGCATGGGCCTGTCAATGACACGCGGCAAGCATATGAATTCCGCGGCGATTTTAACCTTGGCAGCGGAGCTGAATGCCTATACAAAGTTCGTTGCCATGCCAATGCGAGGTCATGGCAATGTAACTGGCGCTGACGTGGTGATGCGATGGCAAACCGGCTATCCATTTGGCATCAACTTCAGCCGTGGATATCCCAGATTCAACCCCGGTGAGTTTACAACAATTGATTTATTAGTAAGGGGCGATGCAGATGCGGCATTGATTCTTGGGGCTGATCCCGGAGCCACCATGCCGCAACCTTGCATTGATCATCTGGCCCGTATTCCTACCATCGTGCTCGATCCGAAGGTAACCCATACCAGTCGCCTGGCAAAAATACACATTACAACTGCTGTAACCGGGATCAGCGCCCCCGGTACAGCATACCGTATGGATGAAGTACCACTGCCATTGCGGCCTGCACTGCAAACTTCGTATCCTACTGATGAGCAGATCATTCGCCGTATTTATAATGCGGTTGCCAGCAAACCAGACTGGATGATCCACAATGGCAAGATGACCTCGGCACAGATTTAACACGACAGATAACAGTTGGCAGTGGCCCCCGGGCATTGCAAGGCATTATGCGAATTACAGGCGGAAAGGTCTACGACCCTGCCCATGGGTTAAATGGTGTCGTCAAGGACATCTTTATCAAGGATGGCCAAGTCGTCGATTTACCAGTCGACGGACGTACAATCGACGCGCGTGGCATGATTATTTTTCCCGGCGGGGTAGACGTTCATACGCATGTGGCGGGCGGGGCAGTCAACTTTGCCCGGGCGATGACACCCGAGGATCATCGCCGCACCACAGCATTTATTCGATCACAGACCACCCGTTCCGGCATTGGTGGCATGACCCCAACCACATTTGCAACCGGCTATCTGTATGCCGGAATGGGCTGGACAACCGTGAATGAAGCAGCCGTGGCACCACTATCGGCGAAACATACACATGACGAATTGCGTGACATTCCAATCGTTGACAAAAGTTGCTGCGTACTGCTAGCAAATAATGAAATCCTACTCGACCTGCTCCAAGATGGAGAGTACGAGCAGGCTCAGCATCTGGTGGCGTGGTATGTGTGGGCAGCAAAGGCATACGGCGTCAAGGCCGTGAACCCCGGCGGCGTGGCAGCATGGAAGTGGGGCAAAGATACCGGACAGATGACCGAACCGGTCGTTGGTTACAGCAAACTGACGCCCGCAAAGATTGTTTCAGGACTTGCACAGATCATTGATAAACTGGGGCTACCCCATCCAATGCACCTGCACTGCAACAATCTTGGTGCACCAGGGAATCTGGCCACCACACTCGAAACCATGAGGAGCCTGGAAGGGCACCGTGCTCACATGGCACATCTGCAGTACCACGCCTATGGTGGTAACGACTGGAATTCAATGCGGTCCGAAGCTCCTGCATTGGCGGAATACTTCAATACACATCCAAATTTCACTGCCGATGCTGGTGCGGTGCTATTTGGCGACACCGTTACCATCACTGCCGATGGACCATGGCAACATTTGCTTTACAAACTGACGGGACGCAAGTGGGGCAACATTGACGTGGAGAATGAAACCGGTTGTGGAATTGTCCCATACACCTATCGCCCAAACAACCTAGTCAATGCCGTACAGTGGGCTGTTGGACTCGAGTTGCTGTTACTCATAGATGATCCATGGCGTATCTATCTTACAACTGATCATCCCAACGGCGCCTGCTTCTGGCGTTACCCGGAAATCATCAAGCTCCTGATGTGCTCAGATTTTCGAAAGGAATGCCTTTCCCAACTGTCCACCAAGGCACTGAAAAGAATCCATCTTGCCGAAATTAACCGTGAATACACGTTGTATGAAATCGCCATCATTATGTCAGCTGGCCCCGCACGGGCACTGGGGTTACCCCAGAAAGGACAACTCGGCACGGGAGCTGACGCTGATCTTGTCATCTATAACGAAGATGACGACGTACAGCAGATGTTCGGGCATCCGCGTTATGTCATCAAGGGAGGGGAAGTTGTGATCGACGAAGGAGAAATTCGTGCAACGCCACCCGGTAGAGGCCTCTTGGTGAAACCCTCCTACGATGAAACAATCGAGACATTCCTGCGACCAAAGTTTGAAGATTACTACACGATTTCATTTGATAATTATCCGGTTGAGATGGAGCGGGTTGAACAGCCGACATTCAACAACTGTATTGAAACCCCATGAACACCATTACCTTAAGGCTAAAAGAGCAACCTTCAGTACCACTGGAAGTCGAGGTACTATCACCTGATGTGCTCAAAACCCTATCGCATGCAGAAATCTGTGCAAGCAGTATTCGACTCGGCAAACGACAGCGACGGATCGATGATTTCTTCGAAGTTGAAGGAGAACGTAGTGATCAGCTTGAGATCCACGGTGATATCAGCCGGCTGAAATGGGTTGGGCGTAGTATGACGGGGGGCCAAATCACCATCCATGGAAACGTTGGCATGCACCTCGGCGCCTATATGCAGGGCGGGAGTATTGAAGTGCATGGCAATGCGGGCGACTGGGTGGGCGCAGAAATGACCAACGGCTTAATCCATATTCACGGCAACGCCGGCGGACAAATTGGCGCCGGCTATCGGGGTAGTATGAAGGGCATGCAAGATGGCGCCATTATTGTGGACGGATCAGCCGGGTTGGAAATTGGCATGCGCATGAAAAAAGGCACGATCGTAGTGGGTGGACCGGCAAAAGACTTCACCGGACTGGATATGAAAGGTGGCAACATCGTACTGCTAGCAGGAGCTGAAATCCGCACCGGCGCGTGGATGATGCGTGGAACAATCATTTCCCTTATCCCCATTATCTTGCTGCCAACATTCCATTTCTCGTGCTCTTATAGCCCGGTATTTCTACGTTTGTACGCCAAGTTTCTTGGCAAGCTTGGAATTTCGATTCCCGTTGACCCAAGGGCAGGCCACTATCATCTGTATAACGGTGACACATCGGTACCTGGCAAGGGTGAAATTCTGATATGGCACCCGCTGGGGACCAGCTAAGTTCCAAGAACAACAGGCTGCACAAAAGTTGATTCTTCACGTCGCAGCCAATGATCCTCCACCATTTTCCCGATGGAGGATCCGATATCGATGAAACTACTACAGTGAAAGATGACGGTAGATCTTTTCTGCTATTTCCCCTAATTGGAAGGCACATTCATTGCGACTGGTACCTGACGCAAACACTGTACATATTGGATGACCCCGGGTAACACTTTCACCGATCGCCGGAACATCAGCAATCCATCTGGCGTCAAGCAACTCATAAAGATCCGGCACAACGCAGTCTGCTCGCGCATACACGATGCCTTTTCCAAATATAGGACCGGAGAGCAAGCAAGATTGGCGATGATCTCGCTTCAGACCTGCCGGGCGATCGATGAGATGATTCGTCATCGCCGAATCCATCCCCAGAACACAGACATCCATCACCCGTTCGATGACTTCGACACTGGCTGTATAGCGGGGATTTACTTCAACTGGCCAAATGTTGCCGTCATCATCCACGACCATATCAACGCCAAATGGACCCCGGAGTGGGACATGTCGGCACAGCTCGTTTCCTAGATGTTCCAGGACACTGACCTGTTTGGGAGGCATCCTATACGGGCCAATACTACCGCAGTATGAAAAACCACTTGCGCCAAGCATTGAACAACCAATCAGTTGCTCGGTGGCACCAATGAAACGACTGGCGTGATTCCCAGCGACAAACACGCCGCAGATCGGCGTACCATTGATGTAATGTTGCCAAAAACATTCCCCATCGACAGCGTCCCCTACATGCCAGTGCTGAATTCCGTGACCACCGGTGCCGTGCATGGGTTTTAGTAAGTACGGGAGCGACACCACGGATGATGACGATGGTGGTTCCAAGAGAATCTCACAGAAGCACAACCCATCGTATGGTTCCAGCCGATGAAACACATGGACATCCCGAACCTTGCGCAGCGTCCCTGCCGGACATCCCATCATCGGCCGATCGACCGCTTTAATTAGATCTGGATAGTTCTCCAAGCCCCCGGTGTACAATAATGGCGTCTGCCGGGGTAACGATGCACCTTCAACCACCTTCAGTAACCCGTGCGGATAATCCTCCCATGCACAGCGATGGACCGGTGCGATTTCTTTAAGGTCCCGATCGGCAAACAAATCTACGCACCAAGGCACATAACCAGCTCTGATGGCTGACTGTGCTGCAGAACGAGCAGATGCACCAATAATAATTAAGGGCGTATCACCAGCAGTCATCGTCATCATCGGTGCTTGAAATCATCCGTATCATATACCTGCTTACCATAGCGGAAGAGGACAAGCTGACAGACAGTGCAGCGATACGCTTCTAACTTGGCGCGGCGAAACCAGGTAGAAGTCCCGGGCAGTGCTTGGGCGAAAGGAAACAGGTCAGTACAGGGCTCATGCTGAAACCAGTGAATACCGCCACCTGCAGGAATAAAGCCATTCTGCATCAATCGATGGCATTGGGAACAGTTCATGATGATTGACAACCCCTGAGTAATGTTTAGTGATCAGGACAAATGATACGCACGGACCAGCCGTATGACGTCTAATATCATAGCCAATGATCTTTGACCAAAATTCCGTGCCAGGAAATTCGCACCCACTGACTCCCGAGGCGATCAGAATCCAGGATATAAGCCCGAGAATTTGGGTTGCCAATCCTGTTCCTCCTGTTTCAGGAAACCTTGAGCATTAGACTATGTACGATCTGTAGTACAAACAACCAAAGGTTGCAACGGCAGGTCTCAGGTCATTTTTGATCAGCCAATATATCTAGTTGTGACACCTGCACCCATCATCTGATGAACTTGGTATAAAAGGTCTTCGACAGCATGCATTCTTGCAAGGTAATGTTATTTGCAACCCGCGAGGCCTATTACGTGAAACACATACTGACTATTTTCCTTCTATTACTACTCATTTATTTTTCTTCATGCACCCCAACCGGCATTGGCCAATCACGTTATGTTAACAGCAGCAGCATCCACAACTACCAACCACGGTCTAACCTTGGAACCGACCAACACCATGTCGAAAAATCCCGGTATTCCGCCGTTGACATACATTGCCATTGGGGTTTAGATCAAGACCCGGAACAACTGATCAACGCCATGGACCAAAGAGGCATTCAACAGATTGTGAATCTCAGCGGCGACTGGGGACTTAAACTTGAACAGATATTGACGAAGTTTCATGGATATGCGCCAGATAGATTTATCATATTTTGCAGTCCGAACTTTAACCTGATCGACCAACCAGACTTCGGCCAACGCATGGAAAATTTCCTGGCCAATGCACATGCAAAAGGCGCTCGGGGGGTCAAGATTTACAAAAGCCTTGGGCTGAAAATCAAGGATAAATCAGGCAAACTGGTTTCGGTGGATGACCCTCGATTGGATCCGGTATGGGCCAAGGCAGGGAATTTGGGTATGCCAGTACTGATTCACACTGCCGATCCGGCCGCCTTCTTCAAACCAACAGACAGGTTTAACGAGCGGTGGCTCCAATTGGAGCGCCGGCCAAACTGGAGTTTCCATGATTCACAATACCCACAGAGATCCGAACTGCTGGCCCAGCGTAATCGTGTGATTGCGAAGCACACGAATACAATTTTCATTGGAGCCCACGTTGCCAATAACGCTGAAGACTTGCGGTCCGTTGGCGCACTGATGGATAAGTTCGACAACCTCTATGTAGATATTGCCGGCCGCGTCGCCGAACTAGGACGCCAACCCTATTCAGCACGCCAGTTCTTTATCACTTACCAGGACCGCATTCTCTTCGGTACCGACCGTTTTCCCGGCCGACCTGATCAGCCTCGCTATCGTATTTACTTTCGCTTTCTGGAGACAATGGATGAATATTTTGATTATTACGACCATCCATTTCCACCAACCGGAGAATGGAAGATCTATGGCATCGGACTTCCAGATAAGGTCTTAGAAAAGGTCTACACCCTGAACGCCCAGGAAATCTTCAAGTAACTCCACAAACCTATGAATCACCAATATCATGACTTGAATAGAATACCGATCGCCGTCTCCAACCCACTGATTAGTTTTCTTCAATAACATACAGCGGCACCAAAGTCGCTTGTCACACAACATGCAAACCGCATTACTCTTTTCGTCTGTGTTACTCCTAGCCGGCTTTGCACTACGGGCCAAAGTTAAGCTACTGCAGGCTTTCTTCATTCCAGCTGCCGTCGTTGCAGGCATCTTTGGATTTGCCATTGTCAATATTACGACACCATTAGAATTCACAACCAGTGACATCTACAAAGGGGAACTGAATGACAGGGGGCTTCCCAAAGCCTTGCGCCATGCGTTTGAGACTCATGGCCTGGCGCTATCACCAGATGCCACTGTTTTGGTCGACACCCCGGACAAGCAATGGCACCTTATTGACGGACAGAATCAGTATGCCATCGAGAAACGCAAGACAACCCTAGATATCCACATGTTGCAACTCAACTGGAACGGCCAGGCGGTGGTCCGAAACCTACAAGCATGGCCCGGTTTACTGATCGCAGTCATCTTTTCAGGACTATTACTGGACCGACCCAACAAGTCATTTCGCCACAGTATCAAACCCGCTGCACGTGAGGGTATCGTTGTCTGGATCATTATTTTGGGTGAAGTTGCCGTTGGACTCATCGTGGCGTGGCTCACCGTAAAGGGACTGGGAGTGAGTGTCCCCAAGTCCTTTGGTCAACTGATCGAAACTGGTTTTGCCGGTGGGCATGGCACTGCGGCCGCCATGGGCGAAATCTTTGAAACTCTGGGTTTTCCACAAGGCCGCGATCTGGGATTCTTGTTTGCGACTTGCGGACTGGTCATTGGAGTGATTACCGGCATTGTCTACATCAATATTGGCGTACGAAGAGGCTGGACACGTGGGGGTAAGGTCAAGATCAACTTACTCACTGGTCTTGAATCCCGAAATGAACCGCAGCCCATTGCCTTTGGTAAAGTACGATCGGAGGTAATGGAGCCGTTGGTCTTTCAGATAGTGATCATTGCCCTCGCATTTGGCATTGGCACCGGGCTCCACGAGGTGACAAGTTGGCTGTTCCCGCAAACCAGCCGGTTCCCGTTGTTTCTTTATACGCTGCTCGGCGGACTGATGGTTCGCGAGGGGATGCGTCATTTACGGCTTGATGACCTGATCGATGTTCCGTCAATTCATCGCATCATCGGTACTGCAATGGAATTTCTGATTGTCGCAGCAATCACTTCGATGAAGCTATCGGCTTTGGTTGAGTTCGGCTGGCCGGTTTTCTGCCTCTTGGTGGCCGCCTTCTGCTGGACAGGCTTTTGTCTACTCGTCATTGCCCGCCACCTACTGCCAAAATCACACTGGTTTGAACTGGGGATCCTTAACTATGGCATGTCCACCGGTACAACGGCGCAAGGGATGATGCTACTTCGGATTATTGATAAAAACATGGAGTCGGGCGCTGCGGAGGATTATGCTCTGGCATCACCACTATCGGCACCGTTTATTGGCGGGGGGGTCATTACCCTGATTGCAATGCCCTGGATGCTGAATCAATTTCCAATGGGCCTGGTTATTGGCGGACTCATTGGCTTCATCGCCATACTCTATGGTCTTGGAATCTACCTGTCGCGCCCCGATCCAGTTGGCGGCAGGAATGAATGAAGCATCCAAATCAAACAGTACGATGATCCAACTCTAGCAACCACATTCATGGTTCGAAAAAGCATGGCTGGCATTGTTGCTATTCCTGCTGATTTTTAGAATTTACAGATCCGCAGAGCTCCAATTCCAGTGAAGTAGGAAATTTGATGCTCCAAGCCATTCCCTACAATCCAATTCGCTGCCACACATGGGATCTACATCATAAACCCACCGGGTTTATCCGTGTCTACAACCAACCAACAAGTCCTAAACACCCCAAACCAACCTAGATAACAACCCGTGGCCCTTCCTTTCAACTACGAGTTGTCCTACCTTAATTACCCCTGAAACTCACTCTATAATCACCGGTTATGCCTTATTACCCGCAGCCATTGGACCGATATTAATTTCATTCAAGTCAGCTTATAGCCGTTGGTTGATGATTATCTTTCAAGGAGATTCATCAGTGAACACAACACGGATCATCATTGCCGATGATGAAAGTCACATCACGCATCTACTTAGCTACAAGCTAAAGCAGGCAGGCCATGACGTGCTTGTTGCCAACGATGGCCAAGCAGCATTCGACCTGATCAGCAAGATTCTTCCAGATCTGGTAATCACCGATTTACAGATGCCGGTTATGGATGGTTACGAAATTGCGGTCAAACTCAAAACCCAGGCCAAGACTCAAAAAATCCCCCTCATGATGCTCACGGCACTGGGACACAAATTAACTCCACAGCAGTTGGCCGCAACAAATATCAAACATTTGATTTCCAAACCATTTAGTGCCAGAGACCTAATTTGTAAGGCGACCACACTATTAAAACAAACTCAACAAACCAATCAGGGTCGCCACTGGTACGG
>CAUZIY010000049.1:0-19152 GCA_963579995.1 Phycisphaerae bacterium
TCCTCATGACGATGCCTCCATCCAGCATGCCGTGGGGCTATTCGAGACCATGACGGCAGAGCATGGTTCCATCTTTCGTCTCGAGGCTCATCTTGAGCGGCTGGTTAACAGTGCTTCGGAACTGGGGATGACCTCAGCACTGGACATTAAAAACCTGCACGATGCGATCACAACAACCCTGACGCACAACCGTCTTGAGCGGACCCGCATCCGCCTGACGGTCACGCCAGGATGTGTGTCACTATTGCGTGGCGATGAGAGCCAGCCACCGAAGCCAACCATACTGGTGGTGGCAACTGATCCAATTGATTATGAGCCAACGTATTTCGAGTCTGGTATTACCGTCATTGTGGGACCGGCACTCGCCAACCCATTCGACCCCTTGGCTGGTCATAAGACGATGAACTATTGGTCCCGCCTACGGACATTACGGCAAGCAGCATCCGTCCCTTGCGGCGAGGCAATCATTCTGAACGTTTCCAATCATTTAGCCAGTGGGACGGTCAGCAATATATTTCTTGTCAAGGCAGGCCATCTTCTGACACCGATTGCCCGGGGCGAGGAGGTACCCGGAGGGCTGACAGCACCAGTATTACCAGGCATCACACGTGCAGCAGTACTTGAATTGGGCTCAGACCACGACTTGACCATCGAAAAACGGATGCTCGATATTGAAGACTTACTGAACGCAGACGAGGTATTCCTTACTAATTCGAGTTGGCACATCCTACCCGTCACACGCATTGAAAAACATCCGATTGGCAATGGCAAAGTGGGTTCAGTAACTTCGCAATTGCGAGCATTCTTATTAGAATTAATGGAACGCGAGAGAATGGGATAATGACATGAGTATTCGCATTGAAGGCAGTGTTTCTATTGGCTGGATGCACCATGAATATGGTTTTAAAGCCGACGAAGATTACTACTTTGCCCCTGAAGTTAGGCGGCAGCGCATCTGTGAAATGCAGGATCTGGTGGCACACCGCTTTCCTGATTATGAACTCAACTTTTTCGAATCCAATCTGATTGATGGCAACCATTGGCAGCGCGACATGCTAGGGGTTGGCCAAATTCAACCCAATCTAATCACCGGCGTGGTTGCCGGCTCGCAATTCGTTATTCCCGGCGACAAGGATCCGGATATCAAGATAACACCTCTTCGTGAACTCGATGCCGTAGGCCTTAAGCGGTTACGAAAGATCAAGTGGGAAGAAGTCTATCCGATCAATATGTTCCTAGAGCAAATCGATCAACTGAAGGCCAAATACGGTGATCAATACCCCATCATCCCACCATTGTTTTGGGATCCGGGGGGGAGAGCTACGATTCACGGACCGATCACCACCGCCCAAAAGTTCATGGGTGAACGGTTTTTCCTTGAAATGATCGACAATGAGACATTTGCCCACGAATTTCTGGACTGGATCGTCGACAGCTACATTTATTTATGTAAGTTATTTACCAAACGCGTCGGCATGGAGATCAACGGCGTCCACATCGGTGAATGCTCAGGCTGCATGCTTGGCGGCGATCAATGGGAAAAGTTTGCCTTACCGGCAACGCAAAAGTTGATCGACGAACTGGGACCCGGACGGATGCACTCCTGTGGGCAGTCAACACATCTTCTTGAGGCATTCAGCAGGCTGGACAATATGTGCTGCCTTAACACAGGCACACACACAAGTGTCGCCAAAGCCCGGGCAATTTATGGTGGTGATATGCCCATCGAAATTGCCCCGGATGCCAAAATATTCTGCTTTGGCACCAGCGATGACATGAAGGCGTTTGTTGACGAAAGCCTGGATGAGAACGCCGATGGCGACATCATGTTCATCTACCACCTCGACCAAGGTTACCCCGAGACAAATGTACGTGCTCTTAATGACCACTTGATCGAGTTGGGTATGGCACAACCAGGTCGGCGCCACCCAGCAAGTGGCACATCAACCATGGATTAACCCACCGCAGCCTGCCGAAAGCTAGATAGGCACAGTTTGACTTGCCCTATCATTCGCATCAGTCAAAATCGCCCAAAACCATCTCGTCCACGGTCTGCCCCGCTGGCATCATCGGATAGACGTGTTCGTGCTTTTCAACCAAGAAATCACCAACAACCGGACCGTCATGTTCCAGTAATTCACTGATCTTCGCTGGCAACTCGGCTTTGGACTCACAACGCACACCCTTGATATGCATCGCCTCAGCCATCGCCTTGAAATCAGGATTATGCATTTGGGTATGGCTGTAACGTTCTTCATAGAAGAGGTCCTGCCACTGCTTGACCATACCCTGAAAATCATTGTTCATAATGATCGTTTTAGCGGCAATATCGTATTGGGCGGCGGTCACCATTTCCATGCATGTCATACAGAAGCTACCGTCGCCATCGATGTTGACCACTGTTTTTTCGGGCCGTGCAAGTTTGGCACCAATCGACGCTGGCACCCCATAGCCCATCGTGCCCAGACCACCAGATGTAATCCACTGACGCGGATATTTAAACTGGTAAAACTGAGCCGCCCACATTTGGTGTTGCCCCACACCGGTGGTCAGAATTGCTTCACCGTTTGTTTGGCGATACAGCTCTTCGATTACCGCCTGAGGTTTGAGATGGCCAGGACGTTCGTCATCCTTGTATCGGAACGGGTGATCATGCTTCCATTGGGTTATCCGCTTGAACCATTCTGTACGATCACGCCGCTCGAGCATGGGAATGAGCCGTTCAAGGTTCTTACGTGCATCACCCTCAACGGCAATGGTCACGGGTACGGTTTTGTTGATATTCTCTGGAGCAATATCAAAATGGATGATACCGCCGCGACCTTCACGCTCCGCAGCACGCGCACCAGGCGCAAACTTCGTGGGATCCCCTGTGATCCGATCGTCGAACCGGGCACCCACAGAAATAATGCAGTCGGCATCACGCATGGCCCAGTTGGCGTACGCCGCACCATGCATGCCGAGCATGTGCAGGCTCAGGGGTGACGTTTCGTCGAATCCACCCAGCCCCTGCAACGTCGTGGTCACGGGAATGTTCGCATTGGTTGCCGCTTCAGTCAGCGGTCCATGGGCTTCAGCCAGAATGACGCCCTGACCAACATAAAACACGGGGCGATCCGCGCGATTGATCAGTTCCGCCGCCCGTTCGACTTCACTCGAAGTTCCCAGCTCACGAAGATGGTAACCGGGCAAGTTAGGCTTGGTGCTCACGGGCTTGTCCAAAATCGAGGCCGTCACGTCTTTGGGAAGATCAACCACCACCGGGCCGGGCCGACCGGTCGTGGCGATTTGAAATGCGGAATTGATCGCGCGGGGGATATCGCGAACGCTTTTAACCAATACATTCCATTTGGTACAAGGGCGTGTGATGCCTGTCACATCTGCTTCCTGGAAAGCATCGGTTCCGATTGCAGAGGTGGCGACCTGCCCACAGAAAACAATCAAAGGCGTACCATCCATATTCGCATCTTGGAGTGGCGTGACTGTGTTGGTTGCGCCTGGCCCGCTAGTCACCAGAACCACACCGGGCTTACCACTGGCGCGGGCATAGCCTTCGGCCATGTGACCGGCACCTTGCTCGTGCCGTGTCAAAATGAACTTGAAATGCTTGGATTCGTAAATCGCATCAAACACCGGCAGTATCGCACCTCCAGATATACCAAATATGTGTTTTACCCGGTGCTCTTGCATCATCCGATCAAAAATCTGAGCACCAGTTAACCCCACATATTGGTCGGTTGTTTCAGCTGCGGTATCGTTCCCAACGAAATTCGTACTGGCAGAAGGCTTACGAGCCATAACAAATCATCTTTCGCTTCTAGGCCGCAGCAGGTACTTCCGCAATCCATAGTCGCGGCAGATTCTTGAGATACCTTACGGGGTCTATATTCGTTTCTTAATCGTCAAGTAGTTTAATGTAGCGACAGGCCACTTAACCTAAAAACCGTAAAGAGGGGGTGCGGGTCGTCCGCTCAACTAACAGCAACCTTGACCACATCAGGCAAGGTCAAGAAATCAGGTAGTCTTGAAAATGACGCGGCAACCAACATAAACACAATATACCGCAGGAAATAACAAATGACCAGTTTTTTGTTATGTACCAGACATTGTCCACGGTATTAGGTACTTGACCTGAATTTTCTCAAGAATCATCTGGCTCAGTGAGTACGATACTTATCAGCCGATAGACCATGAGTCCTTGTTGCCGGCCGTCAAACCTCCACTCGGTCCGTGATCCGATCCATCAGCATGTTTACGGAACGGTATGATGCGTCACAGAAAAGCCCCGGAACAGCGGAGTCAAACCAATGCCAGACGGTGAAGTGGTGAAAATAGCAATCATCGGAGGGTCGGGCCTTGGGGACGCACTCGGTGTAGAAACCGGTGAAACAAAAACATTTGAAACACCATTTGGGGCACCCAGTTCACCCGTGGTGCTTGCCAAATGGCATGGCATTGAGATCGCCCTCCTTCAACGCCATGGCACCGGACATATTTACAACCCTTCAAATATTCCTTACCGGGCAAATATCTATGCCCTAAAACAACTTGGTATCACCCACATCGTAGCCAGTGGGGCAACTGGATCACTTCGCGAAAATATCGGTCCCGGCGATCTGGTGATCGTCGACCAGGTAATTGACAAAACGTCCAAACGCGCCAATACGTTTTATAAGGATGCAGCTGTACATGTTGAACTTGCTGAGCCGTTTTGCCCAGTGATGCGTAAGTGGTTGCTACAGGCAGTAGAGCAATCACGTGATCGCCTTGGGGACATAACGGTCCACGACGGTGGCACCTATGTATGCATGGAAGGCCCCGGTTTCTCCACGAAAGCAGAGAGCCAAATGCACCGGCAGTGGGGGGGGGATCTCATCGGAATGACGTGTATGCCGGAAGCCAAGTTGGCTCGTGAAGCAGAGATTGCCTATGCCCTGCTGGCACTGCCCACGGATTATGACTGCTGGAAACCACACCCTGCCGGCATTAAAGCACCTGATCTGCTGGCAGAAATAACCAGGAACTTACGCCAGGCATCGACCAATGGGATTACGTTGATCAAAGCAGCGATGGCCAATATCTCAACCCTTTATGCAGAGCCAAGCCCTTCTCATAATGCACTATCAATGGCGATTTGGTCGGACAAGTCGGAGATTGACCCTGCGGAAATCCAACGTCTTGATGTACTTTGGGGTCGGCACTTCAAGGACTAGATCGGCAAAAAAACAGCTGTCATGCCCGTTGGGAGAGGGCAGGCATGTCCCCCATCGGGGCTTGCCCAAATTTCACATAACTACAAGTCACCGACCAGGCAAAGCCCGCTCGCGAGCTTTGCTTGCTGATACTGGCCCAGATGGGTAACTTGTAGTATTCCAGGTTGAACAGGGGAATATAATAATGAAGTTAATCTGTGACCGTGGTGCCCTTGGCGAATCTCTTGGACTAGTCAGCGCTGTTGTCGTGACACGCACACCCAAGCCTGCACTACGCTGTGTCAAGATGACAGCATCTGACTCGAAGCTCACACTGTCAGCAACTGACTTGGAGGTTTCCGTGCGGGTAACCACCCCACGCGTTGAGGTTCAGGAACCGGGGGAATCCTTGGTGATTGCCGACAAGCTTAACCAGATTGTCCGCGAGTCAATCGATCCAACGTTAGCGATCGAAGTGGACAGCGACTCCCTGACCATTGCCACACAGGATGCGCACTTCAAAGTCTTCACAAGCCCCACTGATGATTTCCCGCCAATACCTAATTTTGAAGGGGATCCTGATTTTGAAATCTCTACATCAGATTTACGGCGGTTAATTTCCCAGACGATCTTCGCCACTGCACGTGAGTCGAGTCGGTACGCAATCAATGGCGTCTTGATCGAACGCGACGGCAAGAAACTGGTGGTTGTTGCCACGGACGGTCGCCGCCTGGCTTTGGCCAAAGGCGATTGCCGTGCGGCCAACGGGGATAACCGATCCGCCATTGTACCCACCAAGGCACTGACACTTCTGCTGCGTGTATTTGATGACGGCGACCAGACCGTACGTGTGCAGATTGCCGACAATCAAATCTTATTTGCAACTGACGAGGCAATGGTGACATCGAACCTGGTTGAAGGGAACTTCCCGCCATATCGTGATGTGGTACCCAAAGACGGTGACCGCAGAGCAACACTGAGCACAGACATCTTTGCCAGCGCCGTGCGCCGGGCAGCATTATTGACCAATGAAGAATCAAAGGGCGTCAATATGGCATTTAGTGCCGAGGGTTTAAAGCTTTCTAGCCGTGCGCCGGAGTTGGGAGAGGCACAGATTAACATCGACGTACCGGAATACAGCGGGGAATCCGTTGAAATCGGTTTTAATCCGCAGTTTATCCTCGATGCGCTCAAGATAGTTGACACCGATCAGGTGAATGTCGAACTCCAAGCACCCAACAAACCGGGCATTATTCGCACCGGTTCTGATTTCCTATACGTGGTGATGCCCGTCAGCCTGGATTAAGGGCCCCTGCCAATTCATCTTCCCCGCCACGTCGTGCGACGACAATGTTGTGGGCAGCAAGTACCGACTCAAGCTTCATCCTGTTAGTTGCCTCTAGCTCACATAACGGCAGCCGTAATTCTCCACTATCCATGCCAGCGATAGCCATGGCGGCTTTGATGGGAACGGGGTTGGTTTCGATGAACATCACTTTGAAAAGGTCCAAAAGTTCGTAGTGGATTGATCGAGCACTTTCAAAGTCGCTGGCAAGCGCTGCGGTGGTGATCGCCTTGATGCGATCAGGAATGAGGTTTGAAAGCACGCTAATCACACCCTTAGCGCCAAGACTCATAAGTGGCAGTGTAAGCGAATCATCACCACTGATTATTGCAAATTGGTCTAGGTCACAGAGCTGTGCAATAAGCGAGGTGGTGTCCATTGAACCAGTTGCTTCTTTGACACCGACAACATTGGGATGCGTAGAAAGGCGCCCAACCGTTTGTGGAGTCATTTCAATACTGGTTCGTCCTGGAATGTTGTACAGTACGATGGGCAAGTCAACCTTGTCGGCAATAGTCATAAAATGCCGATAAAGCCCTTCCTGGGAAGGCTTGTTGTAATAGGGGTTGACCATCAGCGCCCCATCAGCACCTATATTCCTTGCATGTTCGGTCAATTTAAGCGCCTCGCTGGTCGAATTAGATCCAGTGCCAGCAATGACTTTCACTTTGCCATCCGCCGCATCAACAACCCATTCATTTACCCAGCGTTGCTCTTCATGACTGAGGGTTGGTGATTCACCCGTCGTCCCGGAGGGAACCAAGCCGTCAATACCATTTTCCACTTGGAAACGCACGTTTGCCACAAGTTGATCACGGTCAACTTGACCATTAGAAAATGGCGTCACCATTGCTGTATAGGCGCCGCAAAACATGCCACTTACTCTATGAGCAGGAAGCTCACAAAGCAAAGAAGTCTGATGACATTAGACTCAAGGACCATCTTGCCTCAACTTTTCACCCTTCGATTATTGACAGGGAATATGCGTGACCTTTACCGGCCACGCAATGCAAGAATCAACTCTACCTTGCCGATGTGCTCGTCGAGTTTCTGGGCAATATCGGTTGGTTCAACACCTTGATCAGCCAGTTCATATACCGATCTGGCAAGTGGATCACTGGGTTGGCTTGGTTGCTGTCCAGGATTAGCAATGGTTGTGTTGGACTGCTGCGCTTGGCCTATCTTTTCATCTACTTCCTCAATAAGGTGCTCAAGCTGGATTGCCTTGGCATCAAGTTGAGCCCCCAAACGTTTGGCCATCTGTTCGATTTCAACCATGAGTTCCTCAAGATCGGTACGCATGCCACCCAATTGCTTGTTACGCTCAATCCGTTCCTGGGACATGGCTTCACCGGTCTTGCGGTGCCGCCGTGAACGCAACCGCATAAATAGCCACAGGTTGATCAGCAACAAGCCGAGAATGAGCAGGTATGTTGCAAATGGCGAGTCGGCCTTTTGTGGCTGTAGAGTCGTGTCGGTTAAAACCGGCAGATTAGCGAGCCAGTACAGAAATTCAGGTGTCATGGCCGGTACCCTGTTCGATGGAAAATGGAGCCAAACCTGCATTAAAATCCAGTGCGTAGACGACTGGAAGCTATCATTCTACGGATGCCCCATCGTACCATGGTCCTAGCCACACACCCATTCGTCAAAATGATCGCTTCAGCGGCACGTGGTTATTGCGGTGTAGAAACTGGCGCAAGAATTTTCGTGGCAACCAGCGGGGGGGCAGACTCAGTAGCATTGCTTCGCGCACTGGCCGTACTGGCACCAAGACGTCGCTGGAATCTAAAACTGACTGTCGGCCATATTCATCATCACCTCCGTGATGCCGATGGGGCCGCCGAAAAGGATGCTGTATTCGTTGATCAACTCGCCGAAAAATTGGGCCTTGATTATCAAAGGCGAGACCTTGATCTGCAGCAACCCGACGAACAAAACAACCTTGAGGCTCGTGCGCGAATGCAGCGGTATCAGGCGTTGGGTGATATCGCGGTACAAACCAGAGCCAACTTCGTGGCGACCGGCCACCATGGAGATGATCTGCTTGAGACAATGCTCATGAAATTCCTGCGTGGGTCATCGGTTCGTGGCTTACGCGCCATGAGTTGGGACCGCCACCTGCAGGAAGACATTCGCCTCATTCGACCGATGCTTGGAGTCGACCATCAAGCGGCCCTTCAGTTTGTATCCGATCTGGATCAAACCTGGTGCGAGGACCTTACCAACAATGATCAAAATCGGCAGCGGGCCCGTCTACGCCACGAGGTCATGCCGGTTCTTCGCCAGATTCGTCCGGATGCGGCTGGTAAGGCATTGGTATTGTCACAACATGCGAGGTGCATGACACAACTACTCGATGCCTCTGTAAGTGAGGCATATGACCAGATTGTGATTAAAGATACCACTGCCGCCATTACTGTAGATCGATGCAAGGCGCAACAATTAGTCGAAGTGGTTCTTTACGAGTTGTTAAGATTATTATTGGTAAAACTTGGTGCCAGACCGGATTCATTGAGCCAGCGGGCGGTTGAACCCATTTCGACTGCGATCATGGATCGCAAAGGCGGGCAGCGAGAATTTCATCTAGATCGCAACGTGCATGTGTTGGTATCAAAAGATTCCTGCTTGATGCATCGGAACCTTGAATAACATCCTATCAGTTGCCATCGGCCTGTTGCCAGATGATGCGTGGGGCATCGTTCCACATCATTTCAAGGTCATAGTGCGCTCGGGTTGAAGGGTCGAAAATGTGGACAACCACATCGACAAAATCAATGACCAGCCATGTGGTTGATGCGTCCTGTTCGCTTCCAAATCGGTCGACACTACGCTCATCTGCAAAATCCCGAAGTTCGCTGGCAACCGATGTGATCTGCCGATCCGAGGAACCCGAGGCAATCAGAATGTAATCCGTCACATCACTAAGGCCACGCAAATCAAAGATGACCACATCCTCACAATGACGGCCATCGAGCAGTTGGGCGGCATCTACAACGAACTGGCGAATCCCCATTGCTTTATCACCACGGTCACGACCTGGCTTGGGACGTTGGCTCTCGCCGGCTTGCCCACGCCCTTCGCCTGGACCAAGGGCCCCAGAGGGCCCCAGGATTGCTTGTTGTGGATCAAGTGGGTTCATGGCGCGGTCGCTAACCAGCATTTTGCAACCGTGCAAATAGATCGCCGTATTTCACAATCAAGCCTGCAAAAACGACAGATACAACACTGATTAACTTGATCAGAATATTGAGCGATGGCCCGGACGTATCCTTGAATGGATCGCCTACGGTATCGGCGACCACACCGGCCTTGTGTGCTTCAGAACCCTTGCCACCGTGGTTGCCGATCTCAATATACTTCTTGGCGTTGTCCCAAGCACCACCAGCGTTGGCCATGAAAATAGCCACGGCGAAGCCGGTGACCAGCGTACCCGAGAGCAGGCCCATGACACCGGGCACGCCGAGAATCATTCCAACCGCGATGGGAACGATCAAGGCAAGGATCGAGGGTACGATCATTTCCTTCAAGGCGCCACCGGTTGAAATTGAGACGCAATTGGCATAGTCAGGATAATTTTGACCATCAACGCTAACCTCGAAGGGCCATTTCATCGGATCGGCAACGTCCTCATCACTCATGCCGTTTTTCTTGAATGCAGCTTTCATAATGCCAAACTGGCGACGGCATTCATCGATCATCGAGTAAGCGGCACGGCCCACGGCATTCATCGTCATGGCACAAAAGACCATGACCAGCATGACGCCGATGAACAGACCACCGAGGACATGCGGATTGAGCAGGGTGACGTTGAGTTCTTTCATGAGTTGAGGAAGGGTTGTTTCCTGAGAAATCGACAGGGTCGCCCATTGGGCGGAAAGCCCCTCGGCGCTGGCCGCCTGCTTGATCAACGCCTGCTTGACCATGATGACGTATGCCGCCAGCAGGGCCAGTGCCGTCAAAGCCGCGGATCCAATGGCGAAACCCTTCCCTGTCGCAGCGGTTGTATTGCCCAGCGAGTCGAGCATATCAGTACGCTCACGCACTTGCGGCGGTTGGTGTGTCATCTCGGCGTTACCGCCGGCGTTGTCGGCGATGGGGCCGTAGGCGTCTGTGGCCAATGTGATACCCAGCGTGGAAAGCATGCCGACCGCCGCTATGCCAACACCGAATACGCCCATGAGAAAATTGTTTCCGCCACCGGCGAAATTGAAAGCGCAGATAATGGAGACTACGACCGTCAGTAGAGGGATCCAAGTGGAAATCATGCCCTCGGCAATGCCGGAAATGATGACCGTGGCCGGTCCCATCTCAGCTTGTGCGCTGATGCGTCGGGTCGGCCCGTGCTCGTAGGAGGTGTATCGCTCTGTGCCCCAAGCGATGATCAGGCCGGCCAAGAGGCCGGTAATGATGGCACCCCAGACGCCCATCCACTTGACTCCTTCGACCTCGATGCCACCGAGAAGCATGTTCAGGAGAATACCCGAACCCACGATGATCAATGCAGAACTAAGCCAGACACCGGCGTGCAAACTTTTGAGAAGTTGGGCAAAACTGGCATTGTCTTTAGCCCGCACACTGAAAATAGAAAGGATCGAACAGATGATCCCCAGACCAGCCAGTGCCGCCGGCGCGATGACCAGTTTAAGTGCGTCGCTGGGTTCCAGACCGACCGAGACGGACGCGGCTGCCGCCAGAGCCATCGCAGCCAGGATTGATCCGTAGTAGGACTCATAGAGGTCCGCGCCCATGCCAGCCACGTCGCCGACATTGTCGCCCACGTTATCAGCGATGGTGGCGGGATTTCGGGCATCATCCTCGGGGATGCCCGCTTCCACCTTGCCGACCAGGTCGGCACCAACATCGGCCGCCTTGGTGTAGATGCCGCCTCCCACGCGGGCGAACAACGCCTGCAGCGATGCCCCCATGGCAAAACTGAGCGTGACCGTGGTCAGCGAGACCAAGTCCGTTGCCGCCTCAACACCTTTTATGGCGAACAGCACCAAAAACCAGACGCTCACATCGAGCAGGGCAAAACCCGTCACACAGAGACCCATGACTGCTCCAGCGCGGAAGGCCACCTTGAGACCGTCATTCAACGAGTCTTTCGCTGCATTCGTCGTGCGAGCCGATGCGTTCGTCGCCGTTTTCATGCCAAGGAAACCACACAAGCCCGAGAGCAGCGATGCGATCACCATGCCAATCCAGGTCTGTGGCTCCTGCAGGCCCGTGAATCCCATGACCAAGAGAATTACCGCCAAGACCGCGACCACGAGGTAGACCACTTTGGCTTGACGGCCGAGATAGGCGTAAGCCCCGTCGCGAACCGCCTGAGCGATACGGACCATATTCTCATCGCCTTCGCTGGTGGCCATGACGCCACGGTAGAAAAAAAACGCCATGACCAAGGCTAGAACTGCCCCGATGGGTGCCAGCCAGAAAGCTTGAGGAAGTTCAACCTGTCCGATCGTGACTCCTACGCCCAGCACCTCAAAGACCGACTGCGAAACGGCATAGTCAGTGGCGTGAGCCACCGGCGGGAACACAGTGAAACACGCCAAGATCATGATGATCAAAAACAAACCAGCGAATCGCCGCATGAAAAGATCTCCTCAAGAGTTACCACTTCAATACAGTTGGATAAAAGTTATGCGGATTAGGTTTTCACTACCGGTGGCAAACGGCTTGCGGTGACTTCGCCTCCATTTAGGATGAAAGTTCTACCCCGCATAAAGCCCTAGTCAAAGATTTGGTTCTGCTGCTGGCATCAACCTGCCATATTTTCGGAATTCTGCCCAAAATCAGCAAGTGCCTGCACTCCATCCTCACATCCAGTGAATATTGTCCAAACTGGTCATCGGCGTCTTGTTTTGCTCTGACGGGCCGCCTCCGCCTGACGTGCGGGGCCGAACTTGCCGCTGAGAGCATCCTGCGCGGCTACACGCTTGACACTTTTACGCAATGCACGCTGACGTTTCTCACTTGGTTTTTCGTAAAAAAGACGACGTTTGATGTCTTTCGTCAAACCTTCTTTTTCGCACATTTTCTTGAACCGCCGCATGAGTTGTTCGGCCGACTCACCACTTCGTGCCTTAATCCGTATGGGCATTGCACATCCTCTTTATTCACCGTTACTTGCCAAGTCTGGCATTGTGACAGATCGGTCTAGGGGGAGCAAATCGTTTGAAAATCACGTTAGCCCCGAAAAGGTCGAAGCAACTTCAATGTAACACCCTTCAGGAACGTTTGTCACACCAATCCAGATATAACACATTGTTTTAAAAAATGTTACACATAAATCGATCGCGTTTGTCTTTCTAGAACCTTGGCCGAAGAAGCGATGGCCCTTCACATTACTTTCTTTTATGGTTCGGGACGATGGCAAACAGGCCTAATTTCCATCCACCCACACTTATTGCCAATGTTTATTCCCTTCACTCATGTTCCATCATCTTGAAGAATCGTATACGCAATATGAGTGACACAACTGTTAATACGCTTGATGTGAGTAAGCAGATCAAGATGAATGGCGCTGGTTTCATGAGATTGGGCATGGCCAGCGTTAAGCCGCTCAAAGTGACTGTCTCTGAAATCACGTTCAATCTGATCGATCCTTTGCTTATGTCGTAGCAGCTGGCGGGCTAGCAGATGGTCCCGGGTGCTGAATGCGGTCTCAGCGATCAACATGTTTTCCGCGACTTTCTGGTAGAACGAATCCAGTTCAGACCAGCCTTCCGTGGAGAACTCTACACGATTTCTAATCTTCTTAGTGACCAGTTCCGATAGGTTTTTGTCGATGATGTCGCCAATATTTTCTAACTCATTGAGACAGCGAAGTTGGCGCATCTGTTCGGATGCATCATTACGGTCCAAGCCCTGTGCTGCCAGCCGGGAGAGGAACCTTTTAATCTGGGTGTCCAGCAGATCAACTTCGTCATCCCGGTTACTTACCTGGTCACTAAGACCTTGGTCATTGGTCTTGATTGATCGCCACAGGTCAGTAAACATCTGTCGGACGATCTCCGCCACGCGCAGGATCTCCCGCATTGACTGACCTGTCGCCAGGGCAATGCTGTCGATCGGGCTATCAGAAATATAATCAGGGCCAAAGGCTTGGTTCTGCGACTCCGGCGGATCCGGCGCAAGGTTTACCACCACCCAGTCAAGCGGTGCCAGAAAAGGAAGCCCAATACACGCAAGCACCAAGTTAAATCCAATGTGCAACAAGCCGATCTGAATTGGAAGATCTAACCCGGTCATCTCCAGTGCTGCAATGATTGGCGCAAACAGGAAAACCACCACCATCGCAGTAACTGCCTTTGCGATCAAATTACCAGCCGCCAGTCGGCGAGATTCGAGTTGATTCCAACCGATCAGCAACGTGGTAATGCCCACACCAACGTTGGCTCCAACTACGACTGGGGCAGCGATCTGCATGTCTATAAGATTGGTCTGGTTCAGTGAAAGCCCAATGGCCATGGCAATCGTGGCCGTGCTGGATTGCAAGAGCACCGCAATGACTGTGGCAATGATGACCAGCACCGTTGGATAGTGACCGGCTGCACTGAAAAGGTCACTGAGGTGGGTATCAGGCATCACCTGGCCTGAAGTGGTCTTGATAATAGCTACACCTAGAAAGATGAAACCCAAACTCATGATGACTTGACCAAAACCACGACTGCGAGCCGCAACCGTAAATTGATAGAACGGTAGCCCGATCAGAATGAGGATTGGTGCGAACTGTTCCAACCGCAATGCAAGCAGTAGAACTGCGATGGTTAATCCCAGGTCTGCGCCAAACATTAGAGCCAACATCTGCTTCGCTGATGCATGCCCTGCTTTGGTTGACTGGACTGCCAGGGCAGAGAGAGTTGTACTGGACGGCGCCACAATGGCAATGCTTAAGCCACTGATAAACGCCCTCACACGATTCTGTGCAATGCGTTGAACCCAATGCCTTAACCTCGCACCAAAGAGCCGATCTAATCCCTTGCGTAAGAACCGCACGCCAAAAAGGATCAGTGCGACACCGCCTCCAACCATCAACAGAACCACAATGGCCGGCCGCATCGGCTGCACACCATCATCGATTGCCAGTTGGCCAATCGTCAGCAGTAGGGGGGGATCAGTCATGGGGCATCCAGCCAGCTAATGACGAAAATGACGCCGGCCAGTAAAAACCAAGGTGACACCAGCTTCATGGCAAGCAACAATCGTATCTTCATCCTTTTTGGAGCCCCCAGGTTGCACAATGGCCTTCACCCCAGCCCCGATGAGCAAATCAGGACCATCGCGAAACGGAAAGAATGCGTCGGAGGCAGCAACCGAGCCCTTGGCCCGCGTGCCAGCTTTTTCAATGGCCAAACGGGTGCTTGCAAGACGGTCCATCTGTCCCGCACCCGCACCTACAAGTGATCCGTCGTTGACGAGACATACGGCATTTGATTTGAGATGCTTAACACTGATCATTGCCAACACCAATTGCTGCAAATCTGTCTGCGTGGCCTCGGGGCCACCTACATGCTTCCAATCCGTGGGTTGATCAAACGGCGCCAAGTCTCGCTGCTGAACGAGCAGACCACCCCTGATCTGCCGCAGGGCCATATGTTTTGAGGACCGCATGGCTGGATTGAGTAGATCGCCCACTTCGAGAATACGTATATCTTTCCAGCGATTAGTAATTTTTTCAAGGGCCTGCTTATCATAACCCGGTGCAATAACCACGTGCAGAAACTTTTTGCCAGCACAGATCGCTTCAGCAGTCGCCATGTCAACTGTACGATTCATCGCCACAATTCCACCAAAAGCCGCCAGTGGGTCACCCGCATATGCTTTCTCAAAGGCCTGAGCCAAGTCCGTTGACACCGAAAATCCACAGGGATTGGCGTGTTTAATCACCGCAGCAGCAGCCAGTTGAACAGGGTCAATCTCCTTGACCAATTCCAGGGCTCCATCAGCATCCAGCAGGTTGCAATAACCAAGAGGAATGCCGTGAAGCTTCTTGGCATGTGCAGCCGATGGTTCGGTACTGCTTGGATCAACATAAAGTGCTGCAGACTGGTGGGGATTCTCACCATACCGCAGTGGGTCCTGATGACGACTAAAGCGTAGCTCGAACGAGTCAGGAAATTCCGTCTTCTCCTGACCACACTGCACAGAAAACCATTGACTGATGGCAGTGTCATAGACCGCTGTACGAGTAAATGCCGCAAGTGCAAACTTCTGCCGCAAGGCCAAGGTTGTGGCGCCATTATGGGCCGCCATTTCAGCGATGACGGTGTCATATTGACCTGGGTCGGTAACCACTGTGACAAAACGGTGATTTTTTGCTGCACTTCGCAACATGCTTGGGCCACCAATATCGATCTGTTCGATGACGTCGCTGTCTGTGACATCCGGTCGCGCTGCTGTCTGCTCAAAGGGGTAGAGGTTCACGCAAACCAGATCAATCGGCTCAATACCGTGCTTAAACATTTGGGCTAGATGTTCATCATTGTCCCGTAATGCAAGCAAACCACCATGAACTCGAGGATGAAGCGTCTTTAAGCGGCCATCCATCATCTCGGGAAAGCCGGTAACCTGGTCAATCGCAGTAACCTCAAGACCGGCTTGGCGAATCTTATTGGCAGTACCACCCGTTGAAATGATCGATACGCCGTAGCTGAGAAGCTTTTTGGCAAAGGGGATAAGGTCGGCTTTGTCACTGACAGTAATCAGGGCACGCTTAACGGGAACAAGCTCAGTCATTTGGCTTAGCTAATGGGTTCCAGCCAGAGCAACCGTCCGGCAACAGATATCAGGACCAGACGACCGTCGTCAAGTTGGATAACGGTCTGCAACGGAAGGACTGGTACCGAAGTTCTTGTCTTACCGGTGGCCAGATCAACGAAAATCAAATTCTGGCCAGTGTTTAATAATAATCGATTGCCAATCCTGCCAACTACCTGTGCCGAAGCAGCGAAGGTCCAAACCGTTTTACCGGTTCCCGCCTCAAGCACTTTGAGCCCCGCATGGGGAACATTTTGAATCACGAAGTTGGCAATCCGTACCGGTGACGATCGTAGTGGATAATCTGTTCGATGAATCCAGCGATCACGACCATCAAGTTGACGCAACGAGTACAGCGACTGATCCTCGCATGCAATATAGACTGATTCCCGGTCGATCACGACCGGTGCTGTAATCCGGCCAAATGTCCGCGCAGGCCAAAGATGCTGTCCGGTTGTTCGTTCGAGCATGGCACCCTTGCCATGGACATCGGTGACAAAAACACCGTTGCGGTAAATTACCGGCGTTGCAGCAATCTCTCCCGTCATCTGGTAACGCCAATCATCGCTGCCAACCCTAAGGTTATGAGCGAAAACCAGTCCGCTGGTGCTCCCGAAGATTGCGAGATCCTCACTCACAACAGGTCCCTGATCAACCGCCACCGCGAGCTGCTGGCGTTCCTGTGTATGGCCATTTGCCGCTGACAACAAAAACAATTCAGATTCCGTATTGATCAGAATCGATTCCGCATATGAATGCGGCTGATAGAGGTCTTGGGCGGTGCTGCCGATGATCCGACTCCATACCGTATCGCCATTGCTAAGTGAGATTGCTGTAACGAGATTTGACGGTGATTCAACAACAATAAGTTGATCATCAAGAGCAGCCACGTGGGAAATTACATGGCCGTTAGGCACGGCCAGATCCCGAGCTGCCCCCAGATGATAACCGAGTCGCAGGGCATCACCGGGTTCAATCAGATGCCCCGTGCCCGAAGGTGGTGGCGGGACGCTCTGGCAACCGATTAATGTCGCCAAAGTCACCTGTAACAGGACAAAAAGCATTAATTTCCACATTGGACCGGTCTCCATCAGGCGAGACCAGTAAGTATCGATGCGATCATATCGTGGGTCAAGGCGCGATGACGCGGAGTGGGACAAAGTATGTCTCCTACCACCTTATCAATTAGATTTGGAATCCTTGTAGGCAAATGGAGGATCAATTCGGCATCCGTTGCATTCAAGAACCACAAGCGGGGGGCGGTGGTCTTTACCGCCCCGATTTACGCAGCCAATACCTGGCGCTTTTCGCTGATCAGCGCCAGAAGCGCCTTGTGGGGCTCAGAAAACTTGGCCACTCCTTCTCCCATTAAAACCTGTTCCAGCTTATCCTGGTCGACCAATTGATCGATCTGGTCAAGAATCTCAGCTGATGGCATCTGATCGACCTTGCGGACATAGATCCTACCCAGTTCCTCAATCGCATCATTTGTTGCTGGCGGATTGGTTTGGATGTCACTGCCTGCCAGGGCTTCTATGTACTTGTCCTTGGGATCCTCAGGCTTCTTGGTGCCAGTCGATGCAAAGATAATTTCTTGTGACAGTTTAAGGTTTTTGTCTGCCCAAAATTTCTGGTTCGATGCCCACAATCGCTTAACGTTTGCAATCCCTACCTGCCCCTGAGATGAATCGCTTAGCTGCGGAACATATTTCTCAGTGTATACATCAACACGTGAGACAAAAATGCTGTAAACACTTTTAAATTTCTCCAGTCCGTCACCACGGCGTTGGGCGCCTCGCCACACGTTTTCCCTGGCTATTTCGTATTGTCGCTGTGAAAAGATAAGGGTGGTATTCAATATGATTCCTGCAGCCGATAATTCCACAAGCGCATCTAGACCGGCAGGTGTCGCGGGTACTTTGATCATTCGGTTCTGATGTCCCGCAGCCCATTTCTTACCCAGTTCAATATAGCGTGCGACCCGCTGATCATGCGCAGGCGCCAACTCGACATCTTCAAGCAAAGGATCGAGTTCAAAACTGACGTAGCCGTCGTTTCCTTCCGTCTCATTCCAAACCGGAGAAAAGACTTCTTGAGCACCACGAACCAACTGGTCAGTCATGGCCCAGGCGATCGCTTCATCATCCAGACCTTGAGCAACAAATTGGCTTAGCTGCGAGTCGAATCGGCCGCTTTTGATCAGGTCAGATACGATAATCGGGTTCGACGTCGCACCCGTCGCACCAAGCTCCCGACTCTTGACAATCAGTTGGGGATCAACCGAATCGAGCCACAGCTTGGTGCCGCAGCTTATCAATGATTGCAAAGACGATGGCACTTTCCATTCCTTTCGATTAGCTCAGTTTCAGATACCATTTATCATACCCCCTGCGTGTTGAATCGACCAGAATAGGTGAAGACGCAACTTGCTGGTTCCCAAGCCTTACCACCGCTGCCTGGCCACCCATCCCGAAGGCTTAAATGCTTCCTTTTATTAGCACATCAGACCAGATGTTACGGGGTTTGCGAGAACGACTTGAGCCAAAGCATCATTTTGTCTGGTGTCACATAACCCATCTGGCGGCCAAGTTCTGATCCTTTGGGTTCAGTAACCACCAGTGTCGGGACCGCGAAGACCTGGTAACGATTCGCCAACAGACTCGACTCTTCAGTTTCATAGGACATATCGACACGAACGGGGATGAATCTGTCCCGAATGGCCTTTGCCACGTACTGACGGCTGAATACATCCTGTTCCATCTGTGTACAGGCTGGACAACCTCGCGTCACAAACTTAATCAACACCGGTTTTCCAAGCGTTGCCGCTTGTCGCGCCGCGACGGCGTA
>CAUZIY010000050.1:0-18817 GCA_963579995.1 Phycisphaerae bacterium
CCCACGACCCAAAGGAACAAGCACGCCGCCGCGAGAGCGACTTCTTGGCATGTGAGGATGCTACGGGACACAAGTTGGACTTCCATTCACTGCGGTACACCACGGGTGCCTTGCTTGCCATGCAAGGTGTCCATCCGAAGAAAATTCAACGGGTCATGCGTCACAGCACAATTACGCTGACTATGGACACCTACGGCGACCTGCTGCCGGGAGAAGAGGCCGAGACGGTCAATCACTTCCCCGACATGACGCTCGATAAAACCCAATCCATGCAGGCTACCGGGACGAATGATATTGTCAGTGACCAGTACAGAGTCCCCCCCAGCAACCCCCAGCAGATTCCCCAGCAGTTAGAGCGCGAATCCGTGCAACGTGGTGCAGTTAGGCGCGAATCAGTCAGCGGTAAAGATCATGCACGAGAGTGTCAAACTGATCATCGCAAACATAATATTTCTGCGAACTTAGACGAATCTGTGCGACGTGGTGCAACCCCAAACAAAGTAATGCCGGTGGAGGGACTCGAACCCACACCCTGTTGCCAGGAACGGATTTTGAATCCGTCGCGTCTGCCAATTCCGCCACACCGGCCTTATCCGATTCTACGGCAATGTTTGGCCATCTGCCAGATATTCCTCGTGGCACCATGTTACGGTGAACCTATCGATCAAAGAGGCGATGCCAAATATGGCGAACGGTTGCCAGTGAGAACATGATCGCCAACTTCCGGATGTTCAGGTTGTTTGTCTGTAGAGATACGTCATAAGCATGGGCTACCAAAGGCGCGGCTGTGGCATGTGTCCGAAACCCGGTAGACTGTACATTGGTGATGGGGTGAAAATTATTGGCCCGTCAGCAGTTTACGTAGTCAGTTATGGTCTTGGGATATATGTCATGCCAATTACGATTACCTTCTTGGGCCATGCAGGGTTCATTCTGGAAGGTGATGGCCACGCTGTGGTCATCGATCCTTTCTTGACGGGCAACCCCCTGGCAAAAACCCGGCCGCAGGATATTCAGTGCCAGCACCTCGTGCTGACCCATGGACACGCCGATCACCTCGGCGATACCGTGGCGATTGCCAAGGCCAATAACGCCACGGTGTATGGTGCATTCGAGATCGCCGAATATGTTGGGGGGCAAGGGTGTAATGTAAGCCCTGGCAACCCCGGTGGTAAGATTGACACCCCATTTGGTTTCATCGCATTTACCCAGGCATTTCACTCCTCATCCTTTGAAGGCCAGTATATGGGGATGCCCTGTGGCCTAATCATCCATATGAATGGGGTCACGTTCTATCATTGCGGTGATACATCCCTGTTTGGTGATATGAAACTTCTCGGTGAAATCTATCAACCAGATATTGCAGCGATTCCGATTGGAGATCGATTTACCATGGGCCCTGAGTTGGCCGCAAAGGCGGCGGAGTTGATATCCCCCAAGGTTGCTATCCCCATCCACTACAAAACATTTGATTTACTGGTGCAGGATGCCAGTGGATTTGTGCCGCAGGATATCGCAGTGAGGGTTCTTGATCCCGGCCAAGTATGGCAGTATGGCTAATGCGTATTCGACTGGAGCCCAGGCGTTTTGGCCAAACCCCTTAGAGCATTCCTGAGACACACCCTTTTAGGACGCAAGGGTAATTTGGTTAGTCTCGACGATCCTTTTGCCCAGATGTCCAGATTGTTGGCTGGTCATGCAGTCAAGGGTTTCATCGATGCTGGAGCGAGTGATGGACGGATTACACGTCGCATTCTTCGCCGGTTTCCCAGTGCAATCGCCTATATGTTCGAACCCAATCCTGCCTATATCAACCCTCTGGCATCCTGGGCGGGCGGTGATTCTCGTATGCGACCCTTTCACGTGGCAATTAGCGATCACAGTGGGCAGGCCGAACTGTTTGTCACTCAATCGCGTGGCCGCGCTTCACTGCTGAAACCCAATGCGCGTAATCGGAAAATGAGCCCACGGGGTGCGAGCATTGAGCAAGCCATCACGGTGCCGACGATAACCCTTGACGAGTGGTGGTCGGATCAAGGCGAACCACCGATCGAAATCATCAAGCTCGACATCCAGGCAGGTGAAGTCCGTGCTCTAGCCGGTGCAACTCAACTGCTTTCACGCTCAATCCTGCTCGTGTACACAGAGATATTCCTCAACCCAATGTATGAGGATGGTGCTCTGTTTTCGGAAATCGACAGTGTCTTGCGTCAACAGGGCTTCCAGCTGTTCAACCTGTTTGGTCCTCGGGCCAACGCATGCGATCTGCTCATTAATGCCAATGCGATCTATTTACACAAACGAGTCACGATGTAATCAGCCAGTTGAGAGCACAAATGATTACGCAACTACTGTATGACATGTTAGCGACGCAGCACTGCAAATCAGCGATCATGCAGCTGCGTGATATAGAACGCTTGCTGCCATCGTTCAGATCACGTTTCGCATTACCATTTATCTTCAAGGGCAAGGGGCATTATCGAAAGCTTGCCCCCAAACAGAATCCATTTGAAATCGAGTGGTTGTTTGAGCTCGTGTGCGAGCTGAGGCCGAAATGTATTTTGGAGATCGGGACGGCACGTGGCGGAACACTTTATCTGTGGACTCAAGCCGCTACAGCAGATGCGATGGTTGCCAGCATCGATCTGCCTGCCGGCGAGTTTGGTGGCGCTTATCAAGAATGTCGAGTTCCATTTTATGAGGCCTTTGCGGGCGTGGATCAGACTCTGCATCTTGTACGAGCGGATTCACATGATCCAGCTACTTGCGACAGGCTTGGCGACTTGTTGGAAGGCAGAAAGATCGACTTCATTTTTATCGATGGTGATCATCGATACGAAGGCGTCAAGGCTGATTTTGAACAGTATGGGCCGCTGGTTCGGCCCGGGGGTTTGATTGCATTTCACGATATTTTGCCTCGGCAAGATCTGCCAGAAATCCAAGTCCATCAGTTATGGAAGGAGTTATGTGATAAATATGATGGGCGGGCATTGGTTGGCCCTGATGGTTCTGGTCGCAAATTGGGAATCGGTGTCATTCAAGTTCCCGATGGAGGTCTCCGGTAAGACCAAGCATTAAATTACAAGTGACAAAATCGAAACAAGAAAAAACCGGTGCTTAAAGACATGTAGAAGATGGCTGCTTTCACTTTTGTTTTGTCCTTCGTGATTCTGCGAATTGGAAATACAAACTATATTTCTTGTCCAAGCACATTTCGCCAAGTTTGAGCCAATCGATTAATCAGTATGCCCCGGCAATGATTTTCTGCGACATATTTGTACGACTGGCTCCCCAGTGTTCTGCGCAAGTCTGCATTTTGCATGAGTTGGACGATCATCTGCATCCACTGGTCGTTCGAGCTGGCACATAGTCCCCGTTGTTCCTTTAGGTCAGATCCAGCCATGATGCGGTTTTCACCGACTGCCGAGCCTACCCAAGGCATCGCGTGTGCCATGTACTGAAGAACCTTATAAGGGCACTTGCCGCGTGTCCAAACCGTATCAGGCATGGGACACAGGCCGATATCGCACGCCTGCAGAGCCATGGTTTGTTCGTTTGTGGACCATGGCCGAAAGTCAACTTCCAAATCACCAAAAGTCATTGGTTTGTGTGCTACGAGCCGTAACTTCACATCCTTCCGGTGTCCCAGATCCATCAGTGGCCTGCGTATCAAGTCTAGGTATGGTTGCGTCTTTTCCGTGCCGAGCCACAACAACTCCATGCACTTATTTGTTGCTCGGATAGGTGGTTCAGCACGTGTCGGGATGTCCACCGCCATCGGTATCTCCACGACAGATGGGCAAAAAGGGATCGCAAGATCCGCCAAGCTCTTGCTGGCTGCGAAGGCCACCGAGGATCGTCGTAACATTCGAGAGAACAGTATTTGGCGTGACCAACTGTGTTGGCCACCTCCTCGAGCCGAGTAGACCAGTGGGTCGTCAAAGTCAAACACGATTGGTGGTGTTCCATGGTGCAACCAGGTTGATACCCAGGGTGACAAAAGGTGTCGATGCCACCACACGCCGTCATAACGCTGCATATCTTTCAATACTTGCCATTGGCCACGCATAGACCTTGGTAACGTCTGAAAAGTCAGTTCAATGCCGTGTTCGGTCAACCCTTTGCGATAGCGGGTAATACGGTGTTCAAAACTAGGCGACTCGGGTTTGCGTGTGATCGCGATGATACGGATCGGTCGGCTGGCTTGAACTTGAGATCGGTCCTCGGTCATGGTGTTGGCACTAACAATCGCTTTTATAGTGGATCTGGCAGCCGGTTCGCCCGGTTGCGGCGTACCTGGCGGTCTACACGTTTCGCGATAATTCTGTTGATATGGTTGGTGGCGATCTTCCAGCCTGTATTGGGCTGCGGTACATGTTGCTTGATGACATCAAAGACCGCAATGAGCTGATCCTGCTTTTCACCCGTGCAGATCCACCAGTTGGCAAGTGCTGCGCCAATGGTGCAGCAGGTTGCATTTGCATTGCGTGGCTGAGCAGAATATGCCGCTTCCAAATCCACCCATACGGGGTTGTCGGGTTGATTGGTGTTGGATAACACGAGCAGGTTATGGGCTCCAAAATCCCGGTCGGCAAGACCTGCGGACCTCACCTGACCCAGCAACTTGGCTAAGCTCTGGGAGGCTATGGAACATCCCGAGATGTCCGAGGTGCGTAGCCAACTATCCAATGATTGGTGGCCGTCAATATGGAAAGTAAGTAGAACCTGTTGGGCAATGAGTCCCAGTCGTCGGCGAGTCCCGTATGCAAACAGTTTTGCAGTTTTAAATCCAACAGCCTGGGCACGGTGCAGCATGGCCATTTCATTGCTCAGCAGTGATCGGCCCATTGTTGCCGTAAGACGTCGTTGCAGTCGCAGCCAGCGGTGACTCTTCATGATGAGTTTATATTTCCCCCATTCAACAAGGGCGGTGCAACGTGCGCTTTTCGGACCACCTCGCACATAATTGACAACAACTGCATTTTTGCTGTCGGCAATATGCTGCCCGAATGAATCGTAGAAGGTCAGTCCGTTTAACAAGCCCATTATGGGATCCGGCAAACGGCAACAACTTGCTCTTCATACAACCGTCGTGTTGGAATTATCTGTTCGATTGTTAGTCCCGCCTCGTCGACCAGATCCACAAACTGATGCGGTGAAATAGGGAAACCACGAATAGACTTTCCCAATAATCGTCGGCGCATATAACGCCAGCTATGCGTGGTCCAAAAACTAGTGATCAGCCAGTCACGGGATACTCGGACCAACTCACGTAATACCTGCAGACGCAAGGGTCGATTTGGAAGATGATGCATCATGCGCATATTGATGACCAGATCGGCGCACTTATTGGGAAGAGGCAGATGCAAGACATCCGCTTGTACGCGGCGGTCTAGCATACCTGCCTGGTTACGCACGGACATGGATTGAAGCATATGCTGGTTCAGATCCAGAGCCACCAGTTGAAGACTGTCCTGCTGTGCGACACATTGGCTCATGCGTCCGTTGCCGCAAGGTACATCGACAACAACAGCGTGATCCGGCATCGCTGCCAAGCAGCGATCAACAACATCCTGCTCAATTCGGTCGATCTGGACCATTCGCGGATCACGATCGAGTGCATTGCCAGCCAGATAACGATCCGTCCGTCTCCGGTCTGCAGAGGATTGGCCGAATTGAGACGGTCGGTATTTGGGAGACCGCAATAACATTATTCAGGCACCACCACATGACATATTGGCCACTATTGTACTGGAAATTATGATCAGAAGCTTCTGCAGGACCGATGTGAACAAAACCAGATTGCCCGGTTCATGCATTGAAATTAATGTGCTATTTTCAGAGCGGTTAATTACCCATTAGAATGCAAAGCTTGCCGCATGCGACGTCGACTTAAGCAAGCCTACCGTCACTTCAAGTACATCCGCCTTAATCGGCCTCGGGTGAAAGTTCGCCCGACGGACGGATTTGTGACTTCTTGGCCTCGTTCGGGGAATACATGGATGCGTTATCTGCTGTTCGGCGCGTTGTACCCAGATGTGTCGTGGGATTTGGTGTCGTTGAACAAGCAAATGCCAAGCATTGCCGACCCGGACCTCAACCAGTTGTTGTCGGAATTAGACAACCAGGCATTCCGCATGTTTAAGTCACATGAACATGCTCAGGAATATATTCTGGGTGGTCGCGTGGTGTATCTGGTGCGAGATGGTAGGGATGCCACATGTTCGTTTTACCATTACCGGACAAAATTAAACAAGCGAGACTACACATTTCGCCAGTATCTCGAAAGGTCATTGGCTGGTAAGTTCAGGTACGGATCTTGGCATGAGCACATCTGCAATTGGTTGTCTTATGAATCCCATCCATCACTTCTGATCGTGCGTTATGAAGACATACTGGTTGATGCGGCGACGCAACTCAAGCGGGTATTGAATCATTTTGGAACTGAGGTTACCGAAGACTGTATCACGGCTGCTGTTGAGCGTTCTTCAGTGGGTCGTGTAAACCAGGGTTTCGCTCAGTATGCTGCCGGTAAGGATCGTCAGTTTTCAGGCGGTCAAGGAGGCGGTACTGGTAAGTTCCGTCAGTGGTTCACTAAGCAGGATGAATTGCTATTCATGGAATATGCCGGCGAAACCATGAAAAAACTTGGTTACATATAAAATGTTTAGCCCCTAACACAAGATCTCTGTTCCCGACTTGACAACCCATGAGAACTTCCTCCTCATTTGATGCAATCTGGTCCGCGCGTTTTGGGAAACGTCGTTGCTGGGTTAACTGCCGCACAGCCGCCAAGCTGGAAGTCGAACTGGATCCCAAGGCCATATCAGAATTGGCAAATGGCTTGCTCGATGATTCTGCGACGTGGGTCGAGACTTTGAAGGATGACCGCCGGTCAACGGTGAACCTTTGTCAATGGCGTAACCAGTACTGGGTGGTTAAGCGTTATCACGACACACCTTGGCGGGTCCTGCACTATCATTTTGTTCGCCGGACGCCAGCCTGGCGTGAGTGGTTTGGTGCCCAGCATTTACGCCATGCGTCAGCGCGTGTTGTGGATATTTTCATGTTGGCTCACGAAGAACGTTGGGGCCATTGGTCGCAAACTTTAATCACCCCCTATATCGCTGCGCCA
This sequence comes from Phycisphaerae bacterium, assembly GCA_963579995.1. Taxonomy (GTDB): domain Bacteria; phylum Planctomycetota; class Phycisphaerae; order Phycisphaerales; family Phycisphaeraceae; genus UBA6626. The sequence goes on from CAUZIY010000050.1 coordinate 7,136, forward strand.
AGTCTTCAAAAATGGATCCAGGAGTATGGCCTGACGGTAACGCACGACAGATCGGTGCGCCACCAGCGACTTGAACTGGCCAAGTCTATCGGGACGCAGGTCGGACATCTCAGTGCGGTTGGTTGTTTTAACCGGGATCACAAGATCGCCAATCTGCTGATTGATTCTGTGTGCGAATCTGGCAGGGCTGCACCCTTGATCATCGATCCGGCCCGTGTGATATGTCGTCGGTCAGATCGCCATTTCTACCGAATGATGGCCTCATTGGCCTGGTCGGCCGAGATCATTGGCTATGTGGATCGCAAGGGGCAGGTGGCGTGCTTGCGTGCCGCACTAGCAAAAAATGAGAATGTGGCGCATGATCAGCCACACAGGTTGCAGTATGCGGCTGAGCAGATCGACAGGCTGCTTGGAAAGTACCGGCACATTCGCCGTTTGCGGTTAGAACGTCAGTTCCCGGCAGGTTGACGCCAGCTACTGTTGAGCATCATTCCATGCATGTTTTACATTTGATGGCTGAATATCGTTGGACAGGGCCGGTGGAAGCGGTGGTCAATATGGTGGTCGCGCTGCGTGCACGTGGCATACACGTTGATTTGGCGTGTGCAGAAAAGTCCGGAAGTCTAGTTGGGGGGGCAGTATCACGAGGCGTTAACCCCCAAATCTATGCAGGCCTTAATCGAAGGCAACTGATGGTGTCGGCGGTGAGATCGGTTCGTGGACTCGCGGAGTATGTTCGGGATCAGAAGATAGACATTGTGCATACCCATCTTCCGCATGATCATATTCTGGGCGGTTTAGCTGCACGGCGATCTCAGCAAGGGGGCCGAATCGTGCGCGTGATCCGCACCAACCATAAAGCAGTTTCTTTGCATGCATCACCGGTAAGTCGGTGGGTGTGGAAACACCTTACCGACGGTTACCTGGGTTTTGATCCGTCATCAGCTCAGATTGATGCGGCATCGTTTGCGCTTGCCAAGGATCAAATTGCCGTGGTTTCACCGGCGGTGGACAGTGACCGGTTCGATCCACGCAAGAAGTATCGTAATATACGCAACGATCTAGGGTGGTCGGAACCTCACCTTGTGGTGGGGGGGATTATTGCCCGTTTACAGCGACATAGACGATTTGAGGTGCTATTTGAAGCGCTGGCCCAGGCATGTGCCAGAGTGCCGCATCTACGTTTCCTTGTGATCGGTGCCGGCACGCACACAACTGCGGTGGCCCACCAGCCCATTGATCGCCTCGGCCTTAATGACCGGGTTATGCTTACAGGAGCACGTCGGACCGATTATGTTGACCATTTAGCTGGCCTCGATTTCAGCGTGTTTTTGGTGCCAGGGTCTGACGGCACATGTCGGGCCGTTCGTGAAATAATGGCAATGGGTAGACCTGTGATTGCTGCTCGCCGTGGGATATTGAACCATCTTGTACCTCATGGGCGATGTGGGCTGGTAATTGACGACACCCCGAAGAATCTGGCGGAGGCAATCATTCTACTGGCAACAGATCATAAAAAACGCCGTCAGTTGGGAGAACAAGCTCGTCGCCATGCCGAACGGACCTTTAATCTTGCCCGGCAGGTAGATGCGATTATTGATTTGTACAATCGTCTTCTTGCCGATTAACCGGGACTGTACAACAATAACGAAACTGATGGATATTCGTAATTTCTGCATTATCGCTCACATTGATCATGGCAAGAGCACCCTTGCCGACCGGATGTTGCAGCGCACTGGAGCGATTAGTGAGCGTGAAATGCGCGATCAGGTGCTTGATGGAATGGATCTGGAACGTGAACGTGGTATCACCATTAAGGCGTCAGCCGTTAGTGTTGAGTATAAGCATCCCCAAAATGGCAAGCCGTATCTATACAATTTTATCGATACCCCTGGGCATATAGACTTCCACTATGAAGTGAGTCGTGCACTAACAGCCTGTGAAGGCGCAATTCTGGTTGTTGATGCTACGCAGGGAGTAGAGGCCCAGACTGTGGCCAATGCCTACATGGCCATCGAGGCAAATCTTGACCTTATTCCAGTAGTGAACAAAATCGATCTGCAGTCTGCCCGCCCCGATGATGTGGCAATGGAAATTGAGCAGATCCTGGGTTTGCCGGCTGAGGATTGCATCTATTGTTCGGCGAAATCTGGTGACGGCGTAGACGCATTATTACAAGCGATTGCGGACCGGCTTCCTGCGCCCGCCGGCAAGGCATCGGACAAGACACAGGCGCTTATCTTTGACAGCCTTTACGACGACTATCGCGGGGTGATTGTCTACTTTCGACTGTTTAATGGTCAATTAAAGGTGGGTGAAAAGATCAGGATGTTAAGTACCGGGCAGAGTTATGTTGTTGGTGAACTGGGTAAGTTTATGCCCAAGATGACGCCGCTCAAGCAACCCATGACTGCCGGCGAGGTGGGATACATGGTCGCGGCAATTAAGACCCTGGATCAAGTTCATATTGGCGATACGATCACACTCGAAAACCATCCATGCCATGAATCTCTGGCGGGGTATCGCGAACCGCAGCAGATGGTCTTCTGTGATTTTTATCCTGCCGGCGAGACACAGTTCGAACAGTTGCGGGATGCCATGGAACGCCTGCATCTGAACGATGCCAGCTTCACATTTGCGCCCCAAACTAGTGATGCCCTGGGGTTCGGATTCCGGTGTGGATTTCTTGGCATGTTACATATGGACATAATCCAGGAACGACTAGAGCGTGAAAGTGACATCCAACTCGTGCAGACGGCACCTACAGTTACCTATGAGGTGCTGACAACCGACAATCAGGTCACCAAGATTACAAACCCCGCGGATCTTCCTGACCCCTCGACCATCAAGGAGATTCGTGAGCCACTGGTAAGGGTAGAGGTGATTACGCCAAATGATTCAATTGGCGATCTGATGAAGCTGTGCGAATCACGGCGGGGTGTTTACAAGAGTCAGCAGCATCTATCGCAGACAAAACAGATGCTAATCTACGAGTTGCCACTGGCGGAAATCATTTATGATTTTTATGACAAATTAAAGTCAATCACTCGTGGCTACGGCACTATGGATTACGATTTGGTGGGTTTTCGATCTGACCGATTGGCGAAAATGAATATTCTGGTCAACGGGATGTCGGTTGATGCTTTGTCGGTGATTGTTCATCGCGACAAAGCGGAACAGCGGGGTCGTACCTTGCTTGTTCGCCTCAAGAAGGAGATTGATCGACATATGTTTGAGATTCCATTACAGGCGGCCATTGGCGGCAAGATTATCGCCCGAGAATCCATTAGTCCGATGCGTAAGAATGTAACTGCGAAGTGTTATGGCGGTGATGTCACGCGCAAGCGCAAGCTACTCGAAAAACAGAAAGAGGGGAAAAAGCGAATGAAACGTGTTGGGACGGTGGATATTCCGCAAACGGCTTTTATGGCAGTTTTGGATACGGGTGAATAAGTGGAGCAGTTCGGCAAACAGATTAACGCCCATCAGGTTGCAATCGTGATCGTTGATCACGGTTCTCGGCGTGATGAGGCGAATGAAATGCTACTCCATTTTGTTCAACTGTTTGAAGCTCGCGCCTCCTTTCGGATTATAGAATCGGCTCATATGGAGTTGTCTGAGCCTTCAATCGCTACGGCGATTGATCGGTGTGTTGAACGTGGCGCTGAGCACATCGTGGTGGCACCTTACTTTTTGGCACCAGGAAATCATTGGCGTCAGGATATTCCGCAGCTTGTAGCGGAAGCAGCTTCGCGGCATCGTGGCATTTTATGCCAGGTAACGCAGCCACTGGGCATCCATCCTTTAATGGTTGAAATTGTCCAGGCGCGAATTGACGAATGTCTGCAGGCTTGAAGAGGTTTTAGAAATAGAGCCTGCAGGTGTTTTTATGTCAAGAGGCGGCCGCCATCGATCTTGATAATCTGGCCTGTGCAATAATCTGCATCGCGGACAAGGTAAAGTACTGCTGCTGCGGCGTCCTCTGGCGTGCCAGACCGCGCCATTGGCACCCGTTTTATATATTGATGTTTTTGCTCTTCCGTATAGGAATCAGCCCAAGCCACAACGCCCGGCGCGATCGCATTGACGGTCACCTTGGGTGCCAACTCCATGGCACAGGTCATGGTGATTTCCTGTAAAGCCGCTTTGGAAGCGTTGTACGCTATATATTGGCAGAGCGGTTGGCCCAACACGTGGATATCAATGAAATTGATAATGCGACCAGGTTGTTCGTGCGCTGCAAGAAGGGGTGCGAACTTTTGGCTCAACATAAGCGGGGTGCGGGCGTTAACCGCCATCTGGAGATCGTAGGAGGCGACCTCCACTTCGCCAATGGGTGAGGGTTCAAAAAGACTGGCATTGTTGATCAATGTCCAGAGGCTATCGAAGTGGGATAAAAAGACTTCGTGTACATATTCAGCGACATCTGGCTTGGACAAGTCGGCCTGAATTGCCACGGCGTGTCGACCTAATTTCTCAATCAACCTTACAACTTGTTGGGCTTCTTCGGCGCTTTGGCGGTAGGTCAGGGCGATGTGCATGCCTGCTTCGGCAAGTTGCAGCGCGACAGCACGTCCGACTCGCCGCGCCCCGCCAGTGACGAGCGCAACCTTATCAGTCAGTTTTACTGTCGTCATGATCTTCACCTTGTGCTTGTCGTAGCTTGGCAATGGTCAGTCGCTGTGCTGACGCCTTCCAGGGGTCCTCCGGGTTGCCGGTATTTTGACTTGCCCCTTTTTTGGAATCCAACCTGCCGAATCGCCAATTGAGACCTAGCATGGTTCGGATGGTGATCACGATCAACATGCCTACCAAGCAAATCATCAGTACAAGCCCGGTCAGCCAGAGAAAACGCAGGAGGTCATCGGGATCAGGCATGGGGGACACCGCCGGGCCATTATAGGCCCCTCCAAGGCAGCCAATCCATTGCGTCGCAACAATCCGATTTTGATCACGGATTTCTTAATAAAAGCGATCCTAAGACGGCCTCAAAGCCTTTGCAATCTAGTAATTGACCGAGATTCGATTGGCAATGGGTGCTTTAGAACGTCAACTTGCCGATTGTATGAAGGTGATGGATCGGTTATTCCGTCCGGACGAAATTTTAAATCAAAAAGACCGACAGTTGTCTACCGGTCTTTTTGATTTAATGTGATTTCGAATTCAGGCAAGCGCCTCCTTAGTGGTCTTGATGATGGCCGCAGCAATCTTGTAGGGATCACCATTGGATGCCGCGCGGCGGTCTTCCAGGCGACCCTTCCAGTCGTCCTGGATGGTATTCACTGGAATACGGATCGAAGCACCACGATCAAATTCGCCATAGCTGAATTTGTCGATAGATTGAGTCTCGTGAAGACCGGTGAGGCGTTGGTCATTGTCTGCACCGTAGACACTGATATGGCGATCAATATTCTTACCGAAGGTTTCACAGATATTGATCATCATGTCCTTGCCGCCCTGATCTCGCATCGCGCCATTCGAAAAATTGGCGTGCATACCAGAGCCATTCCAATCGCCCTGCACGGGCTTGGGGTGCCAATCCACAGCCACACCATATTTTTCTCCGGTGCGCTCCATGAGATACCGCGCCACCCAAATTTCGTCTCCGGCCTTTGCTGCACCTTTGGCGAATATCTGGAACTCCCACTGACCCATCATGACTTCGGCATTGATCCCTTCCACGTTGAGCATAGCTTCAAGACACAGGTGTAAATGTTCGTCAACCATATCACGGCCAATGGCGTAACGTGCACCTACTGAGGTGTAGTAGGGGCCTTGTGGAGCTGGGTAACCGCTCTTGGGGAATCCAAGCGGCAATTCGGTATCCAGATCAATCAGGGTGTATTCCTGCTCAAACCCAAACCAGAAGTCATTGTCATCATCCGTGATGGTGGCACGACCGTTGGATTCGTGTGGGGTTCCATCGGCGTTAAGCACCTCGCACATGACCAGCCATCCGTTTCCACCAAAACGATCCGGATCTGGATATACCGCAACGGGTTTTAGGAGCGTGTCCGAATCATTGCCGGCGGCCTGTTCGGTGGAGGATCCATCAAAGTTCCATTCGCCTGCATCCTCAACGTTACCCGTGAAATTGCTTACGATCTTGGTTTTGCTACGCAAACTTTGCGTCGGCTTGTAACCATCGAGCCAGATGTATTCCAACTTGTGTTTACTCATTTTTCTGTACCCGTGTGTCTTTCGTTGTTGATTTTGATAATTGTCTAGAAGCCCTCATGTTAACCTTGCTACTCCCCATGCTTGAGTGCCCTGGCAGTCTTGAATGACTGAGCCATTTAATCAACGATTGTTGGCGAAAGTCATTTCCCCATGGCCGAGGTGGACATCGGGGAATATCGCGATGCTCCTGGAAACTCTATGAAATATCTTTCAAAGAACTCATCCCCCCTTTCGTCGCCAGTGCGATCACTTGTGTTGATATCACGTTCATTCCCTTTCAAATTCATGCACCTATCCCTCAGGCACTTATTCTGCGGCATCTGAAAAAGATGCTCCCCAATCCAAACAACCTCCGCGGTTGAGTACCCCAAGAATGTCCTCCACCGCAATACCATTTGTTATGCATTGCCCAGGTACCAAGAGAGCCCCGAGATCCACGCCATGTCCGCCCAACTCGCGTGTGCAGATCCGCATAAAACCTTTTCATGAAAAAGTTTACGGATTTGGCGCGTGGCGATCACAATTCTGCTGATTTAGGGGAATGTTCAAAGACAAGGCTGCATGCGACTATATGGTGCAAACACTACGTTAAAACAACCTGCCCACCGATCCTCTCATGAGTCCGGACCCCCACCTCGTAGTATCCCAGTATCCGTCCTCCCCAAGCACTCCGAGGTAAGCGAACAGTCTACAATCCTTACCAGCCTAGACAACTCCGGACAAGTGGCTGATGTCCTTTGCCGCCGATGATACGACGCCTGGGATACCCGTGGTTCCATGCGGGGTTGGGATCGGTCCTCACGGATAGCATGTGAGCGTACTTGCGCATTGGTGGAACGGGCAGGCATTTTGGCGATGCCATTAACGGCCTAAAAATTGGTGGGCGACTTTCCAGACGTCACCAGCACCCATGGTGACCAGTAGATCGCCATCGTGCGCAATGAGTTGCAGTTGCTCCACGATCGCCTCGAAAGGATGGAGGTGCATTGCTTGCTTTCCTCGAAGTCGCAATTGATCAACAAGGTCAGCAGCCCGTACGGCGTGGCGTTCTTTTTCGCTATCGCGGACGAAATAGATCTCCGGCACAATGACGATATCAGCTTCAGCAAAGCTAGCGGCGAACTGTTCCATGAGAAACCGGGTCCGACTATGTTGATGAGGCTGAAACACGCATATGAGTCGTTTTGGATGATACTGGCATCGTAGAGCCCTTAGTGTAGTATCAATTTCCGTGGGATGGTGGCCATAATCGTCCATCACTGTTACCGCCCCATTGTCAATGGGATGGCGTCCAAGGCATTGCATGCGACGATCGAGCCCTTCAAACGTTTCAATTGCATCGGTAATTGCGTCCCAGGAAGTACCAAGCCTGTGTGCGATTAAAGCTGCTGCCGCCGTGTTATAGGCCATATGTTCACCTGGCATCGGGCTACGCCATTGGGCCGCTATTTTATTAGTGGATTCAAAAAGATGGACATAGGTCGCCTCTTGTCCACCCTTGGATGCAATTGGTTTTACCCATTCGATGCGCCAATCAGCCTGTGGGGAAAAACCAAGCGTCTGAACATCGCACCGTAGCTTTGCCGTAACCGCCAACCGGTGGGGCATTTCATGATGAATCAGTAGTGAGCCATGCGGTGGGATCCGCTCGGCGAATACCGTGAACGCCTCGATGATTTCGTCAATACCACGGTACATATCGAGGTGGTCCTCCTCGATATTGAGGATAACCGCATGTTCGGGGTGAAGGTTATGGAATGAACGATCAAACTCACACGCTTCAGCAATCAACAGGTTGCTGTTGCCAACCCGCCAGCCACCACCGATCTGTGGACAATGAGCACCAACAATCAGAGAGGGGTCCAAACCACACCGGATCAGTATATGGCTTAGCAGTGAGGTGGTAGTTGATTTGCCATGGGTCCCCGCAACAGCCACACCTGTTTTCTGTGCCATTAACTGGCCCAGAAGCTGAGCGTACTTCATTATCTGAATGCCACGCTGTTTGGCTGCGGTTAGTTCGGGATGGTCTAAAGCGATAGCAGCCGACACCACCACGAGGTCACAATCCACAGGTACGCTTTCGGCACACTGTGCAAAAGCCACCTGGATACCGTCATTTTCCAGTGCCACCGTTAATTCGGTTTCAACCCGGTCCGTCCCTGAGCAGATGGCACCGCACTGATCGGTGAGGCGAGCTAGCCCTGACATGCCGCAGCCACCAATGCCGACGAAATGAACATGCTTACCTGATAGATCAAGCGATGCTTTTGCATCGACTTTTGGTGGCGAGCACTGATTGACCTTGACGCTTGTCATGACTTGCGGTTTCGCGTGTTAAATCTGTGGATCGTCATATGTTACTTTGGCACGTGAAATGTTAATCTTAAGGCGATGAACCTCCTTGTGGCCAGTTCGAATCCTCACAAGATCACAGAGATCATCGCCGTGTTGGCCGATTTGTCGTCTCCAAACGCCACGTTGTCGTATGAACTGTTCGGATTGGAGGCTGTTGGCAAGTCGATTCCGGAGCCGATTGAAGATCAACCTACGTTTGCGGCAAATGCTGCGTTGAAAGCAAGCTACTATGCACAGCGAACCGGTCACTGGTGCCTCGCTGAGGATAGTGGTTTGCAGGTGGACGCAATCGGTGGGGAGCCGGGTGTCAAGAGCGCTCGGTTCAGTGGTATGACCGGGTCTCGCCAAGTGGTGGATCCGGCGAATAATCGACTTCTCATCCAACGTTTGGGCGATATTCCGGTTGAACGTCGCAGCGCCCGGTTTGTATGTGCGATGGCGGTGGCAATACCACCGATATTATCGGCAGTTGGTCAGTCGTCACGGATGATAGCTCAAGTCACAGGCGAGATCGAAGGTCGCATTCTAACGGCTGATGAAGCTGGGCCGGGTGTTCGGGGACGTGGCACGAATGGATTCGGGTACGATCCGCTCTTTTTCTTACCGGAATTTGGCAAGACGACTGCTCAGATCAGTCCCTCAGAGAAGAATCGCATTAGTCATCGAGGTCAGGCTGCACGCCGGTTATTTCATGAAATGCAGCAGATCTTGACCGACGATTCCCTCTTCGATGTCCAGGATCAGTTATCACCATGAGCTATTCAGTGGGTTCTTCCTGAAGCACAATGCCATATTGATTTAGCAGCGTACCGATTGCTCGGTAATACAAGGCAATGGCGATGTTGTAGTCGATCAGTGCCCGGATTTCACGGACCTCGTTGTTGGCCAGGCTTTCTTCATTGCGGAGCTTTCGGTCGATAAACGCCGGTGTAAGCTGAATACCGGCCAATTCCTGAACTCGTACTGCACGAACAACATCGGCGGATGCCAGTCTTGCATCGCGCGCCGTGCTGATAGAGGCATAGTCGGCTCCAATCCGCCGCAGTGCGGATTTGACTTCGACGATAGCATTTTGCGCGACAACCTGATAATTCAGGACCGAGCCACGCCGATTAATCTTGCTTTCGGCAAATTGGGCTTCAGCCTGTCGGTTGCCAATCGGAATCTCCACCTGCAGACGCATGAGGTAGTCAATGAAGTCACCTTCGCCTAGGTTGTCATATGAGTCGTGTGTAGCATCGACATTTAGTCCGTTGTAGCGGACAGTTGCCGACAGATCCATCAATGGCAGTCGTTGGTTATCTGCAACACGCTGCCGGATAGTTGCGTCACTGATTTGCGACAAAGCGCGTTGAAGATCAGGCCGTTGCTGCAGGGCATCGGTAACTGCGTCAAGGAGATTAAAAGAAAATGGATTGTCGACCATTTTGTCCACCGGAATGATGAGGCGCTCGCCTGAAATCGGCAGATCATCGGCGTAGATGAGTTGTTTTAACTGATCGGTTGCATCACGCATCGCGCGCCAAGCCTGAATGACCTGGAGTTGGCGCTCCATAACGTCAGCTCGCGTCTCGCTTACCTGGACTGAATCGGCATCATAGTCGGCGCGAAGTTCCATCTGGCGCAGACTCTTTTTGCCCCGACCCCCGGACCGCTGCCGAATCAGTAGGCTTTCACGCGCAAACACGAGCTGCCAGTAGGCTTGCTCGGTGCCTGCGGCAACATCGAGAAGTTGTTGCTTCAGATCGGCCATGCTTTGATCAAGCGCATTTTGGGAGAGCAAGATCTGCCCGCGTGTTACATCCTGGCCGAAATTGCGTAGTAGGGGTTGTTCAATGGTGAAGTCAACGACCGTTGGAAAGGTTGTTTTGACATCGAAGAAAGAGGGGCTGCGGTGGTCACGTGTAATGGTCGTGGATACGGCGATTTGGCCACCGGAAGTCAATTGTTTACGAATGCCAGTCTGCAAACTGCGAGTATTTTGGTTTACAGCTCCAAAGGCCCTCGATACACCTAATCGCGTATCGGGTTGCGGTGTATCTGTTGCAGAGAAATTAAAGTCGGAAAAGAATATCGCATCAAACACCGCTTCAGCTTGTGTTAGGCGGGTTTGGTTGGCGGCGGGCACGAGTTGCGAAAGTTTAGCCAGGCGATTGTTTTGGATTGCCAACTCAATCGCTTGCTGAAGAGTTAAATGAACGGCAGGTCTACTATTGGCGCCTGAAAGGTCAGGTCCAAGATCCATTGTCTGTGTCGCATTTGCGGTCAGGCCGCTCATCGCCTCCAGTTCATTGATGCGTTGCTGGTTGAGCCCTTTGCGGACCCGACTTTTATGTTGCGAGAACTCGACCGTTGCCGTGTCTTCCACTGCTTGCTGATAGGCGCTCGCGGTGGTTGCCATCTGTTCGCGTAGTGCCTGGTCAAGATCACGCGTAAGTGGCGATGTGCATCCGTTGGGAAGTATTAATAGACCGAAGGATGACAGCAATAGAACCCGGCGGCATCGTATGGTCATGGGCGACAATCATATGAATCGTGCAAGTTATCGTCAATGTAAATGAGCCAACACCCCGTTGTGACTGTATTTTTTCTGGAATGTGGTCGGTCTTGCTTGTGGCTGTTAAACTAGTACTTTGCTGGATTATTTAATTTCATGTAATTCCCAGTATTGGACAAGGAGAACCCTGATGGCAGGTCCGATGACCATGACGGAAAAAATCATCGCTGCTCATACAGATCAGTCGGAAGTTCGGCCTGGGCAGAATGTGTGGGTGGATATCGACATTCTCATGACCCATGATGTCTGTGGTCCCGGCACCATTGGCATTTTCAAGGAGCGATTTGGCGCCAAGGCCAAGGTCTGGGATCCAGATCGCGTGGTGATTATTCCCGATCATTACATCTTCACTGCCGAAGAAAAATGCCATCGCAACATCGAAATTCTTCGCGATTTTGTGGTTGAGCAGGGCCTCCGCTACTACTATGACCCAGACTTCATCAAGGGGCAGGGTATGCCCAACCCTTACCGGGATCCGACCCAGACCAGCTACAAAGGTGTATGCCATAAGGCCCTTCCGGAAGAAGGACACTGCCGACCCGGTGAAATTCTATTGGGTACAGATAGTCACACATGTACTGCGGGTG
>CAUZIY010000051.1:0-18535 GCA_963579995.1 Phycisphaerae bacterium
ACTGATGCCAAAGGGGTACCGGAACTAAATGAAAATTCCCGCGTCCCCTTGGCTCCTGCCACTTCGACGGTAAAGGGTTGTTCCTGGCTAGAACCACCCGCCATGACATGATCCACCATGAAATTAAGAAAGAGCGTTCCACGTTGCGCTGATTCCATGACAATCATGTCAACGTCTAACATTTTACCATGTTTTAATTTAGCGCTGTTGATCGAGTAGTCCGTGACAATCGAGTTCATGTTGGACACGTGGAAATCCTGTGAACCATTAAGAAGTTTAATCCCATTGAAGGTTGTTGTAGAGGCGATCCGATCGATTGCCTGGAGAATCTGGTCAATTTGCAACTGGTTAGCTTGTTTTTCCTCATCACTCAAACCCCCGGTAGAACTGTTTGCGGTGATCAAACCCTGGACCTCCTGCAAAAGGCCACCAACCTCCTGCAAGCCACCCTCCATTACGCTTGCGATGTGTCCGGCCCGCTCTGCATTGGTAATGGCTGCGGACAGCGAAACCATTTCAGACCGAAGGTTCTCACTGGCAACCAGACCGGCAGGATCATCGCTACCCCGATTAATTCGATAGCCGGTGCTTAGTTGCTCAAGCGACTTGTTCAGGTTTCGATTGTGCTGCGCCAGAACTCGCTGTGCCAGGATAGAGTTCACGTTACTATTGATTCGAAACAAACTCATGAGCATTTCTCCGCCTGGGCCAACGGGCCTGGGGCCACCTGAGCCAATCTCGCTGCATACATTTAGATCTAACGATTAGGCTGACGAAACCCCAGCTTTCACACGACTCTTTGCTTAACGACCATCATGCCCTACCACTCTGTTCATATCATTCACCAGAACAAAACCGTCACAAGGAGCCACATAATTCTCATCGGCGGACTTACACCCTTGAATCATGGTTTTGACCGGCGAAGCATGTTTAAAGTTTTAAGCAATGTTTACAGGCACAACAGACCGCCTCACCCCTACCAACCAGACAACCGCCATAACCGGACCGTTGTTTGCAGATGTAGTTGCGAGCCGGTCTAACATGCCTTGACCGGACAGGTGATAAAACCGCCGCGGCACATCGGGGCCGATGAAGACCGTATCATCGAACCGCAACACATCACGCAATCAGCAATTCGGGAGGCAAATGCCTGACATCGTCAAAGTCCTCCAACTGGACCAACTCGGGTGTCAGTTGAATCCGGGTCACCGAAGCATTGAAGGGCACCGTGGGAACCGCTGCCTCAAGACACTTCAGAAACAGCATCTCGATATCCCCGTGCATCACGTAGGCAACCCGTTCGGCCGTACCGGCAAAGCGCCGATACGTTCAGGCAAGCAATTCGCGAGCCCGCACCGCAGCTTGTTCACCCGTTTCGTTAGGCCGCGACTGCCACCAGCCCCGTTCGTCGATCTCGGGATCTATCTCGTAGTCCGGAAAACCAGATTCGATGGCGGATCGGGTTAGCCCGCGTCGACCGACCATCTCGCTCGGCAACGGCCCCCGCATGCAGCCACCGACCTCGTGGAGAAGCACCGCCACCTGGGGGGTCAGCCCCGTCACCGGTCGCAATAACTCCGCGGTCTGCAGTGTTCGCAGAAACGGACTAACCACCATCCGCGTCAAACCAAGCGCCACAACATGCCGCACCAGATAGGCGCCCTGCTCACGGCCCAGCTTGCTGAGCGGAGGATCCTCCACTCGCCGCGCCTCGGACCGGGCGTTATTGAGTGATTGGGCGTGTCGGTTCAGGTACAAGTCCATGGGATTTCACCTGTCGGGCGACAGCACGCTACCGGGTTGCCGACACAGGCCATTCGGGTATCGGCGATCACCATTGCAGCACAGGTGTAATTAAGGACGCCTGGAGATCATCCAATTGGGGCCGGCCCAGGATCTGGTTCATCCCGCATGCGATCCGGGTCAGTATCTAAAGAGGACTCCTCCGAAAAATCACCCGAAGACTCAATATCCTGAATATAGGCCATCGTGCGATCAAGTTTGCGCTTGAGATATCGCACCCGGAGCAGGGATTTGACGCGTGTAATCAACTCAAGTTTATTGACTGGTTTACTCAGGAAGTCATCGGTACCACACTCAACACCACGCTCGATATCCCCCAACTCATTCAAGGCGGTAACCATCATGACTGGAATTGATTGGGTAGCAGGATCCTCTTTAATCCTTCTGCACACTTCAAAACCACTCATCTTTGGCATCATGACATCAAGCAGTATCAAATCCGGCGTCGACTCCCCGGAACCTTCAATCATTCGGATGGCATCCAACCCATCACACGCGGTCCTTATGGTGCAGGGCAACACTTCAAGATAGGCCTGAAGCAGTTCTACATTTTGCGCATTGTCATCCACGATTAAAACCGAGTATTGGCTTAGATCAAAATCATCGTCTGCCGTATTGGGCTGTTCGGCCGGATCGACTTTGCCGCCAGCCCCCGTTGCGTCTCCTGAAGGCACGGCAGCAGAATTCGGGGTTGCATTTACATTCATGATTCCAAGTCCCCACAGACCAGTTCAAGGTGGTCTGTCAATCGTAAATACACTTCACAAATAGTGTCGTTGTTCTCATGCTCAACAGCCCAATCGTTCGCACGCATTCTTTTTTGAAGTGCCACCACATCCATGGGCACATCGACATCATGCCATCCCGGCAACTCAACCAAATTGACCCCCGCACCATGCACGGCCTCACAGGTCTGCTGGTACACCCGATCTGTTCCCCAATCAATTCCGCAAAATAGTTCCGGCTGGAACTGATTGGCACCAAGTGTCCAGTAGCCACCATCACCTGTCGAGCCGATGGCGACATCGGCAACGTCTAATGCTGGCAGTATCTTTGCCAGCAGCCAACCGGGCAAGTCTGGCGTATCCCCACCCAGAAAAACAACCGGGCCACCACCGGCAAACCGCCAGGCATTTGCCATCCGTTGGCCCAAATCACTGCCAACCTGATCCAGGAGCGACCAGGCCGGCCCAGGCGTGATTGGCCCCAGTTTTTTACCCGCCTGACCTTCTGAATCTCGGGCCACCGCCAGCAGTAGACTCCGAATCCTTTGATCCACCACATACTGTTGGGCAAGGCATAACACGCAATCCAGCATGGCCAAATGCAGCAACGCAGCATTGATCGGGGTCAACGCACCAATCAACCGGGTCTTAACCTGGCCCACGATGGCCTGCTTGGCCATCACAATGATGGTTAATTGTAGATTCCCAGCATCCTGAATCACTTGGGTAACAGGCCTCCATCTCGGCATAAGAGGAAATGCAGATATTATATTTTGACTTTAACATGTTTCCTGATACGTTGTTGCAGTGAAACTTCCTGTCTCTCAGCCCAGCCGGGTCACGGTAATGATCAAGCCCGTCGGGGCCCTGTGTAACCTTGACTGCCACTACTGCTATTATCTGCCGACCAAAACGGTCTATGACGGTCACGAACACAAGATGACCCTCAAGACCCTTGAAGAGGTCTTTGCGGGACTGCTGCCCCATTTTGCAGATGAGGTGACTATCGCCTGGCAGGGAGGTGAGCCCACCTTGGCTGGCCTTGAGTTCTTTGAAAAGGCCATTGAGTTTCAGCAGAAATACGCACGCCCAAACCAGGTGGTACGTCACGCACTTCAGACCAATGGTACCCTGCTGAATGATGAATGGTGCCGCTTCCTGCGACGCCACGATGTACTGGTCGGACTATCCATAGATGGGCCGCCGAAATTTCACGACAAATACCGCCTGACCAATAGCCAAAATCCATCCAGCGACCTAGTTTTACAAGGCCTAAGGAAACTGCAGAGTCATGCCGTCGAATACAACATCCTATGCGTGCTGAACGATTTCAACGTCAAGCACCCTGATGAGATCTTGCGCTACCTGCTCAATCTCGGCAGCCGGTGGGTTCAATTTATCCCTGCAATTGAATGGGAACCGGACCCCGAAAGACCTGGGCATAATGCCCTTGCCCCCTATTCACCACCACCGAAAGATTACGGAAAATTTCTGTGCCGCGTGTTTGACCTGTGGTTTGAAATCCACCGGACCCATTTAAGCGTCCGTTTTTTCGATGCAGTCCTTAGCAAACTCGTCCTCGGCGAGATGCCATTTTGCATCCTCGACGGTGCCTGCCATAACCAAATGACCATTGAGCATGACGGTTCTGTCTTTGGCTGTGATCATTTCATTGAACGACGCTGGCAACTTGCCCAGATGGGCAACCCCAAATGGCAGAACCCGATCAATTTGGATGGTTCACATGATGTAGGCCTAACCATCCATGGCGATGGATATCTGAAGCATGAGGCCCATGCAGGTCGTAACATTCACAATGAATCTGATCTGCCAACCCATTCAAACCGAAGTCGATTCGATGACCAGCCGCTTGATGACAGTTGGCTTGGCCGCACCGATGGAGACCGTCTTGGTCATTTTGCCCAACGCAAACAGTTGCTACCGGAAAAATGCCTGTCCTGCCAATGGAAACCATACTGCCATGGCGGCTGCCCCAAACATCGCAGCTTTGGTGGCGATGCACCGGAACCAACGGTGCTGTGCGAGGCATACATCATGTTTTACGAACATGCGATGCCCAGGCTCGAATGGCTTGCAGGTTATCTAAGGCAAAACCAACAGCCACCGGCACCCGATGTTTTACGCCAAAATGAAGCCCAAAAGCGCAAGCCAAACCGAACCCACCAGCCAGGCCAACATGACAACGCTTCGTCCGCACAATCACCCCCAAGACGAAATGCCCCCTGTCCCTGCGGTTCAGGTTTGAAATTCAAACACTGCCATGGAGCCGGATAGCCCCAACCACAGAACCACCCTGGCAAACTGGTCATTGGAAGATCATCAGGAACGCTCCGCCCATGCCACAGCTGGCAATTATGATCAAACCACCCAATGATGGGCAACTGACCATTGCCCGGCAGATCGGTGTCACTGATATCGTGACCGCCTATCCAGGTCCGAAACTGGATGACCTGCACCGTCTAAAAGGGCATATTGAAAACATGGGACTGCGGCTTTCAGTCATTGAAGATGACTTGCCGATACGGCAAATTATCCTTGGACAAGACGGGGCCGAACAACAACTCGATGAGATGAGCCGCTTGATTCAGAACATGGGGAAACTGGATATCAAGGTTCTCTGCTACAACTTTATGGCCGAGTTGGACATGACCCGCACCAGTTTTGAGGTGCCACAGCGAGGCGGGGATGTGACCAGTGGCTTTGACTGGTAGTCGGCCAAGGATTGGCCACCAGACCCCGATGGGCCGACGGACAACTTTCCGCTAGCAATGGGAACGCCTGGAAGGGTTTCTCGAGCGTCTTGTGCCCGTCGCTGAGGCGGCTAACGTACGCTTGGCAATGCACCCAGATGACCCACCCATCCGCCAATTGTGCGGCATGGCCCATATCATGCACCGCCCAGAAGACTTCAAACGCCTGCTGGCAAATGTCGATAACCCCGCCAATGGCATCACCTTCTGCCAGGGATGCTTCTCGGAGATGAACGCTGACATTCCCTCACTGATTCATCAATTTGGCCAACGCATCCATTTCGTCCATGTCCGTGATCCCACAGGATGCCCAGCACGATTTGAGGAAACATTCCATGACAACGGACCGACCGACATGGTCACTGCGATACAGGCCTATCACGACATCGGATTCGATGGCCCGTTGCGCCCAGACCATGTCCCACAATTACACGGCGAAAGGGGTAAGGCCGACGGTTATACATTCCTGGGTCGACTGCACACAATTGGCTACCTCACTGGCCTGATGCAGGCTGCCGAATACCGCGGGAACCGTCCTACCCCATAGATCCACCGCAGGCATGCAACCACCCAGAAACGACTGAAGGTCAATGTTATTGACGCCTTTTGATCCTACTGATCAATTTTATTGACGTACAAGGCTACAATATAAAAGCAAGCTTGGGGGATTTAGACCGCACGTATCAACCGCCCCAATGGCTGCTTAGTGTTGAAGGATAACGCCTAACGCCGTATATTAAATTTACGTTATGCCAGAAATAAACATTAAACCACAACCGGCTTGGGAAAATCGTTGGTCTGAACCACAGACCCAACAATTGATTGATGGGCTTCAGAGTGAACACTGCCCACTCATAAAAACCCTGGTGAAGCAGATTTCCGGTTACAAGCACGTCAAACAATCGTTGAGCTGGTTCGGAGTTGCATGGAAATGGACCATCCAACTGAATGTTCATAGGCCTGGCGGTAAACAATTGGATACCCTCTGTTACATCGTCCCCAACCGCGTGGCCCCAATTGTCTGCATTCCCCTGTTACGCGAAACTATTGACAAACTCCCAATGCGGCGCCTGACCAAGCTCATCCGCAACGGCATTCAATTAGCCGACCGGGCCGTTGACATCTATTGGGCGACTTGGTCATTGACAAATCCAGCTGACATCCCGCCCGTAGTAGATCTGATCAAGCGTAAACACAAGATTTTACTTGAGTCGCATCTACCCAAAAAGGCCTCAAAATCAAAAAAACCGGCCTAATCACCCGCGACGATCCAACTGCTCAACATATCACCGCGGCACCGTCCATTTTCATCTTGATTAATTGGCCAATGCGTCGATAATAAAAACGTTGCAGAAACGATGTGCCCCCAAGTATGGGAAAACCGCATACCGGGCAGCATAAACCGTCTGCAACCGAGTGCCGTGAAAAAGACAAGACACGCGATGTGCCCTGCGAGACGTCATAGGGCGTCGCTTTCCCGGCGGCGGACAGTTAATGCCCGGCAAGGTGGCAATGAACAGGCGACGGCTGGATTAACCTTTTTTGAAGGGAGGTGATCTGTGAATCATTATGACTGTATCGGAGGGCTGCGTCCGTAGGACGGGCAGTCCGGCGGGTCTGCTTTGACGCAGCCCTTTAACGTATGCCCCCCGCCCCGACCATTCGGGGCGGGGGTTTTTTTATCTCCCCCAGATCATGGCGACAACCGTTGTAACACTTCCTCCCATGTTATAAGTCACGATTCGACGGGCCCCCGGCACCTGGCGTTGTCCAGCCCGCTCATTAAGCTGATCGAACGCCTCAACCACCTGCCGGACACCAGTCGCACCAACCGGATGACCATCCGCAATCAAGCCGCCACCGGTATTGACTGGAATAGACCTGGAAGGCTTGAGACCCACGCCGACCCGGTCACGTACGACGGGCAAGCTTGTTGCACCGGATTCAAGCAATTGCGCTGCCTGTCCAACCTCGGCCAAACCCAAAACCTCGTAGGCAATAAGTTCCGAGATCGAGAAACAATCATGGACCTCCGCGGCATCAACATCAACAGGCATCAACCCGGCCATGTCGTATGCCTTCTTCACCGCCTTGCGGGCCATGGGAAATTCCGACGGACTTCTATCCTGCAATGCAAGATAATCCGTCGTGTGACCAAACCCCTCCAATTGCATCAACGGCAGTTCACGTCGCAACCGCTTTTTGAACCGTCCCGAACAAAGCACCAACGCCGCGGCCCCATCGCTGATCTGTGAACAGTCGGTAACCTTCAACGGTGGGGCAAACCTCGGGTTGCGATCACAGGCTGTCATTGCCTGCTCCAGGCTCATCTGTGATGTGTTTTTCTGCGCATTTGGATTGTACTGGGCATGGGCATAGTTCTTGAGCACAATCTTCGCGAGTTGTTTTTCCGAAAGACCTTCACGGTCAATATAATGCTGCGCAATACGCGCAAATATCTTGGGGAATATATGCTGGCCGTACAGCAACCGCTCTGTTTGCGTATCGCTGGCTGCAGCGAGAATCTCAGCGCCATCTTCAGGTGACATTGTCTTTTGCTGCTCTGCGCCAACAACTAGAACAACATCATAAATCCCGCCTCGTATTTGCTGGGCCGCTGTCAAAACAGCCACCCCACCCGAAGCACAAGCAGCCTCGGTATGCAAGGTTGGAATTCCCCGTAGTTTTTCATCGGCTTCAACAAGAAATGCACCCAGATGAAGCTGCCCGGTAAACATTCCACTGGCAAAATTACCGATCACACCAGACTCGACATCACCCGGATCAACCCCGGCATCCAGCAAGCTGGCGCGTGCCGCCTCCACGATAATATCCCGGATGGATTTACCCTCTTTTTTCAGATTGCGATTAAAGTTGGTCCGACCAACGCCAATGACATAAACAGGTTCATTCATTTCAACCAAATCCGAGGCGTATCAGAAAATTTGATCATATCACCAAAACCCACCACCTGATATTAAACACCGAACGCCATTAGATCCATAACTCCCACCAAGCCCCGAGTGACTGGCCATGTATACTGCCCTGGCTGGGGGCATCTGCGCAAATTGATTCCACCACTTTGCCCAATGCACAGATTGAACCCCCGGCACTACACGCCGTCATCGGATCCCCGTGGCCAAACTTGGTATAGGACCCGAAGGGCATGGCGTTGCCCCACCACCAGCCAGTCACACGCGAAATTCCCACTTTCCAGTGGGATCTTCCCGTTGACAGTTTCAAGCATCTTGCCGCAACACAAGATGGCGACCGACCCTGGCAGGCCGACCGACCAAATCCAAAAAAATAAAATTTCCCGATTGATCAGACCAAATCACCAAGAACCATTTTGTAATTGACGTATCATGTTCTGGCCATGCCTGCCTACCAACTCACTAGTCTTGGGACCTACATATTCAACCGCATTGAAGCCTTTGGAGCCTTTACCCGATTCTGTGCCACCACCATGCAATGGTTTGTGTTCGGTGTCCGTCAATGGTGCCGCCCCAACTTGCTTTTACCGTTGCTCTACCAGATCGGCACCCGAAGCACCCCTGTCATCATGCTCGTCGGCGCTTTCATTGGAATGGTTCTGGCTGTTGAAGTTTATTCGGAATTCGAGGCCCTTGGCCAGGAACAACGGATAGGCAGTGTCATCAATATCTCGGTAGTCAAACAAATCGGCCCTGTCTTGGCGGCAGTCATGTTAGCAGGGCGTGTTGGCGGCGCTGTAAGTGCAGAGCTCGGCACCATGCGTGTTACCGAACAGATTGACGCCATGCGTGCGATGGGCGTTGACCCCATTGCCCACCTGGTCATCCCAAGAGTATTTGCATGCGTCACCATGATCCCACTGCTAACAATCTTCAGCGATATGCTCGGCATCTATGGTGGGTATGCCGTAACCGTACGTGGTTTTGGCGTTAGTGCCGATGCCTACTGGCAGTACTCTGCTCAATATATTACACCCTACGACCTGTTTACCGGCCTGGTGAAAAGCTTGTTCTTTGGCCTGGCAATTGGATTGATTAGTTGCTACAAGGGCTTGAGTTGCCGAAGCGGCGCCGCCGGCGTTGGACAAGCCGCCACAGACGCATTTGTAACCAGCTTTGTCGCCATCATCATCAGTAATTTCATCCTTGCGGGCGCAATGCGGAATCTATATATCTTGATTGTCGGCCCTAGTGAACTATCAGCATTCGGTGGATAGACGAGCTACAGGAGAGGACATATCACAGGACCTGCTGCATCTTTCCACCGACACTCACGACCCACATTACGCATATCACCGACATCCATGCATACACATGTTGGTTTAATCCCGGACTCTAACCTGAAAACGCCAATCATGACCAAAAGGCCACTTTTGCAACCAGGCAAACAGTGGCGACTGCCGACAGGGCAGCTGCCTACCATTTTGACCGGCAAAGCCATTGCCCCGGCAATCATCACTATCACGAGCGTCATGATTGCCGCGGGCATCACCGTTACCTATTTCGGATTAAAACCATCGTCGCTAGGATCATTCATTGCATATGCAATGAATGATCCTCAACCTGGATTTGACCACCACCAGTTCGGCCGGCTTCTCAACGAACATGTCGATGAAGATGGGTACGTAAACTATGCGAAACTTCAGAAACATCCCGATTTACTGAACACCTATATCGAATCTCTGGCCATCGCCTCCTGGAAGAATTTCGGGCGTGATGAAAAACTCGCGTTTCTTATCAATGCGTACAATGCCTGCACCCTACGGCTTATTCTTGATTTTTGGGATACCGGCAAACTCACATCGATCCGAGGTATTCCTGCAACATCACGTTGGGATCATGTCCGCTGGCAGCTGGGACCGGAAATTTTAAGTCTCAATCAAATCGAACATAAGCTGATCCGGCCTGATTTCAATGAACCCCGAATCCACTTCGCCCTAGTCTGCGGCGCCATCGGCTGTCCCAGGCTGCGCAACGAAGCTTATGATCCGGCCAAACTGGAAATGCAGCTTGAGGACCAAATGCTTTATTCCCATCAACGACCACGCTGGCTGAAATACGACGTCCAAAACCAGCTCGTTTACCTCACCCCGCTCTACAAATGGTATAAAAATGACTTCAAGCAGGAAGGCGCCAGTCTACTTGCTTATGCGGCCCGGTATGCACCGAAGCTCAAGAAGGATCTCAATCATGGAAGCAACCCTGAAATCAAATGGCTTGACTATGACTGGACCTTAAACAACCTGACCAACAGGCCCCCCAAACCCCACGGCAAATGACTGCTCCACGCTTCCAGCTGCCGGAATCGGCATGACACACAATACTCCAGCAACGATTTCCGTCATCATTCCAACACAGAATGAAGAGCAACTCATCGGGCATGCAATACGCCGCTTGCAGAACCATGGCGTTTACCAGGTCATTGTCGTAGACGGCCAAAGTGATGACCAGACGACACAGATCGCCCATTCACACGGGGCGACGGTCCTTTCGTCACCGCCCGGACGCGGGCTGCAAATGAACCATGGCGCAGCAACGGCAACGGGTGACATCCTCCTGTTCCTTCATGCCGACACCATTTTGCCGCCTGCTTTCTGCGAACAGATCAGGCAGATACTGGTCAGACCCGGCGTTGCAGCTGGTGCATTTCGTCTTCGAATCAACTCGCCACAATGCTTTTTTCGCCTGATTGAACACATGGTGTACTGGCGTTGCCGTCTCAAACAGATGCCGTATGGGGACCAGGCTTTATTTCTACGCACCGATGTATTTCACCGTGTCGGCTGTTACCGCCAGTTGCCCATCATGGAGGACTTTGATTTGGTCTGCCGGTTGCGGCGTGTGGGCCACATTCAACTAGCACGCGTAGCGGCTGTGACATCTGCGCGACGATGGCTTAACCACGGCATTCTCAAAACCATGATCGCCAACCAACTTCACCTATTAGCCTATCGCTGTGGCATCAATCCGAACCGTATCGCCTCATGGCGTAATGTCCATGCCATCCAGAGGGATCACCAGGGACAGGTATTCACAATCGAATCGGTTAGCTGTCCTGCCAGCGGTCCACACCGCAAGGTATAAACCGGCAGATGCGGCGAGCAGAGAATCCTGAGCGGTAATCGAACCTCGCCCAAACCGCGAGAGATTGCCCCCAGGGTATTGCGGTGCCGCAGAATACCTGAAGTTAAATCGAGTGGCAGATCGGTTGAATTCACCAGTGCCCGGTTGGGGGGGAATCGAATCTGGCCTCCGTGGGTGTGACCCGAGAACATCAGGTGCACCCCCAAATCGGCTGCAACTGGAATCATGTGAGGCGAATGACAAAGCAGCAGCCGTAATGGCAGATCACCGGAACCCGCCGCATCCCGCGAATCCCTGCCGTCGAAACTTCGATCAAATAGTGAAGCCACACTATCCGGCTTGACCAGGCAGTCGTCCTCAAGACCCGTAATTTGAAGTGGTAAGCCATTAAATACGTGGGATTCGTTGCTTAGCCATCGTACGGGAAGACCTTCAAGCATCTGCCGCAACTCGTAGGTGTCGTGATTACCAAAGACGCCAAACAACCCCAAACGCGGACGCAACGCTGCACAAAGCTGCCCCATGACCTCGACACCCACCTCCTCATCCCCCGCAGCCGTAATGTAATCACCCGTAAAGACAATCAAATCAACGCCAACATGACCCGAAAGTAACTCAAGATTGGCATATCGCCTACGTCGACGGCGAATATGGAGATCTGACAAATGCGCAATACGCAAGCCCTCGAGGCCAGCCGGAAGCGTGGGTAACGTAAGATTGACGGACTGGATCAAGTTGACCTGCTGCCTCAAATTCAACTCCGAGCAATTCACTTCTGGTTAAGCAACCAAGCTAATCACACTTTAGTGAGGATCACAACGAAAATTCTTGCCTATTGTGCGTGATTATCTTAAAGTTTCACATCGGTCATCAGCCGTCCCGTGTGGTTCGGGCCACGGTAGGCTACCCTCGGAGGTATTCGAGGCAAGTCAGCATGACGAACATGCCAGCGCAGGAGTTCCACCATGGCCAAATTGTTCTATTCAGTCACTGAAGCAGCTGAACAACTCGGCAAATCAGAAGACGAAGTCAAGGCTCTTGCAGCCAATGGAGATCTCCAGGTCTATCGTGACCGCAACCAGGTGATGTTCAAGCGAGAACAGGTCGATGCTCTTGCAGATAACCAAGCGAGCAGTACTGACAGCAGCTTGGGTGTACAGGCCAGCGGGGACACCAATGCCCTCGATTTGACCGGAAGCACTGGGCCCGACGCTTCTGGAACTAATCTCGGTGGCAGCGGTATTGAAGCTGGCCAATCTACCGGCGCGAGCGTTTTCGATGCCGATGAAATTAATTCCGCCGACTCAGCGGCAAAGACTCAGGTCTCTGATGATGACGATGAAGACGGATTGGTTCTCGACAGTGTCGGCTCCGGCAGTGGCCTTCTTGATTTAAATAACGAAGGTGATGACACTGGACTTGGTGACGATATCTTTGCCGACAGTAGCGCTAGTACACAAGTTGGCTCCATGGCAGGAGAATCGGGCATACCGATACCGACCGAAGAAGATAACACGGAACCCATCGGGAACGTGACGCCGGTTGTCGCATTCGCAGGCGAAACCATTGACACATCAGCCAACGGACTTGCCGTCGGCCTCCTGCTGGGCACGATGGCATGCCTGATTACCGCCTTGATCTCCTCGATCTATGGTGTTGCAGGCGTCCAAAGCCGCGTGACCACCACCCTTGCCGAAAGCACCTCATCAGTCATGATGTGGAGTGGCATTCTGCTCGGCGTTTGTATTGTTTGTGGTGTAGTTGGCCTGGTTATTGGTAAAATGCAAAACAGGTAATGGCGACCGATCGCCAATTCATACGGCCGACAAGTTGCTGCCGACCCCATTCCTTAAACAAGTCACGACCGCGCGATGCTCTGCAGTTACGGAAAACAAGAGTGCCTAACGATTATGGCGATCGGCCTCTTGGTGGCTGCCAGCCTTGCCGTCGTCGGGCTGTGGTGGCCCATATTCCCCACCGTTTTGATCACCCTTTGCCTGCTGGCATTCTTTCGGGATCCCGAACGCCGGATTCCTACCGAACGAAGCGCCATCGTCAGTCCTGCTGACGGCAAGGTGACATCTGTCCATCAGTTGGACCACTATGCTCCACTGGGAGGACCAGCCACGTGCATCCGTATCTTCCTTAGCGTCTTTGATGTCCACGTGAATCGGGCTCCCTGCCATTCCCGTGTCGAGTCGGTTCACTTTCAGCCCGGGGCACATCACAACGCCCTCAAACCCGCTTCAGCCAAGAAGAATGAATCCAATCTACTGATCCTATGCCACCCAACTCGACCAGAGCGTGTGGCCGCCGTGCGCCAGGTGGCGGGATTATTGGCACGAACGATCGTCTGTGTTGCTCGTGAAGGCCAAATCTTTCAGCGTGGCCAGCGGTTCGGAATGATCAAACTCGGCTCAACGACAGAACTTTACCTGCCGGAGAACTGCGAACCCAAGCCTGTTGTCCAGCCTGGCCAACATGTCCATGCGGGGCAAAGCATTGTGGCCTACGTGTCCGGTCACCAGTAATCCTCTTCAGCCAGGCACCGCACCTGCTGATACTGGGCCCGAAAAAATTTGATCCAGCGTGATCGTTGCTTAACGCGCCATTGTTGGCCTTGCATACCACTTTGCAACGGCCCCACGAATTTCGCAAGAATCGACACGACCTCATGGTGACGGCCATGACCCTCATCCTGCAAATTTTCTTGCCATGATCGCCGCAATTCGTCATCCGTCCATGGAAGGATCAACTGGGCCGGCATTTGGTCGAAAACACCAATCATCTTTTCACGGCAGACTGGCTCCTTGCACGAAATAATCGCACGCCATGCATCACGAAGTTCATCATGGATATCAATTGCCATGGCGTGGCAAACCAAGCCCACAACCGAATAGAAACTAGGCATATTGACGGGAAATGACCTGGCCTGATCAAATGGATTGACCTGGTCCGTCCAGCCCTGTATGTATTGATCGGTGTAAAGGTCACGACGGACCGGTAGGCGTCTTAGCTCGAAGCGAACAGGTGCAACCCGCACTCGCGGCAAGTGCAAACAGCGCTGCCATAAATTCTGCGGCTCAGGCCTCAATAACCACAAAACAAATTCATGAGCCAGATCTGGATGGGGTGCGCCACGAAGAATACTGATGGGGTCGGCCGTAATTGCGGTCAGATATCTCGGTGCAACATAGGCAACCCGCCCCCCTCCAATAGCACCTGCCTGAAACCGCCCGTAGAAATCAATGCACATGCCAACCGCTGCTTCACCCGCCGAAACATCTATCGGGATCTTGCTCGCACTGGAGGCGAAATATCTCGCGTTGCCGAACACACGACGCAACATCGACCAGCCGTCATCCCATCCCAAGCGCCGCAAGATCAGGTTGTAG
The DNA here is from genome assembly GCA_963579995.1 of Phycisphaerae bacterium. Taxonomy (GTDB): domain Bacteria; phylum Planctomycetota; class Phycisphaerae; order Phycisphaerales; family Phycisphaeraceae; genus UBA6626. Next base: position 14,772 of record CAUZIY010000051.1, read on the forward strand.
GTCACCGCAATGGAACCAGAATGGGATGGATCTGCCAGTGCAATCCAATTGAAGTATTCACCTGTCGCCAAGTCACTCCAGGTCCTTGGCTCATCCAACCCCAATCAGCGCAACACGTCACGGTTGTAAACCAGACCAAAACTGGACAACGCCACCCCCAACCATCGCCGCCGTGAATGATACAGATCGCTGCTGCCGATCTTTTGTGACGGGTATACTTGATTCAAGAACGCCGGTGGAATATCGATCGGCATCGTGAGCGGCACATGTATCTCCCGGTCACCGCGTCGTGTGAAAATGCCCCTTGCCAATAGACCATGCTCGTAATCCCCACCCCCAAAAAACAGATCAACCCCAATCCCGGAATCTTCACTTCCACTTTGCACCTTTGCTGAAAAACGATCGAAGGTGAGCTTTCTCAGCTCGCTTGTCCCACCCGATACCCGCCAATCAAACACAACAGCAGGCCGCCCTTGGCGGATCCTGTATTGGTTAAAAGCATGAGAGAATTCGTACCGAATCTGCTCGTTGTGCGGCGTCAGCACGACCAACCGATGCTCAGCCCTACCACACTTCCGTCGTCCGACCGACCCGCTGCGATGACGACATAAAAACCGGCAGGCCAACAACCACAACCAACAGGCAAAGGATCGCAATGCGAAGCAACCAGGTCATGATCGGCTCACACCATACATTTCCCTCACCACCCTTCCCGCCGCCCTTTGAACCAGTTCCGCACCCCGTTGCATTGATTGTTCAACACTCAATCCCTCCCCGATGACCACAAAATCCTTCAACCCCGCTTCACGAGTACGCTCCGCTTGGGGTCCTACCGAACCAACCAAGGCAATGGTGTCGACACTCTGGTTCCTGGCGACCTGCGCAACGCCCAGGCAGGCCTTTCCCGACAAACTCTGGCCGTCAATCCGACCTTCACCGGTCAAACACAGATCACAACCGGCAACCCTTTCTTCGAACTTTACAGCCTCCAGCACCATCCCCACGCCTGGTTGTAACCGCCCACCCAAAAGAACTATCAGGCCGGCTCCCATGCCACCTGCCGCCCCACTACCTGCAAGTTCCTCAACATCCTGATGGAGTTGATCACGAAATAGGACTGCTAGATGCCGCAACCCGGCATCCAATTGTTCAACCTGTTGCGGATTGGCGCCCTTCTGTGGACCATAAACATGGGCCGCCCCATCAGGACCGGTCATTGGATTGGTCACATCACAAGCCACAGCGATCTGGGCCCCGCCCATTCGAGGGTCGAGTTGCGTGGTATCAATACGAGACACACCTGACAACATTGCCCCGGTCATCGGATCCATAATTTGCCTGCCTGCGTGATCATGGAACTTAACGCCCAACGCCTGCGCTGCTCCACAGCCACCATCGTTGGTTGCGCTGCCACCTATCCCCAAGATGATGCGGCCAGCGCCTGCCGACAGGGCGGCTGCGATCAACTGTCCGGTGCCATATGTCGAGGTACGCGTGACATCCCGACGCGACACCTCAATAAGTTCTAGCCCCGATGCTGCGGCCATTTCAATCACGGCAGTCAACGGCTCATTTCTTGCCTGACCCAACAGGCCCCATCGAGCATCAATCGGCTCGCCCAACGGATTCATAACCGCAGCCTGCTGCCACTGGCCCTTGGTGGCCGCAAGCAAGGCGGACACGGTCCCCTCACCGCCATCGGCAATCGGACACAGGTCAATATCCACATCCATTGCAACCGACCGAATACCCACCGCCATTGACTCGGCAGCTTCTGCCGCAGATAACGATTCCTTGAAACTATCTGGCGCGCAGATGATCTTCATCACCGGCCAGTGTAGCCTGTTGACAATGACAATGCCCATCGACCAGGAAATGATGACCCGAGCGCTGCAGTTGGCGGCCAAAGCGATGGAACACGATGAGGTCCCGGTTGGCGCGGTGGTTTACCGTGGCAATACGGTTCTGGCAGAAGCCCACAACACCCGTGAGTCGAGTTCCGACCCAACTGCACACGCAGAAATCCTTGCTCTGCGTGACGCGGCCAAACGTATTGGATCTTGGAGGCTGGATGGTTGCAGTTTGGCCGTCACGCTTGAACCATGCCCCATGTGCGCTGGGGCCCTGATAAATGCAAGGGTCGAAAAACTGGTCTATGGCGCCGCCGACCCCAAGATGGGCTGCGTGCAGACGTTGTACGAACTGGTCAGTGACACACGATTCAACCATCGGGTACAAATTACGGCCGGGGTTCATGCAGATCAGTGCAGCCAACTTCTCCGTGACTTCTTTGCAAAACTGCGTGGCAAGGGCCGGACAATCACCAATGACTGACCGGCTGGCCTTGCAACCCAATGCCGTCACCAATGCAATCATCCAGCCTGAATGAGACCAATATCAACACCGAACTCCTGGACCAGTAATTGCCGTAAAACCCGGTGATCTTCATTGGCAAGTGCCGGATCAGTCTCAACAATGGCCTGGGCATCACGCCGCGCCAACTGCAACAAATTCATATCCCGAGGAATCTGCGCCACGCGTAATGCGGGCAGGCCATGCTGGCGTGTACCAAAGAAATCGCCAATCCCCCTGATCTCCAAGTCATACTGCGCCACCTTAAAACCATCGTGGGTAGTCCCTATCGCCTTCATCCGCTCCTTTGCCGGTTCGGTACTCGGATCAGCAATAAAAACACAAAGGCTCTTGCGTCCATCGCCTGATCGACCAATCCTCCCTCGAAGCTGATGAAGTTGGGCCAACCCAAAACGCTCTGCATGTTCCACCACCATCATCCTGGCATTGGGGACATCGATCCCCACTTCAATCACCGTCGTAGCAACAAGCACATCAATCCTACCTGCCCGAAAGCCACCCATGATCGCTTCACGCGTCTGCCTCTTGAACTGACCATGGATGGAAGCCACGTTGAATCCAACAAACATTTCTTGCAGCATTTTCGTGTGTTGCCGCAAGTTTTTAAGTCGTAAACCCGGCCCGGAAATTCCATCTTCAATGGTGGGAACGACCACGTATGCCTGATCGCCTCGGACCAAGCGATCCAACATATATTGGTACACCGAGCGGGATTTATCACTACCGACAACACGGGTCACGATCGGCCCGCGACCCGGTGGCAATTTGTCAATCGTGGAAATATCCAGGTCGGCAAAAAGCGTCAAGCTTAAACTGCGGGGTATTGGCGTCGCGGTCATGACCAGGTAGTGCGGACAGTAAACAACACCTTGCGCAACCGCCGGCCGCTGAAATGCCGCACGTTGCAGAACACCAAACCGGTGCTGCTCATCGACGACAACAACCGCCAGATTCTTAAAGACCACATCCTCGGACAACAAGGCCTGTGTCCCCACCAAGATGTCGATCTTGCCGGCACCAAGTTGCTGCAAAAGGTCCTTCCGATTTGCCTCGCTGGCTGCAGCGGTTAACAGGCCAATACGAATTTCCGAATGCTCGAGCATCTTGGAAATTGACAGATAATGTTGCTCGGCAAGGATCTCCGTCGGAGCCATCAACACCCCCTGCTTGCGCTCACAGCATGCCATCAATAACGCGTACAACGCAACGACCGTCTTGCCTGATCCGACGTCACCCTGAAGCAGGCGGTTCATGGGCCAGTCACGCTGAAGATCCGCACGAATCTCATCAATGACACGCTGCTGCGAACCGGTCAACGGAAATGGAAAAAGTTTATGGATCTGCTGGTCAACCGCTTCCGAGAAATGCAGGCAATGGGCCGTGAGACGGTG